>NZ_JAMYUQ010000007.1:0-357773 GCF_040323095.1 Mesorhizobium sp. M0058
GGCATGGGCAGCGGCGGGCTACGAGGTTCGAGGCGCCGCACTCTCCGGCATTGCCGCCGAGAATCTGGAAGGCGGATCAGGCATCCCGTCACGCACCATCGCCAGTATGGAGCATAGCTGGGGACAGGGCCGCGATCTGCTCACCGCGCGCGATGTCCTGGTGATCGATGAGGCCGGCATGGTCGGCACGCGCCAGTTGGAGCGCGTGCTCTCCCATGCGGCGGACGTTGGCGCAAAGATCGTCCTCGTCGGCGATCCGCAGCAGTTGCAGGCAATCGAAGCGGGCGCTGCATTCCGCTCTATCCACGAGCGACACGGCGGCGTCGAAATCGGTCAGGTGCGTCGGCAGCGCGAGGACTGGCAGCGTGATGCCACGCGCGATCTGGCAACCGGCAGGATCGGCGCTGCGAACAACGCCTATGACGCGCAAGGCATGGTGCATCAGGCTGCAACGCGCGACGAGGCGCGATCTGAACTCGTCGAGCGCTGGGATCGCGACAGGCAGGCGCATCCAGAGGCAAGCCGGATCATTCTCACCCACACAAACGACGAAGTGAGCGCCCTGAACCAGGCCGCGCGCCAGCGCATGCGCGCTGCTGGAGAACTCGGCGACGAGGTGCAAGTGATTGTCGAACGCGGCCCAAGAACCTTCGCCAGCGGCGACCGGGTCATGTTCCTGCGCAACGAGCGTGGCCTCGGCGTCAAGAACGGCACGCTTGGCATGGTGGAAGAGCTCAGCACACAGAGCATGACCGTGCGCACCGATGACGACAGGTCGGTTCGCTTCGACCTGAAAGATTATTCCCACATCGACCACGGTTATGCCGCAACCATTCACAAGGCGCAGGGCATGACCGTCGACCGGACGCATGTGCTCGCCACGCCGGGCATGGATGCACATGGCAGCTACGTCGCATTGTCGCGGCATCGAGACAGCGCGGACCTGCATTACGGCGGAGACGACTTCACAACCCGCGAACGCCTCGTCCATACGCTGTCACGGGACCGCGCCAAGGACATGGCGTCGGATTACGAGCAGGTCGACCCGGCGCAACACTATGCCGAGCGGCGCGGCATCACGTTCCGCGAGCGCGTGGTCGAGATCGTGCGCCGGATCGTTCCGGAGAAGCTGCGCGACAGGATCAGCGGATTGCTGGACGGGTTGCGCTCGCCCGCAGACGGCGAGCCCATGCAGGAACGTGGACCTGGGCCGGGAAGGGAGAGTGTTGGGGTGCGGATCGGAGATGCAGACGCGACGCCCGGCAGAGGAAATCTCGCCACCGGAGTGCCACGCGCCGCGAATGTGCCGGTGGACGCGGAAGCGGCGTTGCGAAGCGCTCGTACGAAGGCGCTTGTTCGTCACGCACGCGCTCTCGACGCGATATCGCACAACGGAGATGCGGATGGGCAGGGCAGTCCCGAGCAGATGCGCGAGTTGAGGGATGCACGTAGCGCCTTCGAGAAGGTGCGGCCGTATGGCTGGCGCGATGCCGAAGCGGCTTATGTGAAAAATCCCGAGCTGGTTCGTGAAGCGGGTGCCGGCCGCGTCAACCGAATCGTGCTTGCTCTCCAGCTTGAGACGGAAATCCGCACCGGGATGGACATCGATCCCGGCCGCCGCGCCGACCGTTTCGTCGAACGCTGGCAAAAGCTCGATCGGACGGGACGGGAGCAATATCAGACCGGCGACATGTCCGGCTACAAGTCAACGCGTTCGGCCATGTCCGATATGGCCAAGAGCCTTGAACGCGATCCTCAACTTGAATCCCTACTGGCCAATCATAAGAAGGCGCTTGGCATCCAGGTCGAATCCGGCCGGCGTCTGGGTGTGGAACTCGCTTTCAACCACGGCATTGGCAGCGGCCGTGGCATAGGAATCTAAACCCTCCGATTCGCCGCCGTTTTCACGCCCCAGATCGACGCGATGACAAATCTGATTGCGCGGCGACCTTGGGTTGTCCTGTCTGGTTCCAGCAGGTGCCAAATGCTCTGAACGAAAGACAAGGCAGCCATGCCTGAACTGGATCGTATCATTCGCCTTAAGACCGTCCTCGCGCGGACCGGCTTGTCCCGCTCGACGATGTACCGAAAAATCGGCGAAGGCACGTTCCCGGCCCAGGTCAAGATCAGCTTAAACGGTGCGGGATGGAGGGAGTCGGACATCAATCGGTGGGTCGCTGATCCTGTCTCATGGCACACCAATGCATCACGAAAAAACAGCGACTAGTGGCGGTGGAGTGGCAGGTTGCGCCCATCGTTGAACAGTCCTCTCTGATGTAAGTTCAACGACTGGGAAGAGGCCGGAAGCGGAATGGCAGCTCATTGAGGAGCCATATCCGGAACATAGTCCGACGCATTCCTAGCTGCGCTTGTTTCGAGGCGATAGCAAGAATGTGGCAGCGGTAGTGCCGTTGCCTACCGATCATTAGAGAGCAGGTGAACCGTGCGTGCTAGTCGCTCAGATCGAGACGTCAGAATACCGCGTGCCCTGCGGCCAGCAGCCACCGCGATGATCGCCTATGGGTTGAGTGGCGCATCATCCTGATCCCACCCAAATACATCTTGATGCGGAACGTCGACGTCGCGAAGGCGAAATCGCGATATCAGAAATTTCTCAGCTCCCTCATAATCCACGCTTGGTGGCCAATGCAGCTGCCAGCTGCTGAAAAAGGCACCAAGGTAAACCTTGGCATGGGCGCTTAGCAGCTCATCGGTGAACACGGCCGGTAGGAGCGCATCGGGCTCGGTTTCGACCTTATCTAACAGGGCCATTCCCCGGCTTCGGAGCTCCTCAAGTGGGAGATCTTCCGGCACATCAAGCCGAATGCCCATCGCGATGTTGCTTAAGATGCTCAGAATCTCCCAATCTTTCATGCCTCGTTCATGCATCTCGAGCAATCGCGCCCGAGTGCCAGGATCGTGAGCGATGCCTGAAATTGTGTACCGAAGCGATACAAGGACTTTGTCATACCTATTTTGCGCGTCACCGAGTGCACGTTCCAACTCGAACGTTGGACCCGGCCCGTCGAACCACTGAACACGGCCGCCGGCGCGGCTGACGAAGGAACGCTCGGGATCGAGAGGCGCGATCGACTGGCGGAAGAACTCGGCAAATAGATCCTCAGGAACAAACTCCCGGAACAGTTCCGCGTAGGGCCGACCAACAAAGGTTGGTTCCAGCACGGACCTGTCAAATTGCCTCGCTAAGGCCTCATCATCGAGCACGGAGATTGCGCGAAGGGCCGCAGCGAACACCAATAGAACATCAGCACTTTCCTCCGGCCCTCGGTCCCGCGACGGCAGCGTCACGCGAAATGCGGCTCGCGTCTCGGTCGGCTCTTCTACCGTCAGTCTCTCAATCGCGTCGGAAACCTCGATATTCATGGTGATATCGACCGGGACGATTCCCAGGTCCCTGTTCGCGAAGGCGAAGACTACAAGCTGCAGTTCCGCGATGATCTGCTCGGCCGGTGGGGTCGTGCGATAGTCGTTGAGGAAAACGCAAGTCCAGCGGATGCCCAGCCCCTCCCAGCGGACGTGTCGTTCGAGCCCGAGATCGCCGAAGGGTCGATCGAGTAGTGCTTCCTCAAGGCCGGTCCACGCCTCCGGCCAGGTGCCTCGGTTCCAAAAGCCATCGGGCTCGTTCGCGGCGCTCAGAATCGGATCTCTGAGTAAGGGAGGCCACTCGCCTACAAGTTCGTCTAGCGCCTGGCGTGTCGTCGGGCTCCCCCGCTTCAGGAAACCAAGTAGGGACGCCAACTGTCCCAGATTGCTCTGCAGGCGCGGATGCCGCTCGGTGTTCAGTGGATGATCGTCATGGAAAATATGGGCTTGAATGAACACGGGAAGCAGCCGAAGAAACCCAAACGAATTGCCGGCACCGTCTTCGGCATCGAGCAGGTCGAGCAGAGCCTCGGGTTGCAGGCGGCGGACACCGTCGTCCCGCTCGTAACGGGTTAGAAGCGCGGCCGTCATCGCATGGTACTTCGCAGCATAGGCGAGACCATGTTGGCGATATTGTTCGGCAAGCAGGACCAGGATGCGCACCGCTCCTACTAATCGCTCACCAGAGAACCACTTGGCTTTGGCTCGATGAAGTTCCCGGATGGCAGCCGCGGGTTGGTCCCGCTCGAGCAGCGACAGAGCTCGATCGATGGCCTTCTCACCGGCCGCGACGCCGCCCATACGCTCAGCCAGCAGATCATCGGCTCGTGCTGCGAGACCCATCAACTCCGGATCGTCACCGCGGAGCTTGACTATCTCGACCAGCAAATCCGCAAATGCTTCGATCGGATAAAGTGACGCTTGCTCGGCGCTGTCCAACATCGCGTTCCAGAATGCGATCACAGCAGAAAAATCGGGCGCCAGGCCGGGTCCTGCAGGCGTCTGCTCCAGAAGGGCCCGCACGTGCAGCAGGCCCGCCCTTCGTCCCGGACCGATCGCTTCGTCGAGTTCTGATTGCACGGCATCTGCGAGTTTGCGCCGATAGTCATGCAGATCGGACTCCTTCGTGAGGAACTGTCCCAGCCAGTACCCACCAAACGCGTAGGTCAGTAACGTCGCAGCCGTAGTCAGATCGCCGATGTCTGTATGGGCTTCGACGTCGACGAAGTAGTCGGCAACCAGATGAGCCTGACTGGTCATGTCGCCGCGACCACGCAGATGAGCGACGGCTATCTCATAACTCGCCGAGCGAACCAGATCGCGCGGCGCCATCGGCACGAGGAAGCCCGCCATTCTCTCTATCCAGAATGATAGGTCCGGTCGTGCGACAGCTTCAAACGTAGCATGACGCAGACCCGCTTTGATCGCAACGAAGTCGGCGCGGCTGATCGGAAGCACCGTCCGAGCCTTCCAATCCACCTTATGCTGCGCATAGCCGTCGTCGTCCGACTGCATCTGTGGGCTGATCTCGGCTGGGACGTGCAGAAATTCCTCCGCGATCCAGAACAGGTCGGGCTCAGCCAACCACTCTGCAATGGTATTGCCGTCGAAGATTTGGAGCTCAGCCCCCATGCCGCTGGCCGCGGTTACCAATTCCTGGCGTTTGGCAATCGGGAGATTCGCCTCGCAGAAATAGACGATCTCGTCGACCTTGCCAGTCGCGAGGATCTTTTCGACATCGCCACGGATCTTTCTTTGTATGCGCTTTTCGAGACTACAGGCAAACGCGACCGCCCATTCTCGCGATGAGCGCGCCGCGAACAGGGAGCCGGCCACGGGTAGCGGAATCCCGGTTCGAAACGTCTCGAAATCGCGGCCTCCGTCCCCACCGGCGCTGACGGGGCCCGTCGCAGGCAGGATGTTGCTGTAGATGCGGGCGCGGGCAAGATGGCGTGCGAGATGCTCGAACTCGTGGTGTGCATTACGGGAACCCAACTCGCTCAAATGAAAGCGGAGCTGGGCGGCGAGTTGGACAGGATTTACCATTTCATGCGCGTGTGTCGGCCGAACACACGCCCCCCCAATCCGACGATCTGCGAGAATTGCGATAAACGCGACCCGGTGAGCATATGGGTCGAGCACATATCAATGTCCGCCTTCACCGGTTCAACCGCGGAGCTGGATACGCTGGCGTATCTGCTGGTAGATTTGAATCTCGGCTTCGTGTGCGACCTGCACGACGATGGCAAACCGTTGGCGGTCAAGCTCCGTCGCCCACCCGGCTTCGCATCGAACGACGATGTAATAGCGATCGCCGTAGTTCGAAATGTCGGTCTTGAACGTCGCAGTAGCCGACTGGAGCGTACTCTTCTCCCTCGATTGCGGACCGGGGACCATCTTACACTGGAACCGATTTGCGATGTCGGGGATCGCCTCGTCACGCGGTCGGCGGCGATAGTGTTCCGAGATCAGCGCCGGCTCGCACCCCCGCACGAGGCGGAAACTCATACCGACGCCGGCATAGTCATTGCGGCTGTGACGGACCGGCGGATCGTACGCAAGCGAAACGCGGATCGTGCGCCGGCCATTTGTGCTCTGAAATAGTGCTGGAACCGGCAGCTCGTAGATGGCGAAATGATCGATCGCCAGCTCGTCTTCCGCACAGAGCACGACGCGTGCGTCATCGGAGAATGCGGCGTGCTCCAGATTGATCTGCCCGTAACCACACACCCACCGGACTGCGTCGTCGCCCAACGGCGACAAACGCCGGTGTGCGGCCTCAGGTACAGTCGCCGAGGTGGCAAGTAGTGCGCGCACGAGGTTGGCCGACGCCTCTGGAAATCGGGACAAAACCTGCGCCGCCTTGAAGGCGACGAGCGGCGCCGCATAGGAGGTGCCCGATCCGCTGGTGATCAAATGCTCAATCGGCCGATGATGAAGCGTTAGCAGGCCGGCGCTCGCGATGTCGCGGCCGTCGCGTAGTCTCTGAACGAGAGGGTCGACGATCATCGTACCGCCGATGTCTATGAAATCCGGCTTGACCGATCCCTCCACCCCGGGCCCGATCCGCGTAAATGGCGACGGCTCGCCCTCCTGCGTGATCGGACGCACCGCAACCTCTGCGCCTAGTCGCGCATCGAGCCCATTGCCATGGGCGAGAGACCCGACCGTCACAACGTTGATGGCGCCGCCGGGCTCAAAAATCCGGTTGCCCTCTTCGATTAGGTAGCGGGGATACTCGGTCACAGCCTGTTCGATCCTGTTGCCCGCACGCGGGGCACGGTTGCCGGCCGAGACCACGATCACAACATCAAGCTCGCGCGCGAGTTCATCCAGTGTCGCGGCCCAGGTGCCGACTTTCCCACCGTCATAGACGCGCTTGCGGTCGGCTAGCGCGATGACAAACAGCCGGCATCCAAAACGGGCGTGAAGCGCAGTGACCGCTTCTCGCATCTGAGAGGGTACCAGTCGCCTCTCATCGAAATCGCCACGCTCGTTGACGACTTTGGCGGAACAAAGACGCGCTGCGCGCGCGAGGGCACCGCCGGCAAGCTGAGCACGAAGATCTCCGAATACGGCCACGCCGCCGACGCGCGTTCCATGCCCCCATTCGTCGGCAGTGCCCAGACGTTCGGGAACGCCGATCGCGCCCACGAGGATGTCCTCAATTAGGGGATGGTCATTGACGCCGCTGTCGATCACGCCGATGAGCGGCGCGTCTTCACCAAGGAGCCCCGGCTCCGGCAGTTCGCCGAGTTCGAGGCGCATGGCTTCTGCCGTTGCAACGTCCGGGGACGGCGGAAGGTCGATGGACGCGACGTCCTCAAGCGACAGCAACGATCGAAAAACCTCTCCGCTGGCGCGGATACGTGCCATGGTGATCGACGGCCCAATATACTCGTCGAGCCATTCGCCGCCGCGAGCGACCACATAGGCTTCGATGTCGCCAAGTTTGCGCTGACGTAGGTCACGTCGGCCCAGATCCCAGAGCTCCAGGTCGGCGATCAACTCACCGACAGCGTCGAAGTCTTCGGAATCGGTGTAGCCCTCTTCTCTCAGGCGCATCCCAATCCGATCTCTTGGATCGACCGTACCAACCGATGCAATCGAGGCGACGAAGTTCGCATACGGAGCGCCCGCCTGCCCAGCCGGGATCGGACCGCCATAGGCGACGATCCGCGCCCGGAAGTCGTGCAATTCGTCGTTTGACGAAAAAAGGACAAGAGTTCGGTCAGCGTCGCTCGATAGCACCGTTAGGCCTAGATCCTCCCAGTCACTTTCGAGCAGCGAACCCGTCATGCGGACACGAAGGATCAGAGATGGATTGACGGTCCCAGGAGGACGGCGGCGCTGCTGAACCGCGACCGCATCGTTGAGCTCCTCGGCGATTCGGCGGCTGTGATCAGGACGGTCGCGCTCCGGTGCTGCACCAAAGCCCGGGCGCTTGCGGCGTTCGAGTTGCTCCGGCAGCCTTGCGAGCTGCAAATGGTCGTACCGGGCCATTAAAGCGGCCTCCTACGACTGGCTGGTGAGGCGCGACCGACCCGCACTGCGACGCTGTTCGTCGAGGATGGCGGCATTGAAATCCCGCTCCCTGACGTCCTTGCGCTTTTCGATGACCGCCGACTTTATCGCCTGAATGCAGACGCGCTCGATCTCCGCGTAAGATAACCCGATCAGTTCACCAGCCTTCGTTCCGACATCGAAGGCCGTCGACACATTTCGGAATTTTGTGCGTAGGTAGCGGCCGATCAGCTGCTCATCCGGCTTGTCGAACCAGATCACCTCGTCGAACCGCCGCCAGATCGCGCTGTCGAGAGCGTGGTCGAGGTTTGTTGCAGCGATCAGGAAGCCCTGGGGTCTGAGGCGGTCGATGAACAGGAGCAGACTATTGACGACGCGCCGGAGCTCATTGTGCTCGCTTGAATCATCGCGAGACCGCGCCAAGGCGTCGAACTCGTCGAGAAAAAGAACACAAGGCTGCTTCCGGGCGAAGTCGAAGATCTTCCGAAGATTGCTCGCGGTTTCCCCAAGATAGGAGGAAATCAGCTGGTCGAGTTTGACGGCAAACATCGGCAAGCCGAGCTCAGCGGCAAAAACCTCCGCTGATACGGTCTTGCCGCAACCGGGCGGTCCGCAAAACAGGAGCTTTGACCGCACAGGCAGACCCCTGCGTCGGATTTCTTCAGCCCGTCGGAACTCCTTGAGGAGACCGATGAAGACACGCGTGTTGGAAGCGCTGAGAACGACGTCTTTGGTTGTATGCGTCGGCTCAACCCGCTCGACAAAGTCCTTGGCGGCATCCGGAAACGGGATGAGTGGCGCAAGCGATTTCATGGACCTAGGCCCGCTCGGCGAAGGACCGTTTTCGAGAGTCTTGCGAAGAGTGCGCGCAAGAACCTTGTTGTTCTTCTTTTCTTCCTCGACGATTATCTGCTCGGCAACCGCACGAAACTCATCGTCGCGGCCATAGCTCGCCAGCAATTTCTTCATTAATTCACCGCGAGCCATCCGAATTCCTATGCTTTGTCCTTGTAAGCTAGTAGATATTCACTCCGTGCTGCGGAATCCGACGCTTGGCACCAAACCGTCAGAATCGCCTAAAGATACCTTACTGAGAAATCACTCTGGTCGAAAGCGGTCATGAGGCTGCTACTGCTGCCCTGACCGCGTCCGGGAGGACATCGATTTCCTATCACGGGACGTCCGCTTTAGGGGTCGGATGAGAACTATAGCAATGTCTGGAATGAGGCGCAAAACAGCCGAATGACGCGGCTATCGGTCTATCCCCCAAATAGGCGTGCTAAGAAACCGCGCTTCGCGGGTTTCGACGCGGGAGGCGGGGTGGCCGGACTCGCGATCGGTTTGGCAGCCGGTTTCCAGTCGCTGGGCTGGACCATAGACGTCTTCGGCAGTTGCGGGATGGCCCGTGGTGCAGGCGGAGTGACGCGCTCCGGCTCGCGCCGACCCGTCCGCATCGTCGGAATCTCGATGACCTCCTTGGCCCGCGTTACGGCGACGTAAAACAGTCGTAACTCGGCGGCATCATGCTGCTCTTTTGCCGCCTGTTCTGCTGGCGAGCGGGCCTCCCGGGTCTTGAGGAAATCATCCATCAGCCGAACGTTCCGCCACTCCCGTCCCTTCGCTTTATGGGCCGTCGAGACGACGATGTCGGCCTCACCCTCATCAAAAGAGCGATTGAGAGCCCAGAGTAGACGCTTCTCGCCCTTGCTTTGCACCAGGTTGACGAACATGGCCAATTGCTCGCCCTCGGTGGTTTTTGAGAAATCCACCACCGCCTGCCAGTTGGTGAACCCGAAGAACTCCGGCGCCTCGGCCGGCCGGCCTTCCTTCAGATCAACCACACCTCGCAAGAGAGTCTTCAGGTCCTTGTTGTCCCCGACAAGGTGGGGCTTTCTGTCGGCTTCCAGGCAATCGATAAGCGCGGTCATAACGTTGGCATTCGTGCGCGCCAGGATCGCGTCGGGATTGCAGATGCCGACCCGGCTGCGCAACGCGCTGTTGCCGGTTAACGGCCTCAGCTCACCAAGGCGGGCGAGAACGCGCGACGCTTCATCCGCAATCCCCGGACCGAAGCGGAACGACTGTGTTAGATGCACTGTTGTGTCGGTCTCGATAGCCTCCATCGCGTTGACAGCGCCGCGCCATTCGTAGATCTGCTGGTATCGGTCACCCACATAGACCAGCTGGCACTGCTGCCGCTTGAGGACGTCTAGTACGACCGGGTTGGTGTCCTGCGCCTCATCAAGGAGGATGTAATCGACGGCAAGTTGCGGCTTCGACAACGCCCATAGCTTGAGATATCCGTCATGGCCGAGCGGTAGAGGGTCGCGGCCATCACACATCCGCTCCCAAACGTGCTGGGCATTGGTTAGAGCATATTCATTAACGGCCTTGAGGGTCGGTTCCCCTGCGGCCAGCAACGACCCGTGGCGTGGCACGTGGATTTCGGAAATGACCTCGTCTGCGCTGTGGGCGAAGCGCCGGACGGTCTCCTGAACCAGGTAGGCTTGCGATACCGCCTGCAGGCTGTGATCCTTGTCGATCCGCCAGGATTTTTTGATGCCGAGAATCTCGGCCAACTGCCTTGCGCTTAAGCGGCTGAAACATTTATCCCGATTGCGCTTGTAGTCCGAGGAGATGGACTTCAGTGCCAGGCTATGGGTTGTCGCGCAGTCGACCGTTGCCGGAAACTTTCCCTTCGAATCTGTAACGATCGCCTTGTTGAAGGCAACGTATTGCCCGCGCCGTCGCGTACTCTGTGCGAGGAACTGGAGGGTCGAGGTCTTGCCGGTTCCGGCGTAGGCATTGATGCGCAGAGACCCGCCGGACAAAAACGCTTGGATCGCCTGTTCCTGCTCCGCCGTAGGTGTTCGGCTGCCTGCTTTCATAGGCACGCGCTCATGCCCCCCAATAGCCTTGGGCTTTCGAGAGGTGCGGGCGGCAGGCTTCATAGCTTCAAACAGGTCAGGCTGCTTCGACGCCTGGAGCTGCTGGATCCGCGCAAGCAATTTCTTCGCGCTCGGCGTATTGCGATGGTCGCGCAACTCGCTGGCAACCGCACGTAGGGTTGGCGTGTTCCCGGCCGCCAGTGCCTTATTCGCAATCGCCTCGATTTCGCTTACACTTAAGGAAAGATACGGCCGTTTCATTTTGCTCCCCGCCCCGAGGCAATTCGCCAACGAACGCGTCGATGAGTCAAGATGAAACAAGTTATGCCGGGCTATTATGCGACCGGTGTTTTATTAACGCTATGGCAGCTTGCGAGACAAAACGCCGGGCTTCTGAATGCCGATGTGAGCGCGCTTAGGTGCCATTGAGGTCAGGTCAGGCAAACGTCCGCTCACAGGCAAAAACGAATTTGCCTGAACGGCGGAAATCAGGCGCATTGCTGACATTGATTGAGAAACAGATAATCCTAAAGGCGCCTGTAGATGCCGCCTTCGTCTAAGTGTTCGCGGTACCGCGTGACAAGCGCACACCACGGCCACCGCCATTCTCTGGAATGAATTCTATTCCGGCTGCTTCGAGCGATAGCTTCAGCGCTTGCAGGATTGATTCAGATGCTGGTTTCGAACCACGTTCGAACTGCACGATCGTCCTCAAACTTACCTTGGATAGATCCGCCAGTTCCTGTTGAGAAATGTCGAGAAGCCCACGGGCCGCGCGAACTTGGGCCGCACTTACCTTCATTGTTCAAATGCCCTGTTGCACAAAAAGTGCAAATATGCTTGTTTTAGGTAACGGCCGTTGGAAGTGGTTCCCCGCTTCCAACAGTCTAACCACGCCCACGCTTTGCGGAGCTCGGATCATGGCTGATTCCGACAATAACACGACTTTGCCTTTCGTCACCCGCAGGAAGGTGCTTGCGGGAACAGCAACCGCAATGGCGGCGACGCAGGCTACATCGTTCGCTGGCATCGACTTGGAGGGTGATGACGCCATTGATCCTGCGGTGGCGGTGTGGAAACGATGGCAGGCGGCTTGGGAAGAGGCTGAACGGCTTTGCAATCAGCAGCAGCGGCTGGAGAGGGTACTTATCGAGACCGTTGGCTTCCCTTGCACGACAGTTACCTTGTCCGACGGAGAGAGCGTGACAGTTCACTCCGTTGAAGCCCTCCAGGAATTGCTCGGTGTTCGTCCCGCTAACACAGTGGCCCGCACCCAAGCTGAAGCTGAAATCGTAGCCAATCAGGCGCGCTGGGATGCCGCCGCTAGGGAGATTGGTTATTCGACAGCCTTACTTGCTGAGCACGAAGCTGGCGAGCGGGCGAAGGAATTACTCGAAACCTTATCCCAAGTTCCTGCAACGTCGCTCGCCGGTATAGCCGCCAAGCTAAATGCAGCGCTTAGGGAAGGGGAGTATTCGCTACATGACAGTGAGCCCCCGTGGCCACAAATCCGCTCGGCCTTAGACGACATAGCTCGGATTAGAGAGCAGAAAGTCTCAAGCTGAACTTCGGCACTAAGGTACCGGAATCGCGATCATTCGTCGGTGTGGTGATTTTCGCGGGGCTTACCGAGACAAACTCTCTACACATGGAGCGACCGATGCAGTTCCGAAAGGCATTTGCGGAGCCAGGACGTCGCAGCGTCTTCGACGCACCGGCAAACCATGGAATCGAGAGTGGCCCGCACCCTGCTGATCAACATGTCGGCAGGCAGATCGCTGCGGTTCGCGTGCAGTCGGACGTCTCGCAGGCACAGCTTGCCCGATCCATCGGTATCAGCTTCCAGCAGCTCCAGAAATATGAGAACGCGAGAAACCGCGTGAGCGCTTCCATGCTCTACGAGATCGCTAGTTCACTAGGTGTTCCGGTGGGCCGCTTCTTCGAAGGCCTGCCGGGCAATGAGATCGATCGTGATCCTCCTCCGCTGCCGGTCGACGAACGCATCAATTTTATTGCCAGCACGGAAGGTCGACGCCTGATTGAAAGGCTTGTGCATCTCCATCCGCGAGTGCGAGGTCGGGTGTCGTCTTTAATCGCAGCATTAGGAGAGGAACTGGCAGTCATCGACCCAAAGCAGGAGAGCGCTAGGTCCAGCGAACCCATGCCGGTCGAATGCAGGCTGGCTTGACCGGCAGTTATGGCAAAGCTCAACGAGTTCCCTTCGACGGCTGGAATGGCGAAGTTCGCGCTGTCGCCTCGATCCGCACCGCCAGGGAGGGGATGGTCGAGCGAGTGTTTCCCGAAGAGACTTCGACAACGGCTATATCGCCGCAGGCAGGGAGAAAGTGGTCCGGTCGTTGCCTACGGCGATGATGGGAGCGTTGCATGAAAAAGCTTCCGAACGCATCCCAAGTTCCTGCCATAGGCTTCCCAGCAGCACGGCTGCAGCCCGTGCGATCTAGATTCGCCAGTTCGGCGACTATCCGATTTGCGCGCCGAAGGGTCCCAAGTGCACGATCGAAGGCGTGTGCCCCTTTTATCGCCGGTCGTGTTAGTGATGCTCGGCTTCGTGAAGTCGGCACGACACAGACGCGATGGTGGATTGCTGCGCGAAACCGCCCTAGCGGTAACGCCGGAGGAGCTTCGCACAGCCATGCTTAAGTTTGTCGAAGCACTCGCCATCGCCGATGCCAGAGGCGATCATCTCAAATCCGTCGGCGCTTCGGCTGGCCGAAATGCTGCCATGGATGCAGATCGCTGCAAGAAGAAGGCTTCCGACACATGAGGCGGGCCGCTGTCTACGCACGCTTTTCGACCGAGCTGCAGAACGAAAAATCCACTGAAGACCAGATTGCGCTGTGCCGTGCTTACGCAGCGCGCAACGGTCTGGCTATCGTTGCGGTCTACGAGGACAAGGCGCGCTCCGGCTCATCTATATTGGGTCGCGACGCGCTGATGCGCCTGATGGAAGCTGCGGGCCAGAACGCGTTCGACATCGTCGTTGTCGAGGCGCTCGATCGCCTATCGCGCGACATGGCGGATCTCGCAGGTCTTCACAAACGTCTCTCTTTTCTCGACATTGAAATCCAGGCTGTTCATGACGGTATCGCCGATGCGGTTCTCATTGGTATTCGTGGACTTGTCGGTCAGATGCAGAGGGAGGATGGCGCAAAGAAAGTCCGTAGGGGTATGGCTGGAGTCGTCCGTGATGGACGTCATGCCGGAGGCCGGGCCTATGGCTATCGACCGGTCTTGGGCCATCCTGGCGAACTCGAGATCGTCCAAGAGGAGGCAGACGTTATCCGGCGTATTTTTGCCGCTTATTCGGCCGGTCGCGCTCCACGTGACCTAGCCGGTGACCTCAACCGGGATGGTATAGCGCCACCGCGGGGGATACGGTGGAACGGTTCCACCATCAACGGAAATGCACAGCGCGGCGTAGGTCTGCTCTTCAACGAGCTCTATGTCGGTCGGATCGTCTGGAACAAGGTCCGAATGGTGAAGAACCCCGATACTGGCAAGCGTGTTTCTAGGCCAAATCCAAGGGACCAATGGCAGACGAAAGAAGTTCCGCATTTGCGCATCATCGAAGACGAAACTTGGCACAAGGCGCAGGCTCGCAAGGCAGTGAGGGTGAACGCAACCTCTCATGTCAAGCGTCGGCCAGCTCACCTGTTGTCCGGTCTGCTCCGCTGCGGCGTTTGCGGTTCAGGTCTGTCGGTTCACGATCGTGATAAGACAGGCAAGACGCGTATTCGGTGCTCGGCAGTGCGAGAAAGCGGGAGCTGCTCCAATCGGCGCATCATCTATCTGCCCGAGATCGAAAAGGCGGTCCTTGATGGCATGCGCGACCAACTGAAAGCCCCCGACCTCATCGAGGCATACATCCGCAGATACAACCAAGAGCGCCGAGAATTGTCCGCACAGGCGAATGCGATGCGCACAGCGCTGCAAGGCAAGCGCGATCGGATAGAAGGCGAACGGCAGCGCACGATCGATCTTGTGATCAGAAGCGTCATTGCTGAAGAGGATGCCAAGCAGCGTATTGCAGAACTCAAGACGCAGCTTTCCGAGGTAGAGGCACAGCTCTCCGGTCTCGATGAGCCGCTGTCACCCGTAGCTCTCCACCCTGCGACCTTGCAGCGTTACATCGAAACCGTCGACGGCCTTTCAAAGGCGTTGGCCGACCACGCAACTGCTGCTGACGACCGTGGCCCGCTGATCCAAAACCTTCGAGGACTTGTTCATAGCGTCACCGTGCACCCCAAGCGGGCACGTGAGGGCTTCGAAATCGAGGTCAAGGGCAAGCTTGCCGCCCTTATAGGCGGGGCCGCATTTCCCAATGCACGGTATACTGAAAAGCCCACCGGACAGGGCAGCCACTTCAACGCTGCCGTTACGTACGATAGTGGGTTGGAAGTGGTAGCGGGAGAGGGACTTGAACCCCCGACCCCAGGATTATGATTCCCGTGCTCTAACCAACTGAGCTACCCCGCCAGGGCGGCGAAAGGCCCGAAATCCGCCTTAAATCGAAAGGCATTTCGAGGCGTTCGCCAAGGTCGCGCGGATATAAGGTTGGGAGGGCGAGCCTGTCAAGCATCGATGCGCGAGGGGCGCCGGCATATTGTCGCCGGTAAAAGCTTTGCCGGGCTGGCATCTCCGGTAAGCCACCGGGGTTGAGTTCGACGGGGCACGCCGCTATGTCTCGGCCAAGAAATTAGAGTTTGAAGCTGATGAAGCCGCGCATTGCAGTCCTCGGTTGCGGATACTGGGGCAGCAACCACATCCGCACCCTCAAGGCGCTCGGCGCGCTGCATGCGGTTTCCGATGCCAATCGGGCGCGGGCCGAAGGCTTTGCCAGCGAGCAGGACTGCCTGGCGATCGAGCCCGACCAGCTGTTCGTGCGTGACGATATCGACGCCATCGTCATGGCGCTGCCGCCGCAATTCCATGCCGATCTTGCCGTGCGCGCCGCTGAGGCCGGCAAGGACGTGCTGGTGGAAAAGCCGATTGCGTTGACCGTGCCCGACGCCGAGCGCGCCGTGCAGGCGGCCAGGGACAACGGCCGCGTGTTCATGGTCGGCCATGTCTTGCGATTCCATCCCGCCTTCGAGACGCTGAAGGCGCTGATCGACAATGGCGAGCTCGGCGAGGTTCGCTACATCCACTCGCACCGGCTCGGCCTCGGCAAATTCCACACCGAGAACGACGCACTGTGGGATCTGGCGCCGCACGATCTGTCGATGATCCTGGCCATCACCGGCACCGAGCCGATCGACGTCAGGGGCGAGGGGGCCGCACTCCTCGACAATCTCAGCGATTTCGCGCATCTGCACATGCGTTTTCCCAATGGCTTGCGCAGCCATCTCTTCACCTCGCGGCTCAATCCCTATCGCGAGCGGCGGCTGACCGTGGTCGGCACCAAGGCAATGGCGGTGTTCGACGATGTCGAGCCATGGGAGCGCAAGCTGGCCGTCTACCGCCATGCGGTGTGGCAGGACAGCGGCCAGTGGGCCTTCACCACCAACGAGCCGTCCTATGTCGCGGTCGGCCAGGGGATGCCGCTGACGCGCGAGCTCGAGCACTTCATCCAGTGTATCGAGACGCGGGCCGAGCCGCGCACCAGCGGCGAGGAAGCCATCAGGGTGCTGCGCATCCTGACGGCGGGTACAGTCACGCACACAAAGTCCTGAGACCGTTTCGAAACCCTGCTCTTAAGGCAGATCGAAACCAAACTGCCTCCGAGAGGGTAGTGTTTACTCTGCGGGAATCTGCGCCGGCCTGGCTGCGAGCCGGCTGAGCATGGCTTCGGCCTCGGCGCCGCGCTCGGAGCGCTCGATGAAGCCGCCGCCGAAAACGCGGGCTTCGTTGCCGTCGTCGGAATAGAGCACGCAGGCCTGTCCCGGCGCGATGCCGGACTCGCCGTCGACCAGTTCGACAAAGGTGCTGCCGGCGCGGTGATGCAGCACGGCCGGGCGCGGCGGCCGCGTCGAGCGGACCTTGGCGAACAGCTCCATGCCGGCGGCCGGAATGTCGGACAGCGCGCGATCGCCCAGCCAGTTCATGTTGCGCAGATAGATCTTGTGGGTCTCCAGCGCCTCGCGCGGGCCGACGATGACACGGGCCCGGTCGGCGTCGAGATGGACGACGTAAAGCGGCTCGCCCGAGGCGATGCCGATGCCGCGGCGCTGGCCGATCGTATAGCGCAGGATGCCGTCATGGCGACCGAGCACGCGGCCGTCGATATGGACGATGTCGCCTGGGTTGGCGGCAGCTGGCTTCAGCTTGGCGATGATGTCGGAATATTTGCCCTGCGGCACGAAGCAGATGTCCTGACTGTCCTGCTTGGCGGCAACGGTCAGCCCCATTTCTTCGGCGATGGCCCGCACCGCAGGCTTGGACAGCCCACCCAGCGGAAAGCGCAGATAGTCGATCTGCGCCTGCGTGGTGGCAAACAGGAAATAGCTCTGGTCGCGGTCGGCATCGACGGGCCGGAATAGCGCGCGGTGGGCGCCATTGGCCCCGGAGCGGATATAGTGGCCGGTGGCGAGCGCATCGGCGCCAAGGTCCTTGGCGGTGGCCAAAAGGTCGGCGAACTTCACCGTCTGATTGCAAGAGACGCACGGAATGGGCGTTTCGCCGGCGACGTAGCTTTCGGCAAACGGGTCGATGACCGCCTTACGGAAGCGCTCCTCATAGTCGAGCACGTAATGCGGAATGCCCAGTGTCTCGGAAACGCGGCGGGCATCGTCAATGTCCTGGCCGGCGCAGCACGACCCGGCCCGGTGCGTTGCGGCGCCATGGTCGTAGAGCTGCAGCGTGACGCCGACGACATCATAGCCTTCGCGCTTCAAAAGGCCGGCAACGACAGACGAATCCACACCGCCCGACATGGCGACGACGATGCGGGTGTTTTGCGGGCTGGCGGGAAGGTCGAGGCTGTTCATGGTTCTTTCGTTCTGCGCGGCGCTTCAATGGCAGTGGCGCGAATATAGGTCAACCACACCAGCGGCGCCAGCTTTGCGGCGGTGCCGATTTTGCGGGAAAATTGCGCGCCTGCCCGCCGTTGCCTCAAATGCCGACGAAAAGACTAACGCGGCGTTCATGATCCTTACCTACTCATTAGGGTTCGCTTAGGCAATTTTTAAAGCTGTGGCGGTAATGTGGTGGGGATTGGGTCTTTGAGTTTTTAGTAGAGAGTACGATGACCGATCTTGTTAGACCGCGAGTCAAATATGTTATTGGGCCTGACGGCAGCCCTCTTACGATTGCCGATCTTCCGCCGACGAATACACGTCGCTGGGTTATCCGGCGCAAGGCGGAAGTGGTTGCTGCGGTGCGCGGCGGGCTTTTGAGCCTCGACGAGGCATGCCAGCGCTACAAGCTGACCACCGAGGAATTCCTGTCCTGGCAAGCGTCGATCGACGAATACGGCCTTGCCGGGCTGCGCACGACGCGCATCCAGCAATACCGGCACTAGAGCCAGGACCACAATAGAAAAGGGCGCGGTAACCGCGCCCTTTTGCCTGTCGGTAATGCCTGCTGCTTCAGACCGTCAGCACCACCTTGCCGATCGGCCTGGTGGCGAGAAAAGCGTGCGCGGCGCTCGCCTGTTCGAGCGGAAAGCTCTTTGCCACATGGACCGCAAGCTTTCCCGCATCGACCAGTTTGCCAAGTTCGACGAGGCCTTCACGGTCGGGCACGACGGACATGCGCTCGACGCGGATCCCACGCGCAGCAGCCTTGGCTCGGGTGGTGTCGTGGACATTGAGCAGCGACACCAAGGCGCCACCGTCCTTCAGGACTGTCAGCGATTGGTCGGCATGGTCGCCGCCCATCGGCTCCAGCACCAGGTCGACGTCGCTGACCTCGGCGGTGAAATCTCCCTTGATGTAGTCGATCACTTCATCGGCGCCGAGCGAGCGGGCGAAATCGAGTTTCTTCGGGCTGGCGGTGGCGATGACATAAGCGCCGCGCGCCTTGGCGATCTGCACCGCCAGATGCCCGACGCCGCCTGCCGCGGCATGGATCAACACGCGCTGGCCGCGCTTCAGGCCGCCATGGCGGACAAGGCCTTGCCAGGCGGTCAGACCGGCCAGCGGCAGCGCGCCGGCATGATTGTGGTCAATGCCTTGCGGTTTCGGTGCGATTTCATCGGCCGGGGCGACAGCGAGTTCCGCATAGGCCGCGGCCTGCTTGGGAAAACGCGGCATGCCGAACACGGCGTCACCGACCTTGAGGCCTCCATCGACGCCTGGGCCCACCGCCTCGACCGTGCCTGAAATATCCCAGCCCAAAGTGAAGGGCGGTTCGCCCAGCAAAGGATAGTAACCGGCGCGCACCGAGCCATCGACCGGATTGATGCCGGCGGCATGCACGCGCACGAGCACTTCGCCTGACTTGGGCGAGGGCGCGGGGCGATCGGCGATGACGAGGACGTCGGGTCCGCCGACTGAATTCTGGACAACGGCACGCATGGGAGGCTCCTGCTGGGGTTTTCTGAGCCACTATCATTTCGATAGTAACATTCCCTTGTCCAGTATGTACCTTTTCCATATATAGGCACCTCATGGATAGTGATAATGATTGCGGCTCCGGCTATGACGCCTTCCAGCGGACGTGTCCTTCGCACGCCGTGCTCGAGATGCTGGCCAGCAAATGGGTCTATCTGACGGTTTGTGCGCTGCGCCGTGGCCGGATGCGCAATGGGGAACTGGCGCGTAAGCTCGACGGCATCACACCCAAAATGCTGACGCAGACCCTGCGCGTCCTCGAGCGCGACGGGCTGGTGCGGCGCGAAATCTTTCCGGTGATCCCGCCGCGGGTCGAATATGAATTGACCGAACTTGGCCAGAACTTGGCGGGGCTGCTCACCCAGATACGCTCCTGGTCGGAAGAGCATGTGCCTGACATCAAGCAAGCGCGGGCGAGGGCGGCGGCGAACCAGGACGGGGATTTGGCACGGGCCTGAGGCTGCGGCCGCCTTGCGGCCAAGTCAGCAGCGCTGGAGCCTTTTGGTCCGGAGCAAGAAGATCGGCGTCAGGCGGCGCCGGTCGGGCTCAAACCCTGCCGTCAGCCGATCATGGCGCTGCGACCGCCGAGTTCCGCGTCGCGGATCTTGGTGTCGCGCGATTCCAGCATCTCGGCCTTGGAAAGCTCCGCTTCAGCTTCGCCGAGTAATGATTCGGCAGCGCTTCGCTGCTGGGCGAGGTCGCTTTGAGAGTTTCTGAGGTTATCACGGCGCAGACGCGCCGCCTTGGCGAAGGTCGGATAGGCAAAATGATTGATGTCGGTGATGCCGGCCTTCTTCTCCTCGGCGGTGATCTGAAGCTCCAGTTCAACGGCCATGCGCTCGAACTCGGCGATCATCATGTCGAGCTGCAGCAGCTGCCGCCGCTTCTCATTCACCTGAAATTGCTTCAGCCGAACGAGGTTTTCACGTGACTTCATGATTCGGTACTCCCGGAAACGCACACCTGCACATATCGTCCAATCCGCCCGCCAGGGCCTGGCGCCGCCCGTATCCACCGGCATTCCCCGAACTATGGGAAACAAATCCCTAAAGTTTTTTGCCGGCGGTAACCATTCGTTTACGCGCATTGTTAATCATAAGGGCGAGGACTTAAGGCCGGGTAAAAATTCCGGCTCCCGATACGGAAGCCGGCCAGCGAGTCCCTTGAGTCACTTAGTCCGACTTATTAATGTGTAGCATTAGCGATTTGGTTCTGTGATTCATCATTAGATTCAAGAGGGTGTAGAAAGGGGTTAAAAAATCTGGTACCGTCCTTGGTGCGGAATTAGGTTTTGTTAACCATTCGATGGCAGCCTCTGTTCAGGCAATCACTGCTCCGGTCCCGGATGGGTCGTGACATGGTCCGGCGGCAGAAAAGGGGAATGAAATGCGCGTTCTGCTGATAGAAGACGACAGTGCAACCGCTCAGAGCATCGAGCTGATGCTCAAATCTGAAAGTTTTAATGTTTACACGACCGACCTCGGCGAAGAAGGTGTCGATCTCGGTAAACTTTATGATTACGATATCATTCTTCTCGACCTCAACCTTCCCGATATGTCCGGCTACGAAGTCTTGCGGACACTTCGCCTGTCCAAGGTGAAGACGCCGATCCTGATCCTGTCCGGCATGGCCGGTATAGAGGACAAGGTGCGCGGCCTGGGCTTCGGCGCCGACGACTATATGACCAAGCCGTTCCACAAGGACGAACTGGTCGCCCGCATTCATGCCATCGTGCGCCGTTCCAAGGGCCATGCCCAGTCGGTCATCACCACCGGCGACCTGGTGGTCAATCTCGACGCCAAGACCGTCGAAGTCGGCGGCCAGCGCGTGCATCTGACCGGCAAGGAATACCAGATGCTGGAGTTGCTCTCGCTGCGCAAGGGCACCACGCTGACCAAGGAAATGTTCCTCAACCACCTTTATGGCGGCATGGACGAACCGGAACTGAAGATCATCGACGTCTTCATTTGCAAGCTGCGCAAGAAGCTCGACGCAGCATCCGGTGGGCAGAACTACATCGAGACGGTCTGGGGTCGCGGCTATGTGCTGCGCGAGCCGGAAGACATCCGCGTCAGCGCCTGAGCGAACACCATCCGATTGAATTTAATGAGAAAACCCGGCTCAGGCCGGGTTTTTTGCTGTCCTTCTTGGCCGAGGACGTGCCGAGTCAGGCGGCAACCTTCAAGGTACGAAAACGTTCGAGCAGTTGCGGCCGGTTGAACGGCTTCAACAGATAACCCTGGGCGCCGGCGCGCTTTGCCTTCATGATCGAGGCAACATCGACCTCGACCAGTGAGATCAGAATCTGCGGTTTGATCGTGCTCTCCATGGCGCGAACCTGGCGAATGACGTCGACCGCTTGCATGTCCGGCAGGGCGCCGTCGACGACAATCACATCAGGCATCTCGGCAGCGCACATCTCGACAGCATCAAGTCCAGTTGCCGCTTCGATCACCACCATGTCGGAGCCGCCAAGAATCCGTTTTGCAACCTTTCTGATGACGCTCGAATCGTCGACAAACATGCAGCGCTTCATTTCCGGGTCCTCTTTGCCATGGTGCGAACCGGCGGCATCCGGGTATCGGGATGCACACTAGGCCAATCTGGTAAAGAAGCAGAAAAGCCGTTAGGTAAAGTTTTTACAAACATGTCGTTTGCAGCCCCATTCTGCAGGGGCGTTGCCGGCGATGAAACTTGCCTGTTCTGAATTGCCGCAAATATCAGCGGGAAAAGATACTTGATTGTTCTTGATGCTCGGCGTCCTGCCGAACGGCTTCGCTCAGGCCGCGGACAGCACGATCTCTTCGGCGGTCGCGTGAATCGAGATCGTCATGTTGGCCTCACGCGCCAGCAGCAGCGTGTAGTAGGGCTGGACGGTATGGGCGTCGATAGGCTCCTCGGGCTTGTTGCCGGAATGGAGTTCGAGGAATTTCGGCGGCACGCGCAGCATCGGGCCGCTTGCGGCAAGCGCAAAGCGCGGCTCGGTGTCGAGGTTTTCCAGCGTGACCACCAATCTGCCGCCGCGCGGGATGGCAGCATTGGCGACGAGCAGCAAATTGAGCAGCAACTTGACCTTGTTCTTGGGCAGCAGGGCGCGAACCCCGTTCCAGATCAATTCCGGCTTCTCGTTCTTCAGGAAGGCGATGGCGACGGACTCGGCATCGCCGGTGTCGATCATCATGCCGGCCGAACCGGCGGCGCCGAAGGCGATGCGAGCGAATTGCAGGCGGGCCGAAGCGTTTCTGGCGCTCTGCCGGATCAGTTTCATGGCGTCTTCGTCGGCGCCGCCCTCGTCCAGGAGTTCAAGGCCGTTGTTGATGGCGCCGACCGGCGAAATGATGTCGTGGCAGACTCGGCTGCACAACAAGGCTGCGAGATCGGGTGCGGAGAGAGAGAAAAGCTCAGCCATCGGCGAAAAATCCCTGCTAAAATTCACATCCTGGTGGCCGCGCGACCGACTGCCACGCTCACCACCCGAATCACGCTCTCTCCCCAGGCATTCTGAATACACAGCGCCCGAGCGTGCAGCAACAATCCACAATTCTCGTGAGAAAAAACGGCATCTTTGCACAGGATGGGAGCCCGCGCAGACAGTCAGAAACAGCCTTCGAACCGCCATGTTCATGTGGGAGGTTAATGGTTGAAAAAGGATTACGGCATAGTTTGCCCGTAACAGTCATCCTTAACGGCCGCCTAAAGAGCCGGACGGGGTGCGAGGCGTCGGCGAAAGTGCTCCCTGACGGAGATTGGAAGCATGGTTTCCCGATTCTACGACCGGACGTTTGTCCGCGTCTTCTTCATGGCGATTGCCCTCATGGGCGCTCTCGCTTTCTCAACCTCTGCGTCGCGGGCACAGGAATACACCGCTCAGGAGATCGTCGATTCCGGTCACAAGTTCTTCGGCGCGACGTCGGGCGGTCTCGCCACCGTCGTCGAGAAGATTTTTGCCTCCTACGGCCTGCCCAATGGCTATCTGCTCGGCGAAGAGGGCTCCGGCGCGCTGATCGGCGGCCTTACCTATGGCGAAGGTACGCTCTACACCAAGAATGCCGGCGACCATAAGGTGTTCTGGCAAGGGCCTTCGCTCGGCTGGGATTTCGGCGGCGAGGGATCGCGGGTGATGATGCTCGTCTATAACCTCGACGACGTCAGCAATCTCTACAATCGGTTCGGCGGCGTTGCCGGTTCGGCCTATGTCGTGGCCGGCGTCGGCTTCAACGTGCTGCAGAACAACAGGGTGCTGCTGGTGCCGATCCGCACCGGCGTCGGCGCGCGGCTTGGCGTCAATCTCGGCTATCTGAAGCTGACGCAGAGGCCGACCTGGAATCCTTTCTGAGCGATTCCGACCACACTTCGACCCGATCAACAGATTCTGACCCGGTGCAGCTGCGGCAAACCCTTGCCGCAGCGCTGGATTTGCGTCATGCGAACATGGCAAAGTCCAGACTTGGCGGTTGCCGGATAGCGGCCCGCCCGTAACGGGTAGTCACCTTGGTTCAGTCGATCCTGTTCTTCGCCCTCGGCTTTCTGTGCGCAGGCTTTCTGGCGCTGCTGGTCGCGCCGGCCATCTGGCGGCGGGCGGTTGTGCTGACACGCAAGCGTGTCGAGGCGTCGGTGCCGCGAACGCTGGCCGAGATCCAGGCCGACAAGGACAGCTTGCGGGCCGAGTTCGCCATGACGACGCGCCGGCTCGAAATCAGCATCAAGACGCTGCGTGAGCAGGCGAATGAGCAACTCGTCGAAATCAATCGCGGCCGCGAGGCGCTGAAGGGCCTGGCGGTCGAGCGCAAGGACAAAAAGCAGGCGCTTTCGGAGCTCGGGGAAAAAAACGAATTGCTCCTGCATCGCGAGCAGCAGATACAACAGCTGTCTGACAGGCTTGCACAAACAGAGCGCATGATGGAAAAGCGCGCGCTCGAGCTGGAAAAGCTCGAACATATGTACGACGACGCGTCCTTCTCCTCCAGCAATCGTCAGATCGAACTGGTGGCGCGCGAATCCGAGCTGGAAAAACTCGCCAACGACATTTCAGTGCTGCGCGGCCAGCGCAAGGAGGCCGACAGGCGCCATCAGGAAGTCGTCACCGAGGCCAAGGCCACGCGCGATGCCTTGAAGGCCGAAAAGAAAAGAACCGCCGACCTCGACAGAAAGCTCGAGCGTCTGCTCGCCACGCTTGCCGATCGCGAGGACAAGCTCGATCGCCGCGAAAAGGAACTGGCCCGGCTTCGCGAACGGGTGAAGGGCGAGGCTGCGGGAGGCGCCGCGGCTGCTGGCCTGGTTGGTGCGCAAGACAGTGCCCGCGCCAGGAACGAGGACATCGACAAGACGCTCGCCAAGCTCGAAGGCGACCGAGAGCGGCTCGAAGCCAGGCTGACGACGCTGGCCCGCGAAAACAAGCGGATGAAGGCGGAGCTTGGCGGTTCTGGATCCGCGAAGCCCCGGAATGGCCCCGGCAATGGCAATGATGCCGGTTCTGCCTTGCGCGAACAGATGAACAATCTGGCGGCTGAGGTCGTCCATTTGACGGCCAAGCTCGAAGGACCGGATTCACCGATCGCCAAGGCGCTGGCGGCGCCGCAGGAAACGCGGTCAGGAACCACCAGCCTCGCCGATCGCGTCCGGGCGTTGCAGAAGGCGGACTCGCCGAGCTGAGTTTCGAGCCTCGGCTTGGAATTGCCCGACTACCCCTATCAGCGCGAAAAATGATGCAGCGCGATGGCTGAGGCGGCCGCAACATTCAGGCTGTCGAACCCTTCCGACATCGCGATCCGCACCGTCCGCAGGCGAGTGAGCAGCCTCTCCGGGAGGCCCTCGCCTTCGGTGCCGAGATAGAGCGCCAGTCGTTTCGGTCGCGCGGCATCACGAATGTCAGCCTCACCACGCGGCGACAAAGCGACCTGGCCGAAGTCCAACTCGCCGAGCTTCGCGATGAAAGCTTCAGTGTCGCCGAAGGACGCAAAGGGCACCTTCAACGCGGCGCCGACGGAGACGCGGATCGCCTTGCGATACAGTGGGTCGCAACAGGTGGCGTCGACGAAGACGGCATCGGCGCCGAAGGCGGCGGCATTGCGGAAGATCGATCCGATATTGTCATGGTTGGCGATGCCGATGAGAACGACGATCAACGCTTCGGCAGGCAAGGTGTCGAGCAAGGCCTCGGCGGGCTGTGGCGTGCCCTTGCTGCAGATCGCCAATATACCGCGATGCATGTGGAAGCCGGCGATCCTGTCCATGACGGCGCTTGCCGCAACGTAGACCGGCAGGTCGGCAGGGGCCTTGCGCAGTATGTCGTGGAGCCCGGCCAGGCGGTTTTCGAGAACCAGGACCGACTCCGCAGCAAAGCGTCCGGCTGACAGCAGGACGTCCAGCACCACCTTGCCTTCGGCAACGAACCGGCCATGGCGGCCGGTGAGATCGCGCTCGCGGATGTCGAGATAGGCGGCGACCCGCGGATCGCGCGCGTCGTCGATCTGGATCGGATCCATCAATACCTCGGCCGGCGAAAAATCGTCAGCGAGGTAAGGAGCGATCGGAGCCGCCAGTCAAGCCCTGCAGGTCAAGTCCCGGCGCGGCGCAGACGCGTTGCCATCTGGGACAAGTCGCCTATCCCGAAAATGCCGTCCAGCATGCGCAACAGTTCGCGCACCGCTTCGGACTTGCAGGAATAGTAGATCATCTGCCGGTCGCGGCGGGTCTCGACAAGATCGAGCGCCCTGAGCTTGGCCAGATGTTGCGACAAAGCGGACTGGCTGAGCATCACCTTTTCGGCGATGGCGCCGACCGACATTTCACCGTCGGCCAGATAGCTCATGATCAAGAGCCGCTTTTCGTTGCCCATAAGGGTCAGAAATGTCGCCGCCGATTCGGCATTGGCGATTAGTTTGGTCGAGACCATCGATGCCCCATGTTTTCCTGCTCATCCAAACGCTATGGGGGCAAATAGCGTTGGCTGCTATAATTCAGCTATGGATCACGCTGCTGATTCAGCGTCGCCTGAATCGTAGATCATTTCGCCCAAATCTCAAGACGTGCTTTTGATTCATGACGATTATCCTTGCGTAGCTGGCGCACGACCGGCTTTGGCCATGTCGACCAGAACCGGCCGCAGGTCGCGCGCGGTCTTCAATGGCTGCGGAAAATAGACCCTGCAAACGGTGTCGCCCGACGCCAGGTCCATGCCCTCGGCATCGAAGCCGGTCATGGTCCAACCATCACCTTCAACCCTGGCGAAATGATGGGCATAGACGGCGATGGCGTCGAGATGGTCGGCATTCATGTGGTCGAGAGCGGATTGTTCGCTGGCGGCCAGCTCGTCGACGATCAACCCCTCGGTGATGAGATCGGCACGGTCGAGCAGGTAGGCCTTGCCGAAGCCGCCATTCAGGCTGGCGCGCTCCGGCTCGAGGCGAAAGATCGAGAAATCGCCGAGCTCGGCATAGAGCTTTGCCTTGGGATTGCGGTTGAGATAGCGCCGCTCGGCGCGGGCATGCGCGCTCGACCCGCGTTCCAGCGGCTGCGCCCGGCAGACCAGCGTTATCCTGGGATGCGCCAGCGGATCGCCCTTGCCGGGTTCGCCGACAAGCAGCGAGCAGCGCGGCTCGGCAAGGATGGCGCCGGTATGGGCTGACAGCGCCGAGACAAGGATCAGAGGCGTGCCATCGATGTCGGTGGCGACTCCGACCCTGGAGGCCAGCGGTGCGCCGGTCGACGGCTCGATCACCGCGAGGGCGCCGAAACGGGCGCTGCGGATCAGCGTTGCGGCCAGCCTGATCGCCTCGGCGTCCGTCGCGCGAATGACGTCCTTCTTCGGCTGGTCCAAAATGCTCACCAGGTAAGTTGATTTTCTAAATCCAGTTACTGGCCCAATCATGCCGGCTTTGACAAGCGCTTTGATCTCGGCGGTCGAAAAGCCGAAGCGCGCCAGCACAGTCTGGGGCAGCTGATCGTCATCTTCAGACATGCCGGCAAGCGCCGGCTGCGAGGCCGAGAAGCGTGGCGCGGGCGCGGGGCGCTCGAGCGCACCGGCCTTCACAAATGCGTGACGCGCCCGGTTGTGCGGATGATCCCTGGCTTCGGCCAGCGACAGAACCGGCGCCACGCAGGCATCGCTTGCGGCAAACAGCGCGTCCCAGTCGTCGCGTGTCTTCTGCCGGAACCGGTCGGCAATGGCCGCGCGCATGTCCGGCCACAACGCCATGTCGTATTGGCCGCGGACAAAATCCTCGCCGAGCGGCAGCAGCCTTGCGAATGCGGCGAAGAAGCACGGCTCAAGGCAGCCGACCGCAACGTGGCGTGCGTCCGCCGTCTCATAGGTGTCGTAGAAGGGCGCACCGGAATCGAGCAGGTTGGCGCCGCGCCGGTCGCTCCACAGACCTGCCGACATGAAGGCGTGTATGGGGGCCGCCAGCATCGAAGCGCCCTCGACCATCGCCGCGTCGATCACCTGGCCTTTGCCGGAGCGCGAGCGCTCGAACAGCGCTGCAAGCACCCCGGCGATCAGCATCATGGCGCCGCCGCCATTGTCGGCGATCAGATTCAGCGGCGGCACCGGCCGACCTTCCTCCCGGCCGATGGCATGCAACACACCCGAATAGGCGAGGTAGGTGATGTCGTGGCCGGCACGGCCTGCGAGCGGCCCGTCCTGGCCGAAGCCGGTCATGCGGCCGTAAATCAGCGCCGGATTGCGCGCCAATGCAGCATCCGGGCCGAGACCAAGCCGCTCCATCACACCGGGGCGAAAGCCTTCGACAAACAGATCGGCCTTTTCGGCAAGGCGCAGCAGCAGTTCCGTTCCTTTGGCCTGCTTGAGGTCGACGCGCAGGATGGAGCGGCCGTGACGGTCGAGATTGTACGCATCGGAGAGGGGCAGCAGGGGTTGGTCCGAACCGGTGCGCTCGATGCGCAGCACCTCGGCGCCCATCTCCGACAGCATCAGCCCGGCCAGAGGCACCGGGCCGAGCCCAGCCATCTCGATGACTTTCAGGCCGGCCAGCGGACCGGTCTTCACTGCGCCGGCCGCCATGGCCGTCTATTTCGGCGCCATGCGGATTGCCCCATCGAGGCGGATGGTTTCGCCGTTCAGCATCTGGTTTTCGACGATATGCAGGGCGAGCGCGGCATATTCGGACGGCTCGCCGAGGCGGGACGGGAAGGGCACGGCCGCGCCGAGCGAATCCTGCACCTCCTGCGGCATGCCGGCCATCATTGGCGTCTTGAAGATGCCGGGCGCGATGGTGCAGACGCGAATGCCGGAGCGCGCCAGGTCGCGGGCAACCGGCAGCGTCATGCCGACGACGCCGCCCTTGGATGCGGCATAGGCGGCCTGGCCGATCTGGCCATCATAAGCGGCCACCGACGCGGTGTTGACGATGACGCCGCGCTCGCCGCCCTGCAGCGGTTCGAGTTTGGCGGCACGGTCGGCGACGAGGCGGATCATGTTGAAGGTGCCGATCAAATTGATCTCGATCACCTTGCGGTACTGGTCGAGCGGATGTGGACCATCCTTGCCGATCGTCTTCACGCCGATGGCAATGCCCGCGCAATTGACCAGGATGCGCGCTGGCCCAAGTCTCTTTTCCACCTCGGCGACCGCGGCCGCACCGCTGTCGGCGCTGCTCACATCGCACTGGATAGCGGCGCCGCCAATGTCGCCCGCCACCTTCGATGCCCGGTCGATGCCGATATCGAAAATGGCGACGCGCGCGCCCTTGTCGGCCAGCGCGCGGGCGGTTGCCTCGCCGAGGCCGGAGCCGCCGCCGGTTACGATCGCAATCTGGCCGTTCGGGTTCATGCTGCATGCTCCGTGCTGTTCCGGGTCATGCTACGGAGGTCGCCGCCATGGTGCAACCTGACCAATGGGGATCCATCGCGACCGGTGCCGCGACCGATCCTGGAGCTCAGGCCATCACTGGTGCCTGCTCCGCGATCCTGGCAAGGCTGGCATGGCCGACCTCGCCGGAGAGCCGCGCCACGGCACCGGGCACGATCTCGTGCGACAGCAGCCGGTCGAGGTCGACTGGGCGCGGCATGGAGATCTGGCCGCGGGGGATCTTTCTGAAGCCGAGCGGGCCGTAATAAGGCTCGTCGCCGACAAGGATCACCGCCGGCGCGCCGGCCTTGGCGGCCGCCTCCAGCGCGATCGCCACGAGCCGGCGGCCGATACCGAGATTCTTGAAGGCGGGCCGCACGGCGAGCGGCCCGAGCATCAGCGCGCGTCCGGCGCCGGCGGCGATGCGGGTCATGCGCACCGAAGCAACGACGATGTCGCCATTCATGGCGACAAAGGATAGCGAGCGCTCGTGGCCGCCGGTCTCGCGAATCTTGTAGGCGGCCAGCACGAAACGGCCGGGGCCAAAGGCTTCGTCGTTGATGGCTTCGATTTCGGGATCATGCGCCGGAGTTTCCGGCAGGTATTTCACGTCGGCAAGGCTCATGGTCTTCGCGGTCCGATAAAGAGGAAAGGTTGCTGCAAGCGGCAGCGTTCGCCAGTCAGCGCTTTCTAAGCGCGGGCGCCCTTTCGTCGTCGGTCAAACCGGATCAAGCCAAGATCGAACATGCGGAGTGTCCGCTAGCATCAATTTCCGGCGGCTGCAATCGGCTGTTTTCATCCGGCGTTTCATACGAGTGACGCTCTGTTCAGCAGATGACGGCTTCGACATTGCCGCCTTGCGACTACATTGGCCAAGGCACGCAAGGAGATTTCGTATGGGATTGCTGGTCGAAGGCAAATGGCAGGACCGTCCGGCCAATGTCGATAGCAGCGGCAGGTTCATCCGCGCCGAGACGCAGTGGCGTGACTGGATCACGCGCGACGGCGCGCCGGCGCAAGGTCGTACGCGCGGCTTCAAGGCCGAGCCCGGACGCTACCATCTTTATGTCTCGCTCGCCTGTCCGTGGGCGCACCGCACGCTGATCTTTCGCGCGCTGAAGAAGCTCGAAGACATCATCCCGGTTTCAGTCGTGCATCATTTCCTCGGTGCTGAGGGCTGGACGTTTTTGGCCGAGGATGGCGCCACCGGCGACACGCTCTACGGCCTCGACTTCCTGCATCAGATCTACACCAAGGCCGATCCAGCCTATTCGGGCCGGGTTTCGGTGCCGGTGCTGTGGGACAAGAAGGAAGAGACCATCGTCTCCAACGAATCCGCCGAAATCATCCGCATGCTCAATTCGGCCTTCGACGAGTGGGGCGATGCCGCTCTCGATTTCTATCCGCCAGGCCTGCGCGGCGAGATCGACAAGGTCAATGCGCTGGTCTTTCCAGCCGTCAACAACGGCGTCTACCGCGCCGGCTTTGCCACCACGCAAGCGCCCTATGAAGAGGCGTTCGGCGAGCTGTTCGCGGCGCTCGACACGCTGGAGGGCCGACTGTCAAAACAGCGCTATCTCACTGGCGAGCGTATGACCGAGGCCGACTGGCGGCTGTTCACCACGCTGGTGCGTTTCGACCCGGTCTATGTCGGCCATTTCAAATGCAATCTGCGCCGCATCGCCGACTATCCGAACCTTTCGAACTATCTGCGCGACCTCTACCAGGTGCCCGGTATCGCCGGCACGGTGAACCTGCACCACATCAAAATGCACTATTATGGCAGCCACGAGAGCATCAACCCGACGCGCATCGTGCCGGTCGGGCCTGGGCTCGACTATGGCGCGCCGCACGATCGGGCGCGGTTCAGGCAGGCGGCGTGAGCATCGGATTGACAGCCTACCAGTACGGCGATACCGGCTCGCCTTCAAAAACCTCGGCAAGCCGCCGCAGCGTCGCCGGCGTCGTGCCATGCGGCAAGCGGTCGAGCGGAAAGAAGCCTGCTTCGGCGATCTCGTGGTCCGGCAGTTTCGGCGCGGTCTGGTTGAAGGTTTCGATGAGATAGAGGCCGACATGGTCGCGGCGGCTGGAGCGGCGGTTGAAATGCATCGATTTCAGCACCGGCTGGGCTGTCAGCGCGATGTTGCCTTCCTCGGCCAGTTCGCGCACCAGCGCCTCACCGAGCGTCTCGCCGACTTCGACGCCCCCGCCCGGCAATTGCCAGCCGGGAACGTAGGTGTGGCGGATGAGGAAGACAGTGTTCGAGGCGCGATCGTGGATCAGGCCGCGCACGCCCAGCGTCATCGGCCGCCGCAGCAGGAAATAGAGATGGAACAGCCTTGCCCTGAGGCCTGCCCAGCCGGTCTGGCGAAACGCCTGCTCCGGGTCCGATATAGCCATGACTAGCGAAACCGTGGATGGGCAGGAAACAGTGAGTGGAAAGCGGGGAGCGCGTCGCCTATGAAGGAAGGATGTTCAGGCTCGCGCATATTTCCGATGTCCATCTGGGGCCGCTTCCCGGTGTAACCTATCGCGAACTCGCGTCCAAGCGCGTCGTCGGCTACGTCAACTGGCAGCGCAACCGCCGCCGCCATATGCACGATGCCGTCATCGACACCATCGTCGCCGACATGAAGGCGAGCACACCCGACCACCTCACCGTTACCGGCGATCTGGTCAATCTGGCGCTCGACGGCGAGATCGAGATGGCCAAGCACTGGCTTGAGACGCTGGGTTCGCCGGAGGATGTCTCGGTGGTGCCGGGCAACCACGACGCCTATGTGCCGGGCGCCTTCGACAAGGTCTGCCGCTCCTGGGCGGCGTGGATGAGCGGCGACGGCGTGACTGCGCCGATCGACCGCAACGCTTTTCCCTATCTGCGCGTACGCGGCAATGTCGCGCTGATCGGCGTTTCGACGGCGCGCGCCACGGCGCCGTTCATGGCCAACGGCTTCTTCCTCGAAGGTCAGGCGCAAAGGCTGGCGACAGTGCTCGACGCAACGAACAAACGCGGCCTGTTGCGGGTGATCATGATCCATCATCCGCCGGTGCGCGGCGCCGTCGCCCAGCAAAAGCGCCTGTTCGGCATCTCCCGCTTCCACAAGACCGTTCATAGGCATGGCGCCGAACTCGTGCTGCACGGCCATTCGCATCTGCCGTCGCTGTTCTTCATCGGCGGGCGCGGCGCCAGGATTCCGGTCGTCGGCGTCGCCGCCGCCGGGCAGTCGCCAGGCAGCAAGAACCCGGCGGCACAGTACAATCTGCTCGATATTGACGGGGAGAAGGGCAATTGGCTGATTCGCCTGACGCGGCGCGGCCTGACCGGGCCGGCCTTGCCGCCATCGGACCTGCAGGTCATTGAACTCGGCGCGCAGACACCGAGGCCTTCAGATCGTTGATCAGAAGCTGATCTTCATCGCCATCAGGCGATCCCAAAACAGCGCGGCCGCCACCGCCAGGCCAACAAGCGCGCCGGCGGCGACCAAGCCGAGACCGGAAAGGAACGTCGACCAGCCCTTGCGGGGCACGGCTGCTTGCAAGGGCGGCTCAGCTTCCGGCACGGCGGCGCGTTTCAGGTCGGCGACGGCCGGCTCGACACCGCCCTCCATCATGCGCTGGCGCTCGACGATACGCTCCGCCACATAGCGCGTGACCTGATCGGCGACCGGTTTCATATCGGTCGATTCGGCGAGCACGACGCGGCCGATGCGGGTATCCCTGAGAAAGCGGTAGGTGCGGCGGTCGCGCCCCATGGCGACATGGCTGACGGCGTCGATCCACAGGCGGGGCTGCAGGCCGGAGGAGACGACGAAGTCGAAATTGTCCATGTCGGCGGGCACGTCGGCAAAGACCGGGGCGAGCTCGGCCGCGAGCAGATCAAGCCGCATCCGGTGCGCCTCGCGCATGTCGACCACGACATCGTCGCGATCGGCGAAGGCATTTTTCACATCGCGAACGGCGTCGGACAGTTTGCGGGAGGTGTCGATGGGGGTGATGTTTTCGCCAGTGTCCTTCATCGGCGTCGCCTCGCTGATATGGTTAATTGCGAGTTAACACAGGCGGCGGCAAAATGCACTGGCGAGATGCGGGGCGCAAGTAAGTTAGCTCGCCGCGGCCTCGAATGTCGGACGCAGGCGCCTGCCGCGGCGTGCCATGTTTCGGCGCACGGCCTGGGCGACCACATCAGGCACTTCCTCGACCAGCATATGGCCGGCATCGAGCACATGATGAATATGAAAATGCGCCGGCAGACAATCAGCCTGGGTAAAGGGCAGCACCGGATCGTCCGTTCCCCAAACCACCATCACCGGCATGTCGAGGGTGTCCAGCTGTTCGCGGGGGATGACCCCCTGCCGCTCGTTCCTGGTCATGACGGCCGATATCTCAATCAGCTTGCGCAACTGGCCGGGGCGACGGCGTAGGTCCGCCAGGACGCCAACGATGCGTTCGGGCGGCGGGCTTCGCGGTCCCGACATGGCGGCAAGGCAGGCGCGGATTTCCCGTCTGTCGGCGGCCGCGGCGTAGCGGCGCAACAGCGGTCCGTTGATCTCGGGGCCAACACCGCCCGGCGCCAGAAGCGTCAGCGAACCTATCCTTTCAGGCTCGGCAAGCGCCATCAGGGAGGCGACCGCGCCGCCCATCGAATGACCGGCGACATGCACCCTTGCTATCCCGCGTGCGGCGATATCGGCGAGAACCGCTCGCGCCGCTGTTTTGGCCGGGCCGCTGCCAGGAAATTCGAGAGACAGTCCGTGTCCCGGAAGATCGTAGGCCAAGGTCCTGACATCGGGCCCTAGCGACGCGGTCACCTCGCGCCAGATATCATGGCAACCACCGAAGCCATGCAGCAGGACGACCGTCTTCGGCCCGGCGCCCCGCTCGGCAACATAGAGGGATGAGACCATGAAAATGTGCGATTATTGCAAGACTGGAGAGGAAATTCGAATCGAGGCTGGATTGCTCCCAGTCCAGACCGATGGCCAGTAAAGTTTTCGCGATCCGGAAAGACTAGCTGGCGTTGCCGAGGCCCGCGGCGCGCAGCGCCTCAACCAGCCGGTCGGTCAGATCGGCGGGATATTTGCGCTCGGCGAAGGCCGCGCGCGGATCGGCGGCGAATTTCGGGAATTTGGTGGTCAGCTCATCCAGAAGCTTGGCTGCCAGCTGTTCGCGGCCGGCAGCCTTGGCGCCGATCAGCCGCGCCGCCAGATAATGCGATTTCATCGCCGTAGTGCGCAGCGACTCGCTGGCTATCGCGGCCTTGTTCATGTCGCCCAGCATGAATTGCCCGGCGAAAAGCCCAAAATCCCACCATGTCGGATGGCCGCTGAACGTCTCGACGGCATGGGTCAGGATGGGTGTTCCCTCGGCATATTTGCCGGCAAAGATCAGGCCATAGCCGTAAGCGGCAGCCATGCCGAGGTCGTAGGGGTTGAGCTCATAGGCCTTGCGCATCCAGCGGATCGATTCCTCGGTGTTGCCGAGGCGCGAATTGAGGTAGCCATAGGCGCGGTGCGCATAGGGGCTGGTCGGTCCCATCTGGATGGCGCGATGGGCGAAAGACATTGCCTGTTCCACCGTCGCGCCAGGCGGATAGGCGTAATGATCGGTGGCGGCCTCAAGGGTCAGGGAGGCCAGTTCCGAATAGACCAACGACGATTTCGCACCCTGGCCGGCGAGGTTGTCCAGGCAGCGATAGGCGGCCTCGTGCGTCCTGGTGCTCTGGTCGAGATAGTATCTGTCGTTGAGGATCAGGCAGCTCGTCAGCCCGGTCTGGATGCCGTTCTGTTCGATGTAGCTGTAGAGCGGGCCGGAGGCGGGAATGGTCGAGCTGAGGATGGCGGCGATACGATCCTCGACGGTGCCAGGTGCGCTGTCGGCGGCCGTCAGACTGCGGGACAAAAGCACGCGGCCCGTCGCCACGCTCTGCAGTTCGAGCGTCACGTCACCTGCCATTGGTCCCGGCAGGACATCGAAAACGAAGCTGGTCGGGTCGGTGCTCGGATCGCGCTTGCCATCGGCGTCGCGGCCGATGAAGTCGATGGTGTCGAAACCGGCAAGGCCGGCGCGCAGCGAAGCGGCGACGCGGCCGGCCTCGGGGCCGGTGGCCTTCACCGCGATGTAGACGAGGGGCAGGGCCTCCATCGACGGCGATGCGATGCTGCTCGTTACGCCCGCGGTCTCGACCACCGCGGTAGGATCGCTGCTGGCAAGCAATGCGCCGCCGCCCTGGCGCAGGATGAGCACGCCCAGCATGAGAATGACCAGCGTCATGGCGACCCAGAAGAACTGGAGATGGCGCGCCAGCGAAGGCCCAGGTTCTGTAACCCCCGAAGCTGTCGCGGCAGCGGGAACGGCGTCAAGAGCCGCCTGGTCGGGCGATCCGGGCAAGGCGGCTACCGCCGCCGCAAGCGGCTCCTGCCCAACCGGCAGGCGTATGGCGTTGAGCTCATAGGACGGCACGTAGCCGCCGCGCGGAATGGCAATGCGAACCGGTTCGGCTATGCCTTCATTGGCGAAATAATGCTGGAGAAGTTCGCGCAGCCGGCCTGCCTGCACCCGGACAACGGCGTCGGTCGACGAATCGAAATCGCCGTCCTTGCCGAAGACGTCCATGGCGATGGAGAAACCCTTGAGCCTGTCGGCTTCGCCGGCCTGCTCGCGCTCAACAAGATAGCGCAGCAACTTGCGCGCGCGCTCGGAACGTCCGAACGTTTCGCTGGCGAGCAGTCGCTCCAGTGTCTCGCGCACTGCGGGGGCGGCAGGCGTGGCATGCTGCAAGTGTCGATCCTCTCGAAGTCGGCACAGGTTGAGGCGCAATCATATAGAGCCTGCACTTCCATACAAGCATGCTTATGTTATGCGATCGCGTAACACACCGGATAGTTGCCGGTGGTTGACACAAAAGACCGGAACTTCCCTCGGCAAATGGGGGATTTCCGGGCGCCGCGGACATTCGGCGCCCGGGAAAATATCAGCCGGCCTTGCGGCCGATTATCCGGTTGGCGGCCGAAACAACGGCTTCCAGCGAGGCGGCGACGATGTTGGTGTTGATGCCGGCGCCGAACAGCTTGCCGCCGGGATATTCCATCTCGACATAGGAAATCGCCGAGGCGTTCGAGCCGCGCTGGAGCGAATGTTCGGAATAATCAAGCACCGACATGTCGACGCCAACATGACGCGACAGCGCATCGACGAAGCCGTCGATCGGGCCGGTGCCGGAGCCGGCGATTGTCGTCTCCTTGCCGTTGTCGAGGATCACCGCCTCGACCGCGCGCCGGCCCTTTTTCTCGGTATCGGGATAGGTGTGATGGTCGAGGAACTTCAGCCGTGCGCCGGGCTGGTCGACATAGGTTTCAATAAAGCGGTCATGGATGCGTTTTGCCGGCACTTCCTTGCCTTCGGCGTCGGTGATCGCCTGGATCTCCTGGCTGAACTCGATCTGCAGGTTGCGCGGCAGATTGAGGCCGTAATCGGCCTGCAGTACATAGGCGATGCCGCCTTTGCCCGACTGCGAGTTGATGCGGATGATCGCCTCGTAGCTGCGTCCGACATCGGCCGGATCGATCGGCAGATAGGGCACTTCCCAGACCGGCGTGTTGGCCTTCTTCAAGGCCTTCATGCCCTTGTTGATGGCGTCCTGGTGCGAGCCGGAAAAGGCGGTGTAGACGAGTTCGCCGACATAGGGATGGCGCTCGGAGATCTTCAGCTGGTTGGAATATTCGTAGACGTCCTTCATCCGGTTGATGTCGGAGCAATCCAGATGGGGATCGACGCCTTGCGTGTACATGTTGAGCGCCAGCGTCACGATGTCGACATTTCCGGTGCGCTCGCCATTGCCGAACAGCGTGCCTTCGACGCGGTCCGCACCCGCCATCAGGCCGAGCTCGGTGGTGGCGATGCCGGTGCCGCGATCGTTGTGGGGGTGCAGCGAGATCAGCAGGTTCTCGCGGTCGTCCAGGTTGCGGCACATCCATTCGATCCGGTCGGCATAGATGTTGGGCGTCGACATCTCGACCGTCGACGGCAGGTTGATGATCAGTCTGTTGTCGGCTGTCGGCTTCACGATCTCGGTGACGGCGTTGCATATCTCCAGCGCGACTTCGAGCTCGGTGCCGGTAAAGCTTTCGGGCGAATATTCGAAGCGATAACCGCCGCCGGCCTTGGCCGCCATGTCGGTGATCATCTTGGCCGCGTCGGTGGCGATGCGCTTGATACCGCCGACATCCTTCTCGAAGACGACGCGACGCTGCAACTCGCTGGTCGAATTGTAGAAATGCACGATCGGGTTGGTGGCGCCCTTCAGCGCCTCGAAGGTGCGGGTGATCAGTTCGGGACGGCACTGCACCAGCACCTGCAGCGAGACATCGGCCGGCACATTGCCTTCCTCGATGCACCAGCGGGCGAAATCGAAATCGGTCTGCGAGGCCGAGGGGAAACCGATCTCGATCTCCTTAAAACCCATGTCGAGCAGCAGGGCGAACATGCGCGCCTTGCGCTCGTGACCCATCGGATCGATCAGCGCCTGGTTGCCGTCGCGCAAATCGACCGAGCACCAGATCGGCGCCTTGTCGATGACCTTGTTGGGCCAGGTGCGGTCGGTGAGACCGACCGTCGGATAGGGCTGGTATTTTCGGGCCGCGCCCGGCATGCGGCCGGCCGCGCGCTTTACGCTTTCGGCTTCGCCGGCGCGGATGTCTTCTCGTGCGTTCATCGTCTGGTTCTCCCGGCGGCTCGCGGATCGGTCTTCGGACGGATTCCAAGGCGAGCAGCGCCTTATCAGATTTTCGTTCGTTGATGTGAATTGCCAATTTCTGAACTGGCCAAGGAGCGTGCGCGTAAGCGGCGGTTCGACCGCCGGGCGCTCCTTCAGCGAACCCGGCGATCGCCGATAAGGCCGAGAAGAAGCAGGGTCGATGCCAGCGCGCGCACCGTCTCGCCGGCAAAGCCAGTCGGACGGGAAGCGACGGAGGAGACGCGCGTGTTCATGGCGGGTTTCATACAGGAGCCGCCATGGACAGGCAAGTGGGCTGCCATTCCACCACTCGCGAGCACTCTTCCCCATGCGCGGCAAATGCGCCAGACTTGCGTGTAGCCGAGGCCGCAATGCTTCGCCGTCGGAGGGGTCATCCGTGAATTTTGTTTTCTTCTCGCCGCATTTTCCCGCCAACGGCGCCGATTTCTGCGACCGGCTGAAGAAGGCCGGCGCCACGGTGCTGGGCATTGGCGATGCTCCTTATGAGGCGCTGGACGGCAAGCTGAAGGTGGCCCTGTCGGAATATTACCGCATCGCCGACATGGAGGACTACGACCCGGTGTTCCGGGCGATGGGTCATTTCATCCACAAATGGGGCCGGATCGAGCGCTTCGAGTCCCTCAACGAACATTGGCTGGAGCTGGAGGCCAATATCCGCACCGACTTCAACATCTACGGCACCAAGCTCGATTTCGTGAAGAATTTGAAGCGCAAGAGCCGCATGCGTGCATTCTTTCGCAAGAGCGGCGTCGACACCATCGCCCAGCGCAAATGCTCCGACCGGGCCGGTGCCATGACCTTCATCCGCCGCGTCGGCTATCCCGTGGTGGTGAAGCCCGATTCCGGTTCCGGCGCCTCGAACACCTTCAAGATTTCCAACGCCAGGGAACTCGACCAGTTCTTCAGAGACAAGCCCGAGGACGTGACCTTCGTCATGGAGCAATTCATCGAGGGGCTGGTGGTGACCTTCGATGGGCTGGTCAACCGTGACGGCGAGGTGGTGCTGGCGGCCAGCCACCGCTACGACCAGAGCATCATGGAAGTGGTCAACAAGGATCGCCACATGAGCTACACCTGCTTTCCCAAGGTCCGACCGGCGATCGAAGAGGCCGGCCGCAAAATCCTCAAGGCGTTCGACGTGCGCGAGCGCTTCTTCCACATCGAGCTGTTCGAAACCAAGGACGACCGCGTCATCGCGCTTGAGGTCAACATGCGGCCGCCCGGCGCCTGGATGACCGATGCGATCAACTACACGTTCGACATCGACGTCTACGCGGCCTGGGCGGACATGGTGGTGAAGGATGCCACCGGTGGTCCTTATGAGGGCAAGTATTTCACCGCTTATGCCAGCCGCAAGCAGCACCTCCACTATTTGCACAGCCATGAGGACGTGCTAGCCGCGCATCGCGACAAGATCGTCCATCATCAGCCGATAGAAAAGGTTTTCAGCCGCGCCATGGGAAATTACGCCTACCAGATGCGCTCGAAGGACGAAGCAGCACTGCGCGCGGCTGTCGCCTACATCCACGCGGAAAAGGCTTAGACGCGATGGACATCTCTTATCACAAGGGTTTCTCCGGCAATCTCGGCCGCGACATGGAATACAAGCGCTACGGCCATGCCGGCCGGCCGGTGGTGGTGTTCCCGACGTCGCAGGGGCGGTTCTACCAGTTCGAGGATTCCGGCGGGGTAGGAGCGCTGGCCGAATTCATCGACACCGGCCGCATCCAGCTGTTCGCGGTCGACGGCATCGATTCGGAATCGTTCTTCAACAAGCATGCCGGCGCCGCGCACCGCATCGGTCGCCATGAGGCTTATTTCCGATATGTGCGCGAGGAGGCGCTGCCGGAGTTTCTGGCGACCGCTGAGCAAGCCAATGGCGGGCGCAAATTAAAGCCGCTGTTCACCGGCTGTTCGATGGGCGGTTATCATTCCACGAATTTCGTCTTTCGCTTTCCCGAACTCGCCAGCGGCGTCATCGCGCTGTCGGGCGTCTATTCGGCGGGCGACTTCTTCGGCAAGGCGCTGGAAGGCGATATCTTCTACAATTCGCCGCTCGACTATCTGCCCGGCATCGTAGACCCAAAACTGCTTGCCCGGCTGAAGGCGCTGAGGATGATCTTCTGCTGCGGGCAGGGCGCCTGGGAAGAGCGGATGCTGGTCGAGACCCGCAGGCTGGAACAGATCCTGCGCGACAAATCCATTCCCGCCTGGGTCGACTATTGGGGCGGCGATGTCAGTCATGACTGGCCATGGTGGCACAAACAGCTGGTCTATTTCTTCGGCCGCTGGCTGGATGATGATCTGATGCACCGGCTCGATTGATGACCACACCCGAACCTATCCGCCGCTTTATCGAGGCCACCAATGCGGGTGATAGCGAAGCCGTTCTCCACACGTTCACAGCCGACGCGTCCCTGACCGACTGGGGGCGGTCCTTCCAAGGCCGCCAGCAGATCGCGCCCTGGAACCAGTCGGATAATATCGGCGTGAAGTCCAATCTTCGCATTGTCCGCATCGCCGAGGTCGAGGGCAGCTACCGCGTCCGCATTGCCGTGAAAGGCAATGGCTTCAACGGTGAGGGTGACATGACCTTCGTGCTCGACGGCCACCGCATAGCGAGCCTCGTCATCTCCTGACGCGGCTCAGCTACCCTTCCTGGCAAACCGGCAGAGCAATGGTCTCGTGTTCCACCGCCGATCCACGGCGCAAGCCGAGAAAGACGACAAGGGCGGTGACGGTGGTGATTGCCGCCAGCACGATCAGCAGCCTGTCGAACGCGATCTCATAGGCCTGGACCAGGACCGTGGCTCCGGCACCCGGCAAGCGGGCTGCCGCTTCGCCGATGTTGCCGGTCACCAGCAGCTGCGCGGCGGCGGTTGCATCCAGGGAAGACGCCGTTCCCTGAGCCGCCAGTTGGGCTGCCGTGAAACCCGACAGGACTGCCATGACGATCGCCAGCGCCACGCCTTCGCAAGCGACGCGGGTGGTGTTGAAGATGCCGACCGCCATGCCGGCACGCTCTTTCGGCACGACGCCGACGGCAAGTCCGTCCATCAGCCCCCAGGGCAAGGCGATGCCGACGCCGATGAGGATCAGCGGCGCCACCAGCGCTGCGACGACAGGCGGTGTCAGGCTCAGCCAGACAAGGCCGCCGGCGGCCACAAGCAGGCCGACACCGCAGATCGTTGCCGGAGCGATCCAGCGCGCTACCTGGCCGGCGAGCAGTGGCAGGATCAACAGCGGTCCCGACAGGCAGATCATCAACTGCCCCGCCTTGATCTCGCTCATCCCCTCGATGCCGATGAAGCGGATAGGCAACAGCACCAGCAGGACGACGAAGCCATAGGCGGGAGCGGCCGCCAGGAACTGGACGCCGACGAAGCGGGGAAAGCGGAACAGCGAGAGATCGAGCATCGGCCGGCGCACGCGCCGCTCGACGACGACGAAAGCGGCAAAGCAAAGGGCGGCCGCCACGAGAAGCCCGATCACCAGGGGATCGGTCCAGCCGCTCTGCGGCGCTTGCAGCACGCCGTAGGTCAGCGATGCCAGCGCGATCGTAAAGGTGCCGGCTCCCGCCCAGTCGAGGCCGGTCGCATCCGGATCGCGCGATTCCCTGATGGTGCGCAGGCCGAGCAAAGCGGCTGCAATCGCGAGCACTGCCACCAAGACGAAGATCGATCGCCAGCCGAAAGCATCTATGAGCAGGCCCGACGCGATCGGCCCAAAAGCGAGGCCGATGCCGAAACTGGTGCCGAGGAAGGAGAAGGCGCGCAGCCGCAATGGCCCATCGAATTCCTGGGCAAGAGCGGAGGCGCCGCCGGCAAAGGCGGCGGCACTGCCGAGCCCTTGCGCAGCCCTGAGCACATCGAACCAGACGATATCAGGGGCAAACATCGATCCCAGCGATGCCAGCACATAGGTGGCGAGGCCAACAAGGAAGAGCCGCTTGCGGCCATGATTGTCGGCCAGCGCGCCTGATGCCATCAAGGTGGCGGCGAAGGTCAGCATGAAGGCGTTGGTCACCCAGTTGAGCGCGATCGGGCTGCCGCCGAGGTCGGCCGCAATGCGGGAAAGCGCGACGGCCGGGCCGGTGAAGGTCAAGGGCATTGTCATGGCGGCAAGGCATACCGACAACAGGACAAGCCATGGCGCGACCGCGCCGTTTGTGGTCTTCGAGGTCATGGATTTCCTATCTGAACCAGGATCCGCCGGCCTGCCGCAAGCTTGCTGCGCCGGTCGTAACGGGAAGATAGGCTCGCGACACTTCGAGAAAAATAGTGTTAAATCTCCAGATATACCGGACTAAAACGCTCGAATGGAGAGATGCGATGGAACGCCTCAATGGGCTCCTGGCCTTTGCCCGCACGGCTGAGTTCGGCAGCTTCATCGCTGCGGGCCGCACGCTCGGCATCTCGGCATCGGCCGTCGGCAAGAGCGTCGCCAGGCTCGAGCAGGATCTCGGCGTCAGGTTGCTTCAGCGCAGCACGCGCCGCATCGGCCTGACCGAAGAGGGCAAGCTGTTCAACGAGCGGGTGCGGCGCATCCTCGACGACATCGACGATGCCGAGGCGATGCTGTCGCGGAGCCGCGAAACACCGCATGGGCGGCTGCGCGTTTCGACGCCGATCGTGACCTATCATTTGCTGTTCCCGGTGCTGTCCGAGTTCATGGCGCGCTATCCCGAAATCGAACTCGACATCGACTTTAACGACCGCATCGTCGACCTCATCGACGAAGGCGTCGACATCGCGATCCGCAGCGGCGACCTGCCGGATTCGCGCCTGGTGGCGCGGCCGCTTGCACCCTTCCGGCTGCTGTTGTGTGCGGCACCCTCCTATATCGAGCAGCACGGCAACCCGAGCCGCCCGGACGATCTCGTGAACCATTACGGCATCCGCTTCCGCTTTCCCAACAGCGGCAAGCTGCAAGGCTGGCCGTTCATCGGCGGCAGCGCCGAGCCGCAGGTCCGCTCGATGCTGACCTGCAACAACACGGAGGCGCTGAAGGGCGCCACGATGGCCGGGCTCGGCATCAGCTCGATGCCCGATTTCCTGGTCCGCGAGGCGCTGCGTGACGGCCTGCTGCGCACGGTGCTGGACGATCATGTCGACGGCCGCGGCCAGTTCCGGTTGCTTTGGCCGTCCAATCGCCATTTGTCGCCAAAGGTTCGCGCCTTCGTCGACTTTCTTCCCGACCGGCTTGCCGCGACGCTGAGCGGCTCTTGAATTAGTCCTTCGCGGCCGACAGCGACGGCGACAGCAAGGAACAGCGGCGCTTCTCAGTAGGTGGCGCGGCCGCCGGAGAGATCGAACGTTGCGCCGGTGGTGAAGGAATTTTCGTCCGATAGCATGAAGGCGATCATCGCAGCCGCCTCTTCGACTTCGACGAACCGGCCTCGCGGCACCTTGCCCAGCATGTAGGCGACCTGGGCCTCAGTGAGCTGTTCGAGGATGCGGGTGCGGGCGGGCGATGGGGTCAGCGCGTTGACGGCGATGTCGTGGCCAGCCAACTCCTTACCGAGCGATTTTGTCAGCGCGAGCACGCCGGCCTTGGCGGCGGAATAGGCGGCGGCATTCGGATTGCCTTCCTTGCCTGCGACCGAGGCGATGTTGACGATGCGGCCGTAGCTGCGCGCGATCATGCCGGGCACCAGGCGCTTGCAGCAGTAGAAGACGCCGTTGAGGTCGATGTCGATTATCTGGCGCCAGGCGGCAGGATCATAATCCGCCACCGTCGCTGCCGGTCCGGCGATGCCGGCATTGTTTACCAGCAGATCGACCGGACCAAGCGAGCGCTCGGTTTCGGTCGCGGCGCTGTCGACGGCCTCCATCAGCGATTGATCGCACAGCAAACCCTCGACCCGGCCGAGCGGGGCGAGTTCGGAAACGGCCTTCGCCATGGCGGTCTCGTCCACATCCCAGATGGCGACGCTGGCACCCGATGACAGCAGTCGCCGGGCGACGGCAAGGCCGATGCCTTGCGCGCCGCCGGTCACCACGGCGACCCGGCCTGAGAGATCGACGGCATTCACACGACGTTTCATGGGCACTTTTCCTCTTCCCTGGATATTTGAATCTCAGTCCCTGACGGCTCTCGCCACCAGCCGCGCTATGCTCGGCCCGGCGATGAGCACGACCAGGAAGCGGGTCGACTGCAAGGCCATGACGAAGGATATGTCGACGTTCTGCGCGGCGGCGGCAATGATGGCGACGCTGTCCATGCCGCCGGGGCTGGTCGCGAGATAGGCGGTCAGCGGATCGATACCAAGGACGTGGCTGATCAGCCAGGCTAGCCCGCCGCAAAAGGCGATCAGCACGACGATAGAGCCGACGATCTGCGGCAGCGCCCGTGTCGCATGACGCAGGATCGCCCGGGTAAAATTCAGCCCTATCGACCAGCCGACCATCGCATAGGAGAGCGCCAGCAGCCATGGCGGCAATTGCATCGCCACGCCGAAGCCGAGATGGACGATGGTGCCGATGATGAAGGTGCCGAGGAAGAAGGGTGACGGCAGCCGGCACAACCGGCCGAGCAGGCCGCCGACCAGCGCCACGCCGAGCGTGGCGGCAAAGGCTGCCGGTTCGATCGGCGGGAACCAGACGATGGCTGGTACCTCGATGCCGGAAGTGTCGACCCACATCTTGGCGACGAGTGCTGCCGTCATCGAGACGAAGATGACGCGCAGATACTGCATGAAGGCGACGAGGCGCTGATCGGCGCCGAAGGCACCGGCCATCAGCACCATGGCAGTGGCAGCACCCGGCGACGAGCCCCAGACCGCGGTGGTGCCGGGCAGGATGCGCCAGCGGCTGATCAACCAGCCAAGCAGGCTGGACGCCGCAAGGGTCGCCAGCACCACGACAAGGACCAGCGGCCATTCCTTGTAGAACACCGAAAAAATGTCGGTGGAGATCGACGCCGCGACCAGACAGCCGACCAAGGCCTGGGCGGCGGCGAACAGCGGCCGCGGCACGCGCACCGTGGCGCCATTGGTGCCGGCAAGGATCGCCGCCAGCATCGGGCCGATCAGCAGCGCCGCCGGCAGTGCGGCGTATTCCAGCGCGCCGGCGAACAGCAGCGAGACGATCAGCAGCACCAGCCACTGCCGAACCGGACGCATGCGCGCCATGCGTTCGACGGCCGGTTGGTCTGGCGAAGAGTCCATGTTTGGGTCTTAGACCTGGAAGAGAAAAATGCGAACGCTGTCTCGGACGAAATTCACGACCCCGACCCCGCGTTGGGATGTCACTCGTTCTTGATGGCGGACAGGCCGAAACCGCCGGCCGGATGGGTCTCGACCTGGAATTCGAAGCCGGCGATGATCGGCCGGGCCTTGGCGATCGCTGCCTGGACCTCCGGCAGCTGCAGCGAAGCCTTGTGGCTTGCGGCGTCGGTCCACACTTCGGTCACCCAGATCGCGTCGGCATCGGCCGGGTCGCGGGCGATGACATAACTCAGGCAACCCGGCATGGCGCCGGTCGAGGCGAGCAGCACATCCATGATCGCGTCGCGCTGGCCGCGCGCCGCCCGCATCTTTCCGATCAATCCGTACATTGCCTCTCCCCTTTCTTCCAACCTCAGCAAACGTGCGCACGACATGCATGGTTGCGAGACGCAGTATGCAATTGCCGGCTCACGGCATCAACTGGCCACCGTTCACCTCGATGACCTGACCGGTGATGTAGCCGCTCAAAAGATCGGAGGACAGAAACAGATAAGCGCCGACGCAGTCTTCGGCCGTGCCGGCACGCCCTTGAGGAATGGTGGCGACCATGCCCTTCATCTGCTCGTCGGTGGAATAGCGCTCATGGAAGGGTGTCGCGATGGTGCCCGGCGCCACCGCGTTGACGCGGATGCCGAAGCCGATCAGTTCCTTGGCCATGCCGCGCGTCACATTGGAGACAAAGGCCTTGGCCGAACCGTACAGCCCGGCGCCGCCGCCGGCGCCGTTGCGCGCCGCGATCGACGAGGTGTTGACGATGAAGCCGCCCTGCTTCTTCAGCCATGGCATCGCCTTGCGCGAGGCCGTCAGCACCGAGCGGGCGTTGAGGTCCATCACCGCGTCGTAGTGCGCCTCGGTCTGCTCCGCATAGGGCACGCGGCCGAGCATGCCGCCGGCATTGTTGATCAGCCCGTCGAGCCGCCCGAATGTTTCGGCGCTCTCCTCGACTACCCGCTCGACATCGGCTGCCTGTGAGAAGTCGCCCTGTGTCAGGAACACCTCACCGCCGCTGTCGCGGATGTTTTTGGCCAGCGTTTCTGCGGCCTCCCGGCTCGAATTGTAGTGCAGGGCGACCCGGCATTTCTGGGCGGCGTAGGCCAGTGCAAGGGCGGCACCGATGCCGGTCGAAGCGCCGGTGACCAGCACCGCTTTGCCGGCAAGATCGGGGATGACGAGGGTGGTCGCGGTCATGAGCACTTTCCTTCGGGCTGTTTGGCCACCCTTCGTAGGCTCTCATGGCCTTCACGTTCAAGCCCGTGGCGGCTCAGGGCCGGAGATAGGCGTAGCCCTGGCGCTGCAGTTCGGCGAGCTTGACGACGCCGCCCTTGTCGGCGGCGTGGAAGCCCTCGAGCAGGTCGGCAAGCGTGATCTCCATGCCTTGCATGGTGTTGCCGCAGGCATGCGGCTCAAGGCCCTGTTGGACAAGGCCGGCAAAGCGTCCCGAGATCGCCGCCGATATGCCTTTCGACTTGAAGCCGGCGAGGGCCGGACCATGCACGACCAACACGATGTCGACATTGCCGCCGGTGCCTTCATAGTGGTTCTTGATGTTGCCGAGCACGAAGTTGACCTTATCGAGGTCGCTGAGGTGATAGGCGACCTTCGGTCTGTCTTCAACGGCGGCGGCCCGGCTCAGCCCGAACAGGCCGGCGGCACCGGCAAGGCTGGCCCGGAACATGTCGCGTCGACGCATGGCATCCTCTCGGCTTGGCGCTCCCCGCAAATTGCGTGGCTGCGGCCATGATACTAGCATAAATTCACGTTACGTCCTGTCGATGCGAGGAGGGGGTCACATGGCGTTCAGGAAGTGGAAGGTTGTTGCCAGCGCTGGATTTGGCTGCGTGCTGCTCGGCGCGCTTGCAAGTTCGGCCCTTGCCGGCGATGCGCTTAAATTACCCGAACTCAGCCCGAATGGCGCCGATGCGTGTTTCGGCCGCGTCTATGATGCGGCGCACCTCAAGGCGCATCCAAAGCAGAAGGTGGCGCGGATCTTCTTCCTCTATGGCCATGATCCGGTGAGCCATCCGAACGAAGAGCCGATGGCAAACGCCGACACCTCCTACAACGGTTTTCTCACCACCACGGTGCGCGGCGCCAAGGCGCCGCAATGGGCCGGCGGCTGGTGCAATCACGAGTCCGAGGACGGCAAGTCAGGTCCGATCCGCTGCGGCATGGACTGCGACCGCACCATGGCGTCGCTGAAGCTCGATGACAAAGGCCGCCTGATCCTCACCGACGTCTCGTCCGATCTCTATCTCGACGCCGGATCGGAAGACGAACTGGGCGAAGCCGAATATGACCGGCAGGCTCTGGGCTCGGAGGACAATAATTTCCGCCTCGACCCGATGCCGGCCGCAACCTGCCAGGCTGAATTCGCCAAGATCGACCCGATCGATCCGGCGCTTGGGGCTCCCTTGCGCGAGCGACTGAAGCCGGACCAGCCTTTCTGTTTCGGGCGAGACTACGATGCCGCGCATCTCTCCTCGCATCCCGACCAGGTGACGCAGTCGATCCGGGTCTTCCGCGGGCCGGTCGAACTCGCCTCCTTTGCCTCAGGCGATGTCGCCAACTGGCCCGACGGCTCCGATGTCGCCGTTTCGGTGACCACCAGGAAGAACGGGACGAAGGTCACGCAGACCTATTCCTGCCAGGGTGAAGCGGATCAATGGCGCTGCGCGGCCAGTTCGAAGATGAGCAACTTTTCCTGCGATATCGCGCAAAAGGAAATCTTCCTCAAGCGCGGCGCCAACGGCACCCTTATGCTGGCCAACCCCAATAGCAGCCTGGCGATCGTCGATTTGTGCTCGGCGGATGGCAAGACCAAGTCCGATGACAAGGTCTACCGGTTGGAGGCTATGCCGCAGTCGGCCTGCACTCGTTGAGTTCGATCTTGTCTATGACGCTACCATGGTATATATCTTTGCTATATCTCATTTGAGGATAGCACATGGACAAGGCAAAGGTGTTCTGGTCAGGCCGGTCACAAGCTGTGCGCTTGCCTAAGGAGTTTCGGTTCGAGGCAGACGAGGTTTCGATCCGTCGTCATGGGCAAACTGTCATCTTGGAGCCGCTTGCGCAGGATTGGGCATGGCTCGACCAGGTCATCGGACCGGTTGACGACGATTTCGCCCAGGGAGCGCTGGAGCGTCAGGATGGTCAGGATCGACCTGCTTTGGATGACCTCTTTAAGTGACCTACCTGCTCGACACCAATGCCGTCATAGCGGTCATCGCGGGCGACGAGGGTCTGCTGGCTTTGCTCAAACGGCATGCACCACAAGACTTTGCTCTCTCGGCGGTCGTTTTGCATGAGCTGTACTACGGCGCTGAAAAGAGCCAGCGAAAGGTCCAAAATCTGGCGCGCATCGACGCCTTGCAGTTCCCGGTACTTGAATTCGACCGAGACGACGCGAGACATGCCGGTGAGATTCGTGCTGGGCTTGCGGCACTGGGAACCCCGATTGGTCCCTACGATGCGCTGATTGGCGGGCAGGCACGTGCTCGGGACCTCACGCTGATAACCCGCAATATCCGGGAATTCGAGCGGATCAAAGATCTCACTATCGAAACGTGGTAACTCGCCTCAAGCAAACGGCACCGCCGTCGTGCCTTTCGGCAGCTTCGCCTCGTCGTCCGGTTCGACATGGATGGTGACGCGCACCGAGGGGATTTCGGCCTTCAGCGCGTCCTCGATGCGGTCGCAAATGACGTGGCTGGCGCCGACCGTCATGTCGGCGTCGACGACCAGGTGGAACTCGATGAAGGTGGCGCGGCCGGCGATGCGGGTCTTGAGGTCATGAACCTCCAGCGCGCCCTTGCAATTGGCCGAGATGATGTCGCGAATGTGCATGTGTTCGGTCGTGTCCACTGCGCGGTCCATCAGCCCGTTCATCGACGAGCCGATGACGTGCCAGCCCTGCCACAGGATGTTGAGCGCGACGATGACGGCAAGCGCCGGATCAAGGATCTGCCAACCGGTCAGGATAGCGCCGACGAGGCCGCCGAAGACGCCGACCGAGGTCACGACGTCGGTCATGATGTGCCGGCCGTCGGCGACCAGCGCCGGTGATTTTGCGCTGCGCCCGGCGCGGATCAGCGTCCAGGCCCAGAAGGCGTTGATGACGGTGGCGACACCGTTGATCGCCAGGCCCTCCCAGGGTTGTTCGAGCGGGGTCGGCGTCTGCCAGGAGCGCCAGACCTCGTTGAGGATCAAAAGCGCGGCGAGCACGATCAGCACGCCTTCCAGCACCGCCGAAAAATACTCGGCCTTGTGGTGGCCGAACGGATGGTCCTGGTCGGCCGGCTTGTAGCTGACCAGGACCGCCCAATAGGCGGCGGCCGAGGCTATGACGTTGACGATCGATTCCAATGCGTCCGAATAGAGCGCAACGGAGCCGGTGACGTACCAGGCGGCAAGCTTGAGCGCGAGCACCACGCAGGCGATGACAATCGACCAGAAGGCAAGGCTGGCGATCCTTTGCCTGGCCGCTGCCTTCGCTGCGATCGCCGCCATGTTGTCCGTTGCCGCCATCGTTTCTAGGCGGCCTTTTCCTTGGCCTTGCGCGGCAGATGCGCAACGATGTTTTCGATGATGCGCATGCCGGCATTGTGGCCGAGCGTCATGATCGATTCCGGATGGAACTGGACGGCGGCGATCGGCTCCTTGCGGTGTTCGAAGGCCATGATGATGCCATCCTCGGTCTCGGCGGTGACGATGAAATCGTCGGGCAGCCGCACCGGATCGGCAAAGATCGAGTGGTAGCGGCCGACGGTCACTTCCTTGGGCAGGCCGGAGAAGATGATTCCGGGCTTGGAGACGCGGATGCGCGACGGCTTGCCGTGCATCGGCACGTGCAACTGCCTGAGTTCGCCGCCATAGGCCTCGGCCAGCGCCTGCAGGCCAAGGCAGACACCGAAGATCGGCAGGTCGCGGGCGCGGGCGTTCTTGATGGTCGCGGCGCAGTCGAAATCCTTCGGCGTGCCCGGTCCGGGCGACAGCACGACGAGATCGGGCTTCAGCCGTTCGAAGACTTCTTCCGGCACCGGCGAACGCACGGTCGAGACATTGGCACCGGTCTGGCGGAAATAGTTGGCCAGTGTGTGGACAAAGGAGTCTTCGTGGTCGACGAGCAGGATGTTGACGCCGTCGCCGACGCGCGCGGTGGTGCGTTCGGCGCCTGCGGCATTGCCCAATTTGGCGTCGCGAATGGCGGAGAGCATGGCGGATGCCTTCAGTTCGGTTTCGGCTTCTTCTTCCTCGGGGATGCTGTCGAAGAGCAACGTGGCGCCTGCTCGCACCTCGGCAATGCCGTCCTTGATGCGGATGGTGCGGAGCGTCAGGCCGGTGTTCATGTCGCCGTTGAAATTGACCATGCCGATGGCGCCGCCATACCAGGCTCGCGGGCTCTTTTCGTTCTGCTCGATGAAGCGCATGGCCCACAGTTTCGGCGCGCCGGTGACGGTGACCGCCCAGGCATGCGACAGGAAGGCGTCGAAGGCATCCATGCCTTCGCGCAGGCGCCCTTCGATGTGATCGACGGTGTGGATCAGGCGCGAATACATTTCGATCTGGCGGCGGCCGATGACGCGCACCGAGCCCGGATCGCAGACCCTTGACTTGTCGTTGCGGTCGACGTCCGAGCACATTGTCAGCTCGGATTCATCCTTCTTGGAATTGAGCAGCTTCAGGATCTGCTCGCTGTCGGAAATGGCGTCGTCGCCGCGCTTGATGGTGCCGGATATCGGGCAGGTCTCGACGCGGCGGCCATTGACGCGCACGAACATTTCGGGCGAGGCGCCGATCAGATACTCGTTTTCGCCGAGATTGATGAAGAAGGAATAGGGCGACGGATTGATCGACTTCAGCTTGCGCGAGATTTCGGAAGGCTGCGTCTCGCAGCGTTCGTAGAACATCTGCCCGGGCACGACCTCGAACAGGTCGCCGCGCTTGAAACTGTCCATCGCCTTGCGCACCAGATTGGCATATTCGCCCGGCTCATGGTCGCCGCGCGGCGGGATGCGGTCGGCGGTCTTGAACGGTTCGGCAATTTCGTCGCGCGGCAGCCCCTCGGTTGAAAAACCGTCGCCGGAATAGTCGTAGCGGTCGGTCCAGGCCTTGGTCGAATAATGGTCGACGACCAGGATCTCGTCAGGCAGGAACAGCACGAGATCGCGCTGGCTCTGTTTGCGCTCAAGCTTGTAGTCGACTGGATCGAACTGGAAGGCGAGGTCGTAACCGAAGGCGCCGTAAAGGCCGAGATTGGCGTCTTCATCGGTCTTGAACAGAGCGGTGATGGCGCGCAGCACAGTAAACACAGAGGGGACGCGGCTGCGCTCTTCCTCTGTGAAGACGCGGCCGGGCTTGGCGACATCGAGGCGGATCAGCTTTTTCGAGGTTTCAGCAATCGTCACCTCGGCAATGCCGGCCAGCGTCTTGCCGATCACCGGCAGCAGCACTTCGCCACGGCCATTCAGCGCCTCGATGCGCATGGCGCGGCCACGCGCGGAAATCACCAGCGGCGGATCGATGATGGCCGTATCCCAGCGTGTGTAGCGGCCCGGATATTCGTAATTCGAGGAAAACACCGCACCACGGCGCGAGTTCAAGCCATCGACATAGGCATCGATCGCACCGGCGTAAGGCTTGTCGTGGCGTTCGCGGGTGATGGTGACACCACCTGCGGTCACGAAGCTTTCCGCGCCGTTTTCCAGAGCCTTCATCGTCATTGCCGTCTCCATATGGCTTGTTGGGGCAACGGACCCGGGAATGGCTTTGAAAAAACAAATGGCCGCCCGGACATTCCGTTGCGGCCACCCTCTATTTTCACGCGCACGCGTTCGAACAGGCCGCTGTCAGCGAGCCCACCACCAAATGGTCTTGATCGAGCGCATGTTCATGGGCGAAATCCATAGCGGCGAAAAGCCGGATGCGCAACAGGTTTGAAAGGCCTGTTTGTGGCCGCCGCTTCTGCAGCCCATGGCACATCGCCAAGGCTTGGGGTCCTGCCTAGACTGTTCGTCCAACATCGGAAAGACGGGAAGACAGCAATGACCGAGCAGATCGAGCGCGCACGCACGTTCCATGCCCTTCATGTCAAGGGCAACCCGATCGTTCTCTACAATGCCTGGGATCCGGGCTCGGCCAAGATCGTCGAGAGGGCGGGCGCCGAGGCGATCGCCACCGGAAGCTGGCCGGTCGCGGCTGCTTTTGGTTATGCCGATGGCGAGAAAATTCCGCTGGAGCTGGCGCTGGACAACATCAGGCGCATCGTGGCGGCAGTCGACCTGCCGGTGACCATGGACCTCGAAGGCGGCTACGGCGTCGAGCCGGTGACTGTCACCCAGACGGTGACACGTGCCCTGCAGGCCGGCGCCATCGGTTTCAATTTCGAGGACCAGATCGTCGGCGGCGCCGGTCTGCACGACATCGCCGTGCAGGTGAAGCGCATCGAGGCGGCAGCGGCGGCGGTGAAGGCTTCCGGCATTCCCGCCTTTATCAACGCACGTACCGACATTTTCCTCAAGGCCAAGCCGGATGCGCATGACAGCGTGCTGCTCGACCAGGCCGTCGAGCGGGCGCACGCTTATGAAAAAGCCGGAGCGAGCGGCTTCTTTGCGCCGGGGCTCGGCGACGAGGGTCTGATCGAGGCGCTGTGCAAGGCGACGGCATTGCCGGTCAACATCATCGCGCTGGCGCATGTGCCGCCGCGCCAGCGCCTGGCCGAGCTTGGTGTTGCCCGTGTCAGCCACGGCCCGGTGCCGTACCGGCAAATGGCCGAATGGCTGGAGGCCAAGGCGCGGCTGGCGATTTCGGGTTAGCTCAGTCCTCCAGCGTGCCTAACCTCGCGTCGGCGCTCTTCTTGTTGCCAACCAGCTTCAAGAGATCCTCGCCGGCGCGGATGATGCGGCGTGAGCGGCGGGTCAGGATGACGCCGTCCTGCGGCGCCAGCACTTCGGTGCGGCCACCGGCCTCGCCCGGTGTGTGGACGATGGTGGCGAGGCGCGCGCCCTCGGCGACGCGGTCGCCGGGCTTGACGTCGTAGAGGATGGCGCCGGCCCGGGGCGCCGGCATCATGTCGATGTTCTCCAGCGGCGCGACGAGGCCCTTGAACGCGCCGGGTGCGGGAAGGGCGGTATCGGCGATGACGCCGCGCGCCGCCAGCAGCCGGTAAAGGCCTTCGGCATCGGAACTTGCCAGCGCGCCGTCGACATCCAGCATGCCACGGTATTCAACCGTGGTGGCAACGCGGCGGTCGAGCTTCGCCACGTTGGCGGGGACGTTCTGGTAGGGCATGATCGTGGCGCCCTCGAAGGTGCCGTCGGTGTCCTCGCTCCACAACACCACGGCGTCGATACCCATTGCGGCGGCGCAATCGGCCATCGCCGGCCACAGGCTGGCGTGGACGTAGAGATAGGCAAGGCCCTCGTCGTCGCAATGCAGGTCGAGCACGATGTCGTGGCCGAGCGACAGCTGCACCAGACGGGTCTTCAATCGCTGGTCGGGGGTGCCAAGCGTGGTGTCGGGCAAAAGCTTGGCGTCCGGTGCTGCGAGCAACGGAAAGCCGCGGTTGAAATTGTTGCGGGTGCCGAGATGAAAGCGGCCCTGGTGCTCGCCGAAATGATATTGCGCGCGGCCGATCGGATTGGCCCAGGGCACGACCGTGATGCTGCCCTTGATGCGGCCTTCGGCTTCGGCCTTGTTCAGCGCCGGCATCAGCGCGTCGATGGCGACGACACCAGGCAGTTCACCGGCGTGGAGTGCTGCCTGGAGATAGGCCGAAGGTGCTGCCTTGTCGGCGCCGGCGAAGCGGAACACCGGGAATTCGTAGGAAACGCCTTCGGTATCGCCGGCGATGCGTTCGATCGATTTCTGCATGGGATGCCTCCAGGATAAGAGGCAGAACACATGCACTTTTGCCGAAGGGCTGTCGATTGGTCCAGTTCGCGCCGCCATGGGCGCAATGGAATTATTCGGCGGCGGCCGGAACCGTCGTTATCGGCGCCGATCCTTCGAGCGCCTGCGAGACAACGGCTACGCTGACCGCCAGCAGGGCCAGCACCGCGCCGGCCAGCGGCAAATGAGCATAGGAAACGCCGGCCGACAGAGCCACGCCGCCGATCCAGGCGCCGCTGGCATTGCCGATATTGAATGCGCCCTGGTTGAGCGTGGCGGCGAGGTTCGGCCCTTCCGAAGCCGCTTCGACGACGCGGATCTGCAGCGGCGGCACGACGACGAAGATCAGCAGTCCCCACAAGAAGACGACGCCGATGGCGACGCTGGCGATAGCGCCGAACTGCGTGAAGCCGACAAACAGAACTGCCATCAAAAGCAGCGTGCCGATGACCGTCGGCATCAATTTCCAGTCGGCCAGCCGGCCGCCGATGATGTTGCCTATGGTCATGCCGGCGCCGAACAGTAGCAGGACCCAGGTGACCGCGGAGGTCGACAGGCCGGAGACATCGGTAAGGTAGGGCTTGATGTAGGTGAAGACGGCAAACAGGCTGGCCGAGGCCAGCGAGGCGATCAGCATGGCGAGCCAGACTTGCAGCTTGCCCAGCACGCGCAGTTCACTGCGCAGGCCGCCGCCGCTCGGTTCGGCGACATTGGATGGCACCAGCCAGGCGATGGCCGCAACAGAGATCAGGCCGATGCCAACGACGGCAAAGAAGGTGGAGCGCCAGCCGAAGGCTTCGCCAAGCGCCGTGCCGGCGGGAACGCCGAGAATATTGGAGAGCGTCAATCCCGCGAACATCATCGCCATGGCGCTGGCGCGCTTGTTGCGCGGCACCAGGCTGGCGGCAACGACCGAGCCGATGCCGAAGAAGGCGCCATGGCCGAAGGCGGTGAAAACGCGAGCGGCCATCAGGAGCCAGTAATTGGGCGCGATGGCGCAGAGCAGATTGCCGACGACGAACATCGCCGTCAGCGCGACCAGGACCGGCTTGCGCGGCAAATGCGCGGTGGCCATGGCGACGATGGGTGCGCCGAAGACGACGCCCAGCGCATAGCCGGTGACCAGCAGGCCGGCCGAGGGGATCGACACGCCGAGATCGGCCGCAACCTCCGGCAACAGGCCCATGATGACGAATTCGGTGGTGCCGATGCAGAAGGACGCAATGGCAAGCGCAAGGATCGGCAAAGGCATGGAAAATCCAGACTGAATCGGTTCAATTCAGACTGAACGAGAAGCCTTGCCGCGCGCAATGCACATTGCTGCAACGCACCAATGCAGAAAGCGCTGAGCTTGACGCGGGGCTATGTCAGGCGAGCGGCTTCAGCTCCTGGGCGATGGTTGGCAACAGCTCCGAGACGTTGGGGTGGATATGCACGGCGCGCGCCAGCGTATCGACCGGCGCCTTGGCGTACATCAGGTCGAGCACGCAGTGCACCGCCTCGTCGCCGCCGGGGCCGAGCACGGAGCAGCCGAGGATTTGCCTGGTGTCGGCATCGACCAGGATTTTCATGAAACCTTGCGTCTCGCCCTTTTCGATGGCGCGGCCGACGCGGGTCATTGGCCGCTGGCCGACCAGCGCCTTGCGCCCGGATTTCTTCACCGCCGCCTCGGTCATGCCGCAGCGGCCGAGCGGCGGATCGATGTAGAGCGCATAGGCCTCGATGCGGTCGCTGACCTTGCGCGGATCGTCGTCGAGCAGATTGGCGGCGACGATCTCATAATCGTTGTAGGAGGTGTGGGTGAAGGCGCCCTTGCCGTTGCAGTCGCCCATTGCCCAGATGCCGGGCACGCTGGTGCGCAGCTGGTCGTCGACGGTGACGAAGCCGCGCAGATCGACCGCGACGCCGGCCTTATCGAGGCCGAGATCGTCGGTGTTGGGGGTGCGGCCGAGTGCCAGAAGCACATGCGAGCCGACCGCCGGCGGCTTGCCGGATGAGAAGGTCACGGCGATCTCCTTGCCCTGTCTGGCAAAGCGGATGTCGTCGGCGCCGACATGGACTTCTATGGCTTCGTTTTCGAAGATCGACAGGATGGCCGCCGACACGTCCTCGTCCTCGCGGCCGGTCAGGCGCGAACTCTTCTCGATGACGGTGACTTCAGAGCCGAAGCGGCGAAACATCTGCGCGAATTCAAGAGAGATGTAGCTGCCGCCGACGACGATGAGATGGCGAGGCAAAACGTCGAGGTCCATCATCGAGGAGTTGGTGAGGTAGTCGACGTCGTTGACGCCGGGCAGGTCGGGCACCGAGGCGCGGCCGCCGGTGTTGAGGAAGATCTTTTCGGCGGTCAGAAGGTCGCCGCCGACACGCACGGTGTTGGCGGATTCGAAGCGGGCATGGCCGCGATAAAGCGTGCAGCCCTTCATGCCGGCGATCCACGTCTCCAGATTGCTGCGGGAGTCGTTTGTGACCTTGTCCTTGCGCGCCTTGATCCTCTTGTAGTCCACGCCGACAGGGCCTGAGAACGTCACGCCGTAGTCCGCGGCACGCCGCGCCAGATGCGCGGCATAGGCGCTGGCGACCATGGTCTTGGTCGGCATGCAGCCGGTGTTGACGCAGGTGCCGCCGACCAGCTTGCGCTCGATCAACGCAACGCTCATGCCGGCTGACGTGAGCCGGCCGGCGAGAGGAGGGCCGGCCTGTCCGGCGCCGATGATGATGGCGTCGTATGTCTTGGCGTCTGAGGCTTGGGCAGTCATACCACCGCCGCCACGATCAGCAGGCCGCCGATGATCGCCACCGCGTCCTCGATGAGGGCGGCAGGCAAATCCTTGCCGAAGGCGGCGGCCAACCGGCCGCGCGCTTCGGCGCCGCCATAGGTGCCGATGACAGCACCGATGGCGCCGGCAATCAGGCCGCCAATGGTGGAACCGGCAGTGGCGCCGATCACCGCGCCGCTGAAGGCGCCAAGCAGGATGCGGGCGCCGAATTGCTGCGGCACCTTGCGGCTCGGCGTCGAGGGCAGCTGGTCGGTGACCAGTTCGACGATGGCGAGGATGGTGAAGATACCGACGGCGGCCCAATGGCCCATGAAACTTGCCCAGGTGCCGGCCACCGGCAGCCATCCGAGATAGGCGCCCCAGGCGATCGCGCCCGGCGCGGTCATGGCGCGAAGACCGGCAATGACGCCGATCAGAAGTGCAAGCAAATAGAGCATGTCGATCCCCTCGAAAGCAGGCCCGGGACTGGCCCACGAGGCAAGCTAGCATAGGTCCTGCGTTTGACGAGAGTAGGCGATGGTGCTTCTTCCATCAGTGAGCATTGTACTTTGGTAACCAGTCGAACACGACGAAGGGACGGAGTCGCTGTGATGGCCGGAAGCGAACGCACAAGGATGATTGCAGGCGAATGGTACACCTGCATCGACGACGAACTGGAGGCGCTCCGCGTGATCGCGCGAGATGCGGTGTTCGAGCACAACGCGCTGCCGCCCCAGCAACGCGGCAATATCGGCCCGACGCTATTGGCGCTGCTCGGCAGCGCGGGCGCAGGCTCCCGGATCGAGGCGCCGTTCCACTGCGCCTACGGTTTCAACATCCATCTCGGCGACGGCGCCTTCCTCAATGCCGGCTGCACCATCCTCGACCCCGCGCCGGTGCGTATCGGCAGGCGGACGCTTCTCGGCCCCAATGTGCAGATCTACTGCGCCGAGCACCACAAGGAGGCCGCGGGCCGTCAGGCGGGACTGGAGATTGCCCGGCCGGTCACCATCGGCAATGACGCCTGGATCGGCGGCAGCGCCATCATCCTCGGCGGCATCAGCATCGGCGATGGCGCCATAGTCGGCGCCGGCGCGGTGGTGACGCGCGACGTCCCTGACAACACCACGGTGGTCGGCAATCCGGCGCGGGCGGTCAAGCGGGGCTGAACTCGTCGTGGGCGGTCAGTATGAAGCCGTGCGTGCCATGCGCTCGTCCGGACCGGCTCGCCGCGAGAATTCACGCCGGTATTGGGCCGGTGACGTCTTGAGCCGTGCGGCGAAATGCTGGCGCAGCGAGGTGGCGCTGCCGAAGCCGGCTTCGAAGGCCACCATGTCCATCGATTTTTCCGTCGCCTCCAGCAGCCGTTGCGCCAGTTCGGTGCGTTGGCCGGCCAACCATTCGCCAAAGCTGGTGCCGATCGATTTCTGGAAACGGCGGGTGAAAGTGCGCCGGGTCAGGCCCGCGGCCTCCGCGACGCGGTCGAGGTTGTGCGTTTGTCCGAGCGTTGCCCGCACCGTGTCCAGCGCCAGGGTGAAGCGGTCGGTGGCCGGGGTTTTCGCCAGCGGGCGCTCGATGAACTGCGCCTGCCCACCCTGCCGGTGCGGCGACAGCACGATGTGCCTTGCCAGCCGCAGCGCTACCTCTGCGCCATAGCGCGCGCGCACAATGTGCAGGCAGCAGTCGAGCCCGGCGGCGACGCCGGCCGAGGTGACGATGTCGCCGTCGTCGACATAGAGCACGTCGGCGTCGACTTCGATGTCCGGGTACAATGCCTGCAACCGGTCGGTGGAGGCCCAATGTGTCGTCGCACGCCGGCCCGCAAGCAGCCCGGCGGCGGCAATGGCGAAGGTGCCGAGACAGAGGCCGACGATCAGCGCACCGCGCCGGTGCGCGTGGGTGAGCGCTGCCAGGAGCGGCGGCGGAAGTGGGGCCTCGAGATCCTTCCAGCTCGGAACGATGACGATGTCGGCATCGTCGAATGCGGAAAGGCCATACGGCACCGCGATGGTCAGCCCGGCATCGGTGTGGATCGCTCCATCGTCGAGCGCGCAGACGCGAAAGTCGAAACGCGGCAGGCCAAGCTTGGTGCGGTCGGTGCCGAACACCACGCACGGCACGGAGAGGTGGAACGGGCTGATGCCGTCAAAGGCGAGAACGGCAATGATCGGGTCGGCCATGCGTGTTTCCAGCAAGCGAAAAGCGGATTGTCCCAATTCTTTCGACTGATGTCAATCGGGCCACTTTTGGCAGTCGGGCGATTCGCCTATTTCCTGTCCCATTCAAGCTCGAAGGAGAACACCATGTCCGCCAATATCACGCCGCGCCGCGCACTCATCGTTATCGATGTCCAGAATGATTATGATGGCGGCAACCTCGCCATCCAGTGTCCGCCGTTCCGCGACAGCGTCGTCAATGTCGCGCGCGCTATGGATGCCGCCGCTGCGGCCGGCGTGAAGGTGGTGGTCGTCAAGCAGATGGCGCCCGAGACCTCGCCAGTCTTCGCCAAGGGCAGCCATGGCGGCGAACTGCATCCCGAGATCGCCCGGCGAAGCCGCGACCACTATGTCGAGAAGTCACTGCCTAGCGCCTTTGCCGGCACCGACCTCGAGGCGTGGCTGCGCGCCAATACCATCGATACGATAACGGTGATCGGCTACATGACGCATAATTGCGACCTGTCGAGCATCATCCACGCCGCGCATGTCGGCTTTGCGGTCGAGTTCCTGTCCGACGCCACCGGTTCGCTGCCTTACGCCAACAGCGCCGGCTACGCCTCGGCCGAGGAGATCCACCGCGTGGTGTCCATCATCCTGCAGTCGCGCTTTGCGGCCGTGCTCAAGACCGCCGAATGGATCGATTGCCTGAAGACCGGTGCTTTGCCCGAACGCGACACGCCCTATGCGTCCAACCAGCGCGCGCTGGCGCGCAACGCTGCATAGGCAAATTGCCGCGAAGGAACAGGGGCGCCGCAGTCTGCGGCGCCCCTTGGCGTTCCTGATCACGAACACCGGGGCGTGGCCTCGTTTGGAAGTCTTTTCGGCTGGGCCCATTCACTTTCGGGATGATGAGCCGGCTAAACGCAAGAAACTCAGATCGGGCTCTATCTCAGGATGGGGAACTGGAGAACAGAGTGAAGTCTTTCACAGACGAAGGCCTCTCTCCGAGGAACGGTATATCTGGATCAAGGGGTGGGACGGGGTAGACTTCCCCGGGAGAAACAAGTGAAAGCGCGAATTGCACGAACTACAGTCGTTCTCGCCTTGGCTGGTGCCGCGGCACTCTTGCCATGGCCCGCTTTCGCCCAGGTCCCTTCGCACGCGCCGGGGACGATCTGCTTCACTCAATCCTTCTGGTGCTGGGCGCAGCCGCCCGGCCCGCCCGGATATCCGTGCGGGTGCCCGTCGCAATACGGCTATGTGCCGGGCTATCTAGGGTAGTCGTCAGGCGGGGGGATTTCACGATGACGACGACACCGGCCGACCCTCTCGTTTCTGGACTCATCGCGGACGCCAAGCTGGTCGCCAACTACGGCCGCTACGGTGTGTTCAAGGACAGTTCCCTGTTTGCGGCCATCGGCAATGCCGAAAAGCTCGACGATGCGACGGCCAGCCAGCCTGAGGTCGTCAATCTTCAGACGGTTTTCAACGATTGTTCCGGCACCGTGCCATTTGCCACCCTGGCGGCACTGCGATCGGGCTGGTCGCCCGGTGACATGTCGCGCAAGACCGCGCTGGCGACGTACTTTCTCGTGGCTCTTTCCGTGCTTTTCATGGTTGTAACCGGAAGATTGACGTACATTTACAACAAGGGAGTCGCGATAAACTCCGAACTCATAGAAATCGACAACAATGATTTCAGCGCACGGTTCGGACAGGCGATACGCCAGGTTTGGGCGACGAAGAAACAACTGAGCTCGGCATCGTCCGAGCAGGCTTCGACCACGGATCTGACGCTTCTGAAGGACGCCTATTACAATTCGGAAGATAGCCTTCACGCTCTCGACCAGCGCTTTTCCTCCCTGGTGAGAAGAGCGCAAGGGTTCATGACTGAGGACGCGCAATTCCCGATCTGGGGAATGCAATGGATGTACTGCAAATTTTATTCAACCTCCACGGCAGATGGCGTAGCGGCGGGCCAGGCTCAGTATTCCCAGCAAGGTGCCATAGACCAGTTCTGTGACCAGCCGCTGGGGGTGAGTAAATCCACGCCTCCAGACAAGCTCAAGGAGCTCCCCAATCAGCCGGATGCTATTGCGCGCAGATAAACACCGAAAAGAAAAACCCGAACAATCTTGAAGGTACGTCTTCGGAAAAAGTGACGGACGTGAATGCCGATTTCGACGAGGCAACGCGCAGCCTGCAGTGCGACGGAGTGATCACGATCGCGCCGAACTCGATCTACACGCTGACCGCGCAGATAAAGACGCTGGACGAGGTTCTCAGCCCATATGCCTTGTGGATACTCCCAGCCTTCTACGGCGCGCTCGGAGCCATCATGTTTCACATGCGGATGATCCTCAATCCGCTGCTGCCCAATCCACCGCTGTCGCGGCTGATCCACAGGATCGCACTGGGGGCGCTGGCCGGCATGGTGCTTGCCTGGTTTGTAGCACCGGGCACCAAGCTTGGAGAGGAGGCTTCGGGAATAGGCTTCAGCCTCTTCACCTTCTCCTTCCTGTTTGGGTTCAGTCTGGATATCTTCTTCACCATTCTCGACCAGTTCGTCAGCATGTCGGTCGCCGGGATCAAGAAGTTCGGGTCCTCGACAGTGGCGTGAGAAGCCCGGCAAGCAAAAGGGCGCCGCATGGCTGCGGCGCCCTTGGTTGTCGAGACAAATCTCAGAACAGGCCTTCGATCTGGCCGGCCTCGTTGAGGAAGATTTTTTCCGAGGACGGCGCCTTGGGCAGGCCGGGCATGGTCATGACCTCGCCGCAGATGACGACGACGAAGCCGGCGCCCGCCGAAAGCCTGACCTCGCGCACCGGCACCGTGTGGCCGGTCGGCGCGCCGCGCAGGTTCGGGTCGGTCGAGAAGGAATACTGGGTCTTGGCCATGCAGACCGGCAACTTGCCGTAGCCGGCGTCTTCCCAGGCCCTGAGCTGGTCGCGCACCGACTTGTCGGCGATCGCCTCCGAGCCGCGATAGATGCGCTGGACGATGGTGTTGATCTTCTCAAACAGCGGCATGTCATCGGGATAGAGCGGCGCGAACTGCGACGCCCCGGATTCGGCCAGCGCCACCACCTTGTTGGCGAGTTCCTCGATGCCCGCGGAGCCATTGGCCCAGTGCTTGCACAGGATCGCCTCCTCGCCCATCGAGGCGACATAGTCCTTCATCGCCTGGATCTCGGCGTCGGTATCGGAATAGAAGTGGTTGATCGCAACCACCGCCGGCACGCCGAACTGACGGATGTTCTCGATGTGGCGGCCAAGGTTGGCGCAGCCCTTCTTCACCGCCTCGACGTTTTCCTTGCCGAGGTCTTCCTTCTTGACGCCGCCATTCATCTTCATGGCGCGCACGGTGGCGACGATGACGGCAGCCGCCGGCTTCAAACCCGCCTTGCGGCACTTGATGTCGAAGAATTTTTCGGCTCCGAGGTCGGCGCCGAAGCCGGCTTCGGTGACGACGTAGTCGGCGAGCTTCAGCGCCGTGGTGGTGGCGACCACCGAGTTGCAGCCATGCGCGATGTTGGCGAACGGGCCGCCATGCACGAAGGCAGGGTTGTTCTCCAGCGTCTGCACCAGGTTTGGCTGCATGGCGTCCTTCAACAGCACCGCCATGGCGCCGTCGGCCTTCAAGTCGCGGGCATAGACCGGCGTCTTGTCGCGGCGGTAGGCGACGATGATGTCGCCGAGGCGCTTTTCCAGATCCTTGAGGTCGGTGGAAAGGCACAGGATCGCCATCACTTCCGAGGCGACGGTGATGTCGAAGCCTGCCTCGCGCGGATAACCGTTGGCGACGCCGCCGAGCGAGCAGATGATTTCGCGCAGCGCCCGGTCGTTCATGTCCATGACGCGGCGCCAGGCGACGCGGCGGGTGTCGATGCCGAGCTCATTGCCCCAGTAGATGTGGTTGTCGATCAGCGCCGACAGAAGGTTGTGCGCCGTGGTGATGGCGTGGAAGTCGCCGGTGAAGTGGAGGTTCATGTCCTCCATCGGCACGACCTGCGCGTAGCCGCCGCCCGCGGCACCGCCCTTGACGCCGAAATTCGGGCCGAGCGAAGCCTCGCGGATGCAGACGATCGCCTTCTTGCCGATGCGGTTCAGACCGTCACCAAGGCCGACGGTGGTGGTCGTCTTGCCTTCGCCGGCCGGCGTCGGGTTGATGGCGGTGACGAGGATCAGCTTGCCGTCCTTGTTGCCCTTCACCGATTTGATGAATTCGGCCGAAATCTTCGCCTTGTCGTGGCCGTAGGGCAAAAGGTGCTCGGTCGGGATGCCGATCTTGGCGCCGATCTCCTGGATTTGCTTTTTCTTGGCGCCGCGCGCGATCTCGATGTCGGACTTCACTTCGGCCATGACGGCTTTCCTTCGGATTGGACGGTGGAGGGGACGGGTTTGATCTCACTCGCAGGCATGTTGAACCCGGGCGCGGGCATGTTCTAACCCTGTCGCTCCCGCGGCGTCAACTTGCATGCAACTATGTTTCCTATGAAGAAAGTGTCTCCGCGGCCGGCCGACCTGTCGCCGGTTCTTCCTGGCTCCGTTGCCGCGCCGTATAGAAGCCAGAGGACGCGACGTTCCGCCGTCTCAAAACAGCCGCCCAATGCACGGAATGCGACAGAGGCGACGGCGCAAATTCGCCATCGCTCGCCGGGAAAGCTGTGGACGCTACTGAGTCAGGACGTTGCTGATCTCGACCATGTTGGAGCGCACGCGAAGCACGTAGAAACCCATCGTCGTCAGGTGCGTCGGCATGATCCAGCCATCCTCGCGGCCATTGGCGATGATGAAGGGCTGGATGCGCAGCGCCGAGACGAATTGCGCATCCATCGTGTCCCACAGATTGCCGAGATGCTTTTCCTTGATGACGTCCTCGAAGTCGGCCTGGGCGCCCTTCATCAGGCCGTAATAGGCATAGAGCTGGCCATAGGCGAACCAGAAGCGGTCGTCGGCGCGGAAGTCGAACCAGCCATTGTTATGGTTTTCGGCGCGCTCCTTGAGGATCGCCGAGGTCGAACCGATGTCGGAGGAGATGCGGTCGATATACTGCTTCAGATTGTCGGCGCGGGCATCGAACGTCGCCTGGCAGCTGCCGAGGCGGGCGTTGAAGGAGCGCAGCTTGGTGACGGCATCGCGATAATAACTCGGCGTCGGCGTCTTGGGGCCGAACGGGTTGAGGCCGAAATACCAGGTCTCCTCGTCGAACTGCAGATTGCCGCGCGCATCCTGCAGGTCGCCGTCGATCTGCGATGTGGTGCGAACACGGCCGAGATTGTCGGCAAGCTCGGTGGCCGTACGCCGCACCGCCTGGTTGATGCCGCGCTGGAACGAGGCCTTGTTGTCCATGAACGGCGTGTTGTCCCAGTCGATGCCGAACAGGCCGAGTTTGTAGAGGATCATCGACGAGATCCAGGCATTCTGGTTGACGTTGAAGTCCGTCAGGTCGGCCGCCACCTGGGCGATGCCCGAATTGCCGCAGGTCTTGGCGGTGTCGGTGCCGGCGCCGGCGGCGACCTGTTCGCCGGCGGAAATGTTGCGGTTCTCGAAGGTATATTTGTCCACGTAGTTGGGATCGAACTTGTTCCACCACTGGGTGGCGTAGAAGAAATTGGCGTAGAGGCCGATCAACACCAGAAGCGCGAGGCCGACCACAGCCTTCAGGATCCAGCCGCGCTGCGTATACCAGCGCCCAGCCCAGAGGAACGGCCACAGGATCGCGCCGATGACGAGGCCGATGCCGCGGCCTATCCATTGGAAGATGCGGGTGAAGAAATTCACGATCGGATCAAGCATGGCTCTCGTTCACCCCTCAGTCAGTCAGGCCGTAAAGGCGCGTGCGAAACGCCACTTTGTCTTTCAAATATGTGGTTTTCAGAACGTCCACAACATGCGACCGCCAGGCGTCGCTGTAGCCGTCATAGTCCTTGTAGAAGCCCGGCTTGTTGAAGACGTAACGCGAGACGAAGTCCTGCGGCACGAAATCCGAGATCAGCTGGTTGGTCAGCCAGGCGTCGGGATGGTCGGGCTTGCCACGCACGACCAGGAAGCGCTGTTGCGGAAACACATCCTCGATCTTGAGATGGCCGAGTTGGGCGATCTCACGCTTGGCGGCGTTGAGAAAGGGGAAATTGCCGTCCTTGGTGATCAGATCGGCATGGCCATGGATCCAGGTCTGCAGCCAGACCTCGTCGACCTCGGTCAAATTGCGGTTCGGCTCTGTGTCGCGGATGAGAGAGCGCACCACCATCTCGGCGCGATGCTCGAGATAGCCCGAGCTTTCGACCCATGACGCGCGGGGCAGTTCGATGCGGCCGGTGCTGGCCAGGAACTTGAACACCTTGTCGGCATCGTTGATCGAGAGATAGCTGACCTGCCAGGGCCGCGAACGGCGAAAGCCGGGGGCGGCCGGGTCGCCGATGACGGTGGTCATATCAGGATCGACGAAGACGTAGACGCCGCCGAAATGGCTGGTCCAGTAGGCGTTGTGGCGGAAGATCACCTGGTCGGGCACCAGCGCATTCTCACGGATATCGCCGCAGACCTTCGCCAGCTCCACCATACGGCTCAGCATGGTGTTGTCGCGCCAGGCATCGGGCTCCTGCTTCAGCCGGTCGACCAGCTTGCCGAGTTCGGCGGCCTTGCCCAGCACGTCCTCGGCCGAAAGCACCCTGAACTCGACCTGGCTGATCGACAGCAGATCCTCGATGTCGTTGACCAGGGGAACGGAATCCTCGATCTCCCCGTAGATGACATCCTTGATGGTCAGCGCATCGATGGCGCGCTGGTTCTTGGACATGAACTCGAACATCAGCTGCGAGGTGTTGGAAAAGGCGGTGTGCACCACCGGCAGATCGATCTGCGACGGCGTCAGGATGATGAAGCGGCGGTTGACCTCATTGGGGTCGAGATAATCGTAATCGCCGCATTCCTCGGCCACTTCGGGCGAGAAGCCGGTGCGGTCGATCTGGAAGCTCTTCAGCTTGGTGGGCTTGAGGCCGAAGGCAACAAGCGCCTTGTTGTAGCGCTGGATGAGGTGCGACTCGTCGACGGTGAGCAAGCGACCGTAGATCAGCTCATTGTCGCGGAGAAGGTCGGGCTTTTTGGCGTGGCTCATGCAGAACGTTCCGAGCGGCGTTGCCTGTTGTGGCGAAGCGCCAACGCTGACGCCTCCCTCTCCCCGTTCTTCACGGGGAGAGGGTAAGGGTGAGGGGCAGCGCTAGCGTTCAAGGACATGTCTCCCCATGGCCTTTGGCGGCAATAAATCGAAGATCATTGGTCCGGATGTGCCGATCGAGGCGCTGTTCGATAGCTGCCAGTATGGTCGTAGCGATCTCTGGTCCACGCATGCGCCGCCCCTCACCCTTGCCCTCTCCCCGTGAAGGAGGGGGAGAGGGGGGCGTCAGCGTTAGCGCCAAGCCTTTCAGCACCTGCGGGCAGCGAAGGAAGTTCACGCATTCCAGAGCCCCTTCTTCTTCATCTCCTCCATCTCGCGCCCCGCCCGTTCGCGCAGGCGTGCGTCGCGCAGCAGCTTCTCCACCGCGGCGTCGTCGGATTTGTCGGAATAGCGGAACTCTGAGTCGGCGTAGCGGTTGATCTCCTGCATGACCATGTCCATCGAGAACGGCCCCCGCAGTTCCTCGATCATGGCCTTCTTTTCGTCGTAGCCCTTGTGCATGAAGACTTCCGGCTTCTCGAACCAGTCGTCGGGCAGCTCGATGTCCATGGCGCGCATCTTGATGGCGTCGGTGACGTTCTTGATGGCTCGGCCGGTGAAGCGCGGCTCGGCATCCTTGATCAGGTGCAGATAAGTGCCGATGTCGGCCATCGATTTCGGCGCGCCATTCTCCTTCATGTAGCGCTCATAGACCTTCATCAGCCCGTCTTCCTGAGGCTTCTCGTGCTCCTCATAGGCTTCGGTCACCGCGCGCTGGATCTCCTGCGCGGCGTAGAGCTTGTGGTCGCCGAGTGGGATCTTGTGGTTCTTGCCGGCAAGCAGGACGAAGATGTCGATATAGTCGTCGCGGCTCTGTGGGCCGTCGACCAGCCAGCGGGCCCCGGCGCGCTGGCGCAGCGCATCGTCGACATTTTCGGGATAGTTGGAAAACATGCCGAACGAGCAGTTGCCGCGCACCACCGTGCCGGCGCCGGCAAAGGCGTCCATCAAGACGCCGGTGATTTCCTGCTGGCCGGCCGAGGCGCGGTCGTCGGAGCGGCGGGCCGCCACCTGGTCGATGTCGTCGACGGTGCCGAAACCGATGACGCGTGGGTTCAAGACATTGTTGATGAACTGGCGGCAATTCTGGCCGGATTTGCCCTGGTAGGACGAGATCTGGTCGACGCCGAAATTCTCATAGGCGAAGGGATAGCCGGCAACCTGGCAATAATTGTTGACGAGGCCGGCGATCATCTGGATCAGCGTCGTCTTGCCGGTGCCCGGCGCGCCATCGCCGATGAAGGTGAAGAGGAAGCCGCCGAGCTCGACGAACGGGTTCAGCTCGCGCTCGAAATCATAGGCCATCAGCATCTTGGCGAGCTTGACCGACTGGTATTTGGCGATGTGGTTGCCGACGACCTCTTCGGGCTTCTTGAAGGTCATCACCAGCGGTTTCGAACGCTTGCCGGGCGCGACGTCGAAGCCGTCGAGGGTGAAATCGTCGGCGTCGATGCGGATGTGGGCGTTCTCGAACGGACCGATGCCGTCGAAGCGGCCTTTGCGGGCCAGCAGCCCATCAATGGCGACCCGTGCAAAAGCTCGCGCGCGCGTCGTCAGGTCGCCATCGTCCTTGGAGTCCGCAATCGCCTTGTCGAGACCGGCGACGATCGACTTCACCGCGTCCTGCGGCGTGTCGAACAGGAAGTCGGGTTCGGGGATATCGTTGGGCGCCTCGCCATCGCTGTCGATCAGCTGGAACAGATAGGAGGCAAGGCTGAAGGCCGAAACGTAAGCAGAGGCTGACAGAAGCTTCTTGAAGGTCGCCGCCTCATCGCCCTCAAGAGGCGCACGGGTGTTCTTGGCCTGGAGGCTTTCGAGGTCGGAGCCCTCGGCGAAGACGTCGGAGATGGCGAGCGCTATCGCCAGGCCGCGGCGGGCGCGGAACAGCAGCGTGTGCTGCGGGATGCTCATCAACTGGTCGTCGGGATGGATCGCGGCGACGGTCTTGGTAAGCTCGACCTCGCGGGTACGGCGCACCGAGCCGACCGAGACTGTCGAGACAAAGCGGCGATTGGTGCCGGCAAGTGCTGTGCCGGATTCGCGCGCAGGGTCTTCCAGAACCACGACGCGGGTGATGAAGCTCTGCGCCGTGGCGCGGTGCTTTTCGATTGCGGCTTCCGGGATGGTGGTCAGGCCGGTGTCCATCGTATCAATCCTCCTCGCGACTCACTCTTGTGCCTGCCCTCGCGTGAGCAAAATTGAAAACATCCCGTCAAAGGGTTCGTGATCGGGAAAGCGTTCGGCTTGAAAGATGGCCTCTCCCGGCCCTCCAAGCTTGAAACGGCAACGCTCAGTCCGTGCAAGACAATAAGCGACAGCCTGGTACTCAGTTAGGTCCGCTAACATCGCGCTAACGCAAATCTGATTCGGTTTTCCGTTGTTAGATGGCGGTCCGAATTCAACACGGTCTTCTGGCTCAAATGCATATCTTTTCATCAATCTTGGCCAGTGATATTCGACAAGCTTTTGTCTATTGTCGCAAAAGAACTGAATCACGATTTTTACATTGTAGCTATATCTTGGTTGCCGACTCTGTCTTATTCCAACGATCGGACGGGATGAATTACGTGTTCGGACAGGTAATTTTTCGACCAGAACGAGCATGACGCCTCCGGATCGAATGTGGCGGTATGCTTCATATTGATCCAATTCGTACCAATAGAAAGTACAGATCGTGTCACCGTCTGTATTTTCATCTTCAGACCGCGAAGTAACCGGTCTGTAGCCGGACCCGGAAAACCATTCGGATAAGCCGGAAATTTGTTGAAGAACAAAAAACGCGGCAAGCGCCGGGTCTGCAACATCGATATAATTGAAAGCTTCAAGCTTCCGCACCCCATCCGGTAATCCTCGATGACGCCACCGACTTTCAACGTGAACCCGGTGTCCGAGAATGCGCTCAAGGTTACGCAATGGTCGGGCGGTCAGTTTGTGCTTCTTGTAAGCACCGATATGCATATCGACATCCCACCAAGCGAGAACCCGGTAGGGCGATTCATTACTGCGGGAAGCAAGGTTATCCGTTTCGATCACAATCGCCTTCTGCCCCTGACCGCGCCCCGGAGATTGTCAGGCCCACCAAAAATGCCACCTCACACATCGCTGATCACCTGTCCGTTGGACAGAATATGGACCTTGTAGCCGGAAAAGATCTTTTGAGCTTCGCCGGCGGCGTAGAGTGCTTGATAGGCTTCGTGCGGGATCAGGGCGTGGTTCTCGTAGCTCGACACACCCTGGCGCGCGGCTTCGAGATCGTCGGTGTTGATAAAGAATTCCTGCGTCGTCTTATCGCTCGAAAACAGCCCCTTGCGGCCGGGTTTCTCGCCCTTGGAGTAGACCTCCTGGATGGTCCAGGTGAGCAGCCAGGCATTTTCCGGTTTGCGCACCTTGGCCAGCACCTCGGTCACGGTCGAATTGTTGTCCGTAATGCCTGCGGAATAAAAGGGGCCGAGCACGACGCGGCGCAGCTGCTTAGGGTGCAGCGGCTCGAAATCCTTGTCGAGATTGACCGCAATCGTTGCGGGCGAAAGCGTGTAGGCGGAATTCTTCTCGGTGAAATCGTCGAAGCGATGGGCGAGTTCGGGGTTGAGCAGGCCGTCCACCGGCAGCGGGATGTCGACCCGTTCATTGAGCTTGCCGTTGCTGTCAACGAGCTGCCGGATCATGCTTTCGGAGGAATCCTCCACCGTCACCATGTAGACCAGCGGCAGGTTGGCGCTGCCGTCGAAGCTCGCCCAGTGCACGAGGTAATAGGGGCGCCCGGTCTTTGGATTGACCGAGACCTTGGCCGTCTGCGCCAGCGAGAACGGGCCAAAAGTCTGTTCGCTCTTGACGTCCTCGAGATAGAGCCGCTCGGCCATCGACTTCTGCAGCGCTTCGGGGAATTCCTTGTGGCGCAGGATGAAGTCGGCCATTTCCTCGCGCAATTCGCCGGCCAGCGGAATGTTGGCCAGCCGCGCCTCGGCCTGGCGGCGGTCGTTTTCCAGTTCGAGCAGGTTCTGGAAGACGGGATAGCCGCTGTCGGCGCGCGAAATGCGGAACGTGTCCATGAAGCCGAGCCGGTTGCGCCAGCAGGAAAACGATTTGTCCAGCCGGGCAATGTATTCGGCGACGATCTTGGCGACGATGCCGTGCCGGTAAAGCGGCGAGCGGTCGTCGCGCATGAACACTTCGAGGCCGCTGAGTGCCGCCGTGATGGCGGAAAAATAGCGCGCCGCCGCTTCGTTTTCGGGAGTCATGCCGGTGTGCCCGCGTGCAGCCGCTTCTTACGACTGCACGTAGTTGGCCGAATTGTGCTTCTTCATCACGTCGTCGAAACGGCGGGCGAAGGCGTCGTCGGCGAGCTTCTTGCGGCGCTGGATGTCGGAGCTGGCGACCATGTTCTTCTCGTGCATTTCGAGGAGATCGCCGATGTGCTTTTGCGAGGCGGCGCCAATGCCGGCCATGGTCTCTTCGGCGGTGTTGTCAACCTGGCTGCCCAGCGTGTTGATCTTGTGGGCGACATCCTGCTGGGCGGCGGTCTTCAAGGAATCTTCCAGTGCCTTGTAGAGCACGATGCGCTGCTCGGTATCGATGGTCAGCTTGTTGATCAGCGTCGACTGCGCTGCGATCTGATTGTTGAGCGAATCGACGAAGGTCTGGAACATCGAGGTGTAGCGTTCCAGCGTCTGGCTTTCGGCCAGAAGCTCCTGCTCCTTGGCCTGCTTTTCATTGTATTCGGTCGCCAGTTTCGAGCGCTCGCCCTCAAGCTGCGTGCGCTCCTTCTGACTGGTAGAAGCGGCGATCTTGTTTTCGATGTCGAGCAGCAGCGGATTGACCTCCTCGATGCGCTTCTGCACCGCCTCTAGGTTGGTCATGGTGACCTTGCGGCGCTCGATCACCTGCGACAGGCTGTTTTCCGAGGTCTTGTAGCGCTGGTCGAGGACCTCTTTCTGCGCTTTCAGGATGCCGACGATGGTGTCGGACTTGACCAGAAGCTCCTGCAGATTGCCGGCCAGCGACATGTTGCGGACGCGGTCGGCGCGCATGCGCTGCTTGCGTTGCGCCGAGAAGACGCCGACGAAGCTTTCCCAGCCGGTGTAGTTCTTCATGCTCTCGAATTCGGTGCCGAAGACGTTGGTGGCGTCTTCCAGCCCGATGATCAGGTCGGCAATGTTGCCTTCCATCACCTTCTGCTGCTTCAGCACGTCCTCGATGCGGGCATTCTCGATGTCGAAATTGGCGTCGCCGATCTTCTTGTCGGCGGTGGCCAGCGTATCAAGCACCGTGCCCGACTGCTCGATCTTGGAGCGCATGTCCTGCACGACCTGCCTGGTCTTGGCAATTTCGGCATCGAAATTCTGCAATGTCGCCATAGGGGCCTCCCGCTTCGGCTTCCGGTCGCTGGCTGCGAACAGCGGCGAATATATGTGGGGTATCAGGGGATTGAAAGACGCAAGACAAGACCCGCCCCGAAAACAAAAAAATGCCTGGTCGTCTTGAAAGGCAATGAAGGCGGGGTCATGGCGTGATTAACCAGCCGGCCAAGTTTGTTCAATTGTCATTGAACTTTGACGGCTGCGAAGAAGTCGATCTCGGACAGTGTGGGTGTGCTGAATTCGACAGAGGGCTCAATGAGTTGCAAGTGCGAGACTGCTGGCGGAAGCCGTCGCCATCACGCTAAGCATCGCGCCGTTCAAGGCTTCGGATCGGCCTTCAGATAGGCGATGACGTTGGCGATGTCCTCGTCGCTGCTCAAGCCGGAGAAGCCCATCCTGTTGCCGGGTACTTTCAGCTTGGGAGCGCCGAGATAGGCTTTGAGGTTGGCTTCGTCCCAAACGAGGCCGGCCGCGCCGGCGTCCTTCATGGCCTGCGAATAGTTGAAGTTCTGGGCGGTGCCGGCGGTGCGGCCGACGATACCGAGGAGATGCGGGCCGACCTTGTCGCGGTCGCTTGCCGCCTCGTGACAGGCCATGCAGCGGTAGAACACTTTCTTGCCAAGTGCTGCATCGCCGTCGGCCAGCGCGGCGAGGATACCGGCCAAATAAATGACAAGGCCTGATGAAATGGCTCGAAGCATGGCGGTTCCCGGCTGGCTCTGGCTGAGGGCAAAATAGGCTGCAGGCCTTAACAAACGCCGTATGCCGGTGGATAGCAGCCGGGCTCAATCCGTGCGCGGGATCGCCGCGACCGCCTGCTTGACCTGCTTTTCAATCGCCGCCGACGAATGATTGTCGCGCACGAAAGCGCGGCCGATCTCCGCCATCTCGGCGGCCGCTTGCGGGCGTGTCGCGAGATCGATGATTTTCAATGCCAACTTGCCGGCATCGTCGCTGGACAGGAAATGCCTGCCCGCCTGCAGGCCAAGCCCTTCGACGGCCTTTTCGGTGGCGGCGACGACAAGGCCCGCCGCCATCGCCTCCAGCACCTTGATGCGGGTTCCGCCGCCGAAGCGCAGCGGGATCGGCGCATAGCCGGCACGCCCAAGCAATTCCGGCAGATGCGGTGGGTTCTCGATCAACCGCAGACCATGCCTGGTGCATAGACCGCGCACGACATCGCGCGGGTTTCTGCCGGCGACGGTGATCGACCAGGGCCGGCCGGAGGCGGCGAGGCGCGGCGCCATCGCGCGGCCGATCTGCTTGACGGCGTCGATGTTTGGGAAGTAGCCGAGATGCCCGATGAAGCACAGGCTGAGCTCACTGAAGCGCTCGGCAGCAATCGGCAGGGAAAGCACGCTCTCGTCTGGAATGGGGTTGGCGACGAACCTGACGTCGTTGACGGGGCCGAGAGCGGACAGAAGCGCTTCGTCCGCCCGCGAACAAACCCAGACCTGGTCGGCCAGGGCAGCCGCACACCTGTCGGCTTCGCGCGCCTCTGCCTTCCTTCGCCTGTTTTGGCGCCAGTCTCGAATTTGCTGCCACAGCGTCAGGCCGGCGATCCGGTCGGACACCGTCCGGGAATCAATGTTGTGCTGGTCAAGGACGGTGCGCGCGCGATGCTTCGGCGCCAGCGTCAGCAGCTGCGAAAGCACGATCTCCTCGATCACCACGAGATCGGGCGCGAATTCCCTCCAGATGGCGTCGGCTTCGGCCAGCTCGTCGTCCGGCATCATATGCACGGTCGGGTGCGGGCTGCGCCTGCCCCAGGGCGCCCTGCCGCGCGCTGCCTCGATGATCCGGTGACGGATGTTCGGCGGTGTGGAGGGTGCCGGGGCGCCAGTCAGGCTTACCGTCAGGACCTCGCCCATCGATGCCAGGGCGCGTGCATTGGCGGCGTTCCGGATCTCTCCGCCGGAGACCGGCGGAAACGGGCAATCAACTGTGAACTGCAGAATTTTCATGTTGTCCCGGCCGTTCAGCCTCTGGTGAAGCCAATGAAATCGTCGGGCGCGGCGCGGCCCATTTCCTCTTCCCAGTGGCGGCGGCAGAGCGAGATATAGACGTCCTTGCCGATCGCCACCTGTTCGCCTTGTCTGGCCACCTTGCCGTCAGCGCCGAGACGCACGACCATCGTCGCCTTGCGGCCGCAGCGGCAGATGGTGCGCACTTCGCGCAGATCGTCTGCGATGGCGAGAAGCGCTCGCGAACCGGAAAACAGATTGCCCTGGAAATCGGTGCGCAGGCCGTAGCACATCACCGGGATGTTCAGCCGGTCGGCGATACGGGCGAGCTGCCAGACCTGCTCTTCCTCGAGAAATTGCGCCTCGTCGACAAAGATGCAATGCACCGTCGTATGTTCGTGATGCTCGGCGACGCGAGCGTAGAGATCGTCGCCGTCGCGGAACATCTCGGCCTCCGTCTCCAGGCCGATGCGCGACGAGATCAGCCCGGTATCGCCCTTTCTGTAGTGGCCGGCGACGAACAGCATCGTCGTCATACCGCGTTCGCGATAATTGTAGGACGCCTGCAGCAGCATTGTCGTTTTGCCGGCATTCATCGTCGCATAGTGGAAGTAGAGCTTGGCCATGCCGTCCTTTTAAGCCGAGTTGGCGCTGTGCGGGGAGAGGGCACCGCTGCATTTCATGGGAAAAGCCGTCTGCCATCGAAAAAGCAGCAGGCGTGTCGCTGTTTGGCCAGTCCGCGCCGTTGATCGTGATTGTCTTAGCGCTTGAAACCACACCAGAATGGTGTTTGGCTGACGAAACAAGGCGGGCAGAGAAACCGTAACGCTTCGCCAAAGAATCACAATGGGAGACTGCCAATGTCGCGTATGAACACCTTCGTCGCCGGTCTCGGCCTGGCGACTTTTCTGTCCACGAGCGCTGCACTTGCCGGCGATCCGGAGAGCTGCAAGGCGGTGCGCCTTTCCGATGTCGGCTGGACCGACATCCAGGCAACCACCGGCGTCGCTTCGGTGCTGCTCACCGCGCTCGGCTACGAGCCGCAGACGATCCAGCTGTCGGTGCCGGTGACCATGGCGTCGCTGAAAAACAAGGATCTCGACGTCTTCCTCGGCAACTGGATGCCGTCGATGACTAACGACATCAAGGACTACACCGCCGATGGTTCGGTCGAGACGATCGGCACCAACCTGACCGGCGCCGGCTACGGCATCGTCGTACCGACCTATGTCGCGGAGGCCGGCGTCAAGTCGCTGACCGACATCGGCAAGTTCAAGGACAAGTTCAACGGCAAGATCTATGGCATCGAGGCGGGCAATGACGGCAACCGCATCATCCTCGACATGATCAAGAACCCGAAGGACAATCTCGAAGGCTTCGAGCTGGTCGAGTCCTCGGAAGCCGGCATGCTGACGCAGGCCGAGCAGTCGATCAAGAACAATGAGTGGATCGCATTCCTCGGCTGGACGCCGCATCCGGTGATGGGCGCCATGAAGCTCACCTATCTCGACGGCATGGGCGACAGCGGCTTCGGCGCCGCCACCGTCTACACCAATGTGCGCAAGGGCTACACCACCGAATGCCCGAATGCCGGCAAGTTCATCGCCAACCTGAAGTTCAACCTGGACATGGAAGGCGAGATGATGGACGCGATCCTGAAGGGCGGCGACGCCAACACGGTCGCAGCCGACTGGCTGAAGAAGCACCCTGACGCGGTTGCGCCGTGGATTGCCGGCGTCACCACCTTCGATGGCGGTGATGCGGCAGCGGCGGTCAAGACCGCGCTCGGAAGCTGAGCCGACTGAATTCGGCAAAGCCGAACCAGGAAGGGCAGCCAATCTAGAAAAGGCTGCCCTTTTTCATATCCTGTGAGAAGATGACCTAACGACAGCGGAGGCCGGAAGCAGGCGGTCTCTCGCATGAGAGGGGCGATATGGATCCGATTTCGAAATTCATGGTTGATCACAAGATACCGATCGGCGCCTGGGGAAAGGCGTTCTTCGGTTTCCTCACCGACAATTTCGACACCGTGTTCAGAGCCTTCTCGAATGGCCTCAATTTCCTGCTCGACGGGCTGGTTGGCATCCTTTTGATGGTGCCGCCGGTGCTGCTGGCGCTGATCATCGCCATCATCGCCTGGCTGCTGCAGCGCTCGCGCCCGCTGGCCATAGGCGTCTTTCTCGGCCTGATCTTCATCATCAACCAGAACCTCTGGAAGCAGACGGTGCAGACGCTGGTGCTGGTCGTGGCCGCCGCCGCCATGGCGATGGCCATCGGCGTGCCGCTCGGCATCTGGGCCGCGCACAAGCCGAAGGTCTACCGCATCATGCTGCCGGTGCTCGACCTGATGCAGACGCTGCCGACCTTCGTCTACCTGATCCCGGTCCTGACCCTGTTCGGTCTCGGCAACGCGCCCGGCCTCATCGTCACCATCATCTTCGTCATCCCGACCGCGGTCCGGCTCACCCATCTCGGGGTCGTCTCGGTGCCGAAGTCGATCATCGAGGCCGGCGAGGCGTTTGGCGCCACCAAGCAGCAGCTGCTGTGGAAGGTCGAATTGCCCTCAGCGCTGCCGACCATCATGGCCGGGCTGACGCAATCGATCATGCTGTCGCTGTCGATGGTGGTGTTTGCAGCACTCATCGGCGCCGGCGGCCTCGGCACTGAAATCAACCGCGCGCTCGGCTCGCGCCGCATCGATCTCGGGCTCGAGGCGGGCCTGGCGATTGTCGTACTCGCCATCGTGCTCGACCGGATGACGCGTATCGGCGTTGGAGGCAAGAAATGACCGTCGCCGTTGACTTCAAGAATGTCGATATCGTCTTCGGGTCCGACCAGGCCGGTTCGCTGGCGCTGATCGATGGCGGCGCCACGCGCGCCGAAATCCTCGAAAAGACCGGCAATGTGCTGGGTTGCGCCGGCGCCAGCCTGACCGTGCATGAGGGCGAAATCTCGGTGCTGATGGGCCTGTCCGGCTCGGGCAAGTCGACGCTCCTGCGGGCGGTCAACCGGCTCAACGTGGTGTCGCGCGGCCAGGTGCTGGTCAAGGACGGCGACAATATCGTCGATGTCGTGACCTGCGATCAGGCGACGCTGCGGCGGCTGCGCCAGAAGCAGGTGGCGATGGTGTTCCAGCAGTTCGGCCTGCTGCCTTGGCGTACGGTGGAGGAGAATGTCGGCCTCGGCCTCGAACTCGCCGGCGTGCCGGAGCAAGAGCGCAAGGAGCGCGTGCAACGCCAGCTGAAACTGGTCAATCTCGACCAGTGGTCGAAGAAATACGCGCATGAGCTGTCCGGCGGCATGCAGCAGCGCGTCGGCCTGGCCCGTGCCTTCGCCACCGAGGCGCCGATCCTGCTGATGGACGAGCCGTTCTCTGCGCTCGATCCGCTGATCCGCACCAAGCTGCAGGACGAATTGCTGCAGCTGCAGGCGGAGCTGAAGAAGACCATCATCTTCGTCAGCCATGATCTGGAAGAGGCGCTGAAGATCGGCACCCACATCACCATCATGGAGGGCGGTCGCATCGTGCAGACCGGGGCGCCGGAAGACATCGTGCTCAAGCCCGCCAATGACTATGTCCGCGACTTCATCGCCAATGTGAATCCGTTGTCGGTGCTGACCGCCTGGAACGTCATGCGCGACAGCCGCGACCTCGAGCACGGCGATAATGGCTGGGTGTGGCTCGACCGGCGCAAGACGACTCGCTTTAAGATCGACGAGCACGGGCTGGTGGCGGCGGCGGAACGCGACGGCAAACCGGCGGTATGGGTTTCATGCGCCGATGTCGAGGCGCAGCCGGAGGAGACGGCGCAGGTGTTCTGGGCCAACCCCGGCACGTCGCTGAAGACGGTGATGCTGGCCATGCACCGCTCGCAGACGGCACCCGTGGCGCTGTTCGACGACCAGTCGCGCTTTGTCGGCGCGATCGGGATACGCGATGTGCTGAGCGCGGTGTTGCGGCGCTAGATCATGATGAGATTTGGTTGAAATCTCATCATGATCTAACCCTTTGTTGGAGCATGATCTTTTCCAAAAACCGGTACCCACTTTTTGGGATCATGCTCTAAGCCAGACCGATGCGCGTGGCGCCGAGCTTGAACAGGGCTGTGGCATCCCGGTCGAAGCGGAAGGTGTCGATGAAGTCGTCGGCTCGGTAATCCGGAAGCGTCTTGCGGATGGCGGCGGCGAAGTTTTTCGCCTCGTCCAGCCGCCCAGCCAACGCCAGGGAGTGGGCGGCGATCGACAGGATGATGACATGTGCGTTGGGGCGGGCGGCCGCCTTCAGCGCCCATTCGGCCGCCTCGTCGAACTGGCCGAGGCGGACATGCGCCATGGCGCGTGCGCCCAGCATGCCGAACAGCATCGGGTCGAACGGCGACAGATGGCGCGAATGATCCGACGATCCGATCGCCGCGTGCGGGTCGCCCGACTGCGAATGCACGAAGGACAGCGCATAGTGGCCAAGCGCGAAGTTCGGGCTGAGGTCGACGGCTCTTTGCAGTTCTAGCACGGACGCATCACCCTCGCCGCGCAGCCACAGCGCCCGGCCCATCGCCCAGTGCGCGGCGGGATTATGATCGTCGACCAAAACGCTCTGGCCGGCCGCCTCAAAGGCAAGCGCGCTGTCCTGGTCGCGGTCGCCCCAGCGCTGGAAGGCGCTCTGCCAATGGGTGAAGGACAGGCCGGCATAGGCGCGGGTAAAGGTCGGATCCTGCTGCAGTGCGATGCCGAAGAAATGCCTGGCCTGCTCGTTTTCGCTGCGGGTGAAGCGATACATATGCCAGAGTCCTCGATGGTAGGCCTCCCAGGCATTGAGCGAATTGGGCGCTTTCAGCATGGCGCGGTTGCGCTCGACCATCTCTATCTCGGATGAGACAGAGGCCACGATGCTGTTGCCGATATCGTCGAGGACAATGAAGATGTCCTCGGCCTTGCGCTCGAAGGTCTCGGCCCAGACGATCCTGGCCGTGCGAACCTCGACAAGCTCGACAGTGACGATCAGGCGACCCGTCGCGCTGCGCACCGTGCCGGTGGCGACATAGTCGACATTCAGCCTTCGGCCGGCATCTTCCGGCGCGATGTTCCTTTCCGCCAGCGCAAAGACCGAGCCCCGGGCGATGACAAAGAAGTCCCTGAGCTTGGCGAGGCGGGTAATGATGTCGTGGGTCAAGCCATCGGCCAGCCCGCCACGAACGCCGCTACCGGCGTCTTCGGCAAATGGCATCACGGCAAGCGAAGCCTTGTGCGGCGTCGCGGCTTCTGAACCGGCAAGCATGACTGACGCCTGGTTCGGCCCGGGCGGAGCTGCCGGTTGTGCCGGCAAAATCGCGCAGGGCCGTTCGCTGCGGATGGACAGCCACGCCTCGCGCACCGGGCCGAAATCCAGCTCTTCCGACTGGAACAACTGCGCCGCAGCGGCAAGATGGTCTTCGCAGGCGCCGAACTGGCCGCGCCGCGCCAGCCTCACCAGGAGTGCGACATGGGCGCTGCTGTCGAACGGGGTCAGTTCCAGCCATTTTTCGAGATGGGCGGAGACGGCTTCGGAATCGGCCGGCAGCGTCTTGACCAAATGTTCCAGTATAGCCGCGTGGCAGGAACCGAGACGGCGGCGCTGCGCGGTCAGCCAGCTGTTGAAGAGAGGGCTGCGGTCGATCTCCAGCCCTTCGAGGAAGTCGCCGACGAACAGGCCGGAGAGCGACTGCAGTCGCATCGGCTCGAGCGTTTCGATGCCTGCGGCAGCCGCCGCCGCGACATCCAGCACGTCGACTGAGATGCCGTCGAGATCGAGCGCGATCGTATCGCCCGATGTTTCGATTCTGCAGCGGCCCGGTTCGTCGAGCGCGGCCCGCAGCTTGCTCAGGCACCAGCGCAGCTCACCCCTGGGATCATTTGGAACATCCCACAGCAACTCGCAGAGCTTGCCACGTCCGACCGGATGGGGCGCCAGCGCCAGATAGGCCAGCAGCGCGCGCAGCTTGCGCGATGTCGGCAAGACCACCGGGACGCCGTCGCGCGCAATTGTCGGCGGCCCAAACAGGCGCACGACAACACCTTGATGGCTGCTCGCCAGGCTCGATTCCACGCCAGATACCACGCCTGCTCCCACGCTGACCTGCCGGCCCCTGCTTTACCACCGAGCACGACAAAGTGCACCCGGCTCGCAAAATTTGTGCGCCGAATGTGGTGTTTACCACACTGCCGCACGTCAAGGACCTGTAGTGCGGCAAGGTGTCGAAATCTCGCCGCCCAAACCGCCGGGTGTGTAACCGGCCCGTGAGCAAGAACCAGGAGTCTACCATGTTGCATCAGCAGAAAATCAGAACCACGGCCGGCCGCGGCCGCCTGTTCGACAGCATTCTCGACACCATCGGCGACACGCCGGTCATCCGCGTCAATAATCTCGGACCGGCGCACGCCACCATCTACGTCAAGGCCGAGTTCTTCAATCCGGCGGCGTCGGTGAAGGACCGGCTGGCGCTCAACATCATCGAGGAAGGTGAACGCACCGGCGCGCTCAAGCCGGGACAGACCATCGTCGAGGCGACCAGCGGCAACACGGGCATCGGTCTTGCCATGGTCTGTGCGCAGAAGGGCTACAAGCTGGTGGTGACGATGGCCGACAGTTTCTCGGTCGAGCGCCGCAAGCTGATGCGGATGCTGGGCGCCAAGGTGGTGCTGACGCCGCGCGCCGAGAAAGGCTTCGGCATGTACAAGAAGGCGGTGGAACTGGCCGAAGCCAATGGCTGGTTCCTGGCCCGCCAGTTCGAGACCGAGGCCAACGCCGACATCCATGAAGCAACCACGGGACGCGAGATCGTCAACGATTTCGCCGGCTCGCGGCTCGACTATTTCGTCACTGGCTACGGCACCGGCGGCACCGTCGCCGGCGTGGCGCGGGTGCTGCGCCGCGAGCGGCCTGAGACTCGGATCGTGCTCACCGAACCGGTTAATGCGCAGCTTGTCGGCAGCGGCAAGCCGCAGATGCGTGGCGCCGGCGGAGCGCCGGCCGCCAGCCATCCGGCTTTCGAACCGCACCCGATCCAGGGCTGGACGCCGGATTTCATCCCGCACGTCCTGCAGGAGGCCATCGATGGCAACTTCTATGACGAGGTGATGCCGATCGCCGGGCCGGAGGGCATGAAATGGGCCAAGGCGCTGGCGCAGCAGGAAGGCATCTTCACCGGCATTTCCGGCGGTTCGGCTTTTGCCGTGGCGCGCCAGATCGCCGGCACGGCACCGGCCGGATCGGTGATCCTGTGCATGCTTCCCGATACCGGTGAACGCTACATGACCACGCCTTTGTTCGACGGCATCGAGGCCGAGATGAATGCGGAAGAGCTTGCTCTCTCGCGCTCGACGCCCGGTTGCCAGTTCCCGGCATGATGACGCGGGAGCAAATTGCATGGACGCGATGCCTGGACACTCGGCTACCAGTACCGAGGAAACGCTTGACCCCTCGGACTGGGCCGATGTGCAAAGCCTGTCGCATCGGATCGTTGACGATGCCGTCGCTTACCTGCGCGATGTCAGGCAACGGCCGGTGTGGCAGGAGATGCCTGGAGATGTGAGGGATTTCTTCACCGCCTCTCTGCCGCAATCGCCGACCCCGCTTGCCGACATCTATGGCGATGTCGTGGACAAGGTGATGCCCTATCCGATGGGCAACATCCATCCGCGCTTCTGGTCCTGGTATATGGGGTCGAGCAATTTTACCGGCGCGATCGGCGATTTCCTGGCGGCAATCCAGGGCTCCAATCTCGGCGGCGGCAACCATGCCGCCGCCCTGATGGACGGCCAGGTGGTCGACTGGTGCAAGCAGATGACCGGCATGCCGGCTTCGGCCAGCGGCACGCTGGTCAGCGGCGGTTCGATGGCCAACATCATCGGGCTGACCGTGGCGCGCAACACCAAGGCCGGCATCGACGTGCGCGAGCACGGCGTTGCCGCCATCGAAAAGCCGTTGCGTTTCTATGGCTCGGACCAGGTCCATTCCTGTCACCGCAAGGGGATGGAAGCGCTCGGTCTCGGCAACAAGGCGCTGCGCCGCATTGCCAGCGACGCCGGCCTGCGCATCGACATTGAAGGTTTGAGGACTGCGATATCGGAAGATCGCGCGGCCGGGTTCAAGCCGGCCTGCATCATCGGCAACGCCGGCACTGTCAACACCGGCGCCATCGACGATCTGCAGGCGCTGGCCAAGCTGGCGCATGAGGAGGACCTCTGGTTCCATGTCGACGGCTGCATCGGCGCGCTGATCGCGATCGCGCCTGAGAATGCACATCGCGTCGCCGGCATCGAATGGGCCGATTCCATCGCGCTCGATCCGCACAAATGGCTGCATGCGCCTTTCGAGGCAGGCTGCGCGCTGGTGCGGGATGCCTCGGCGCATCGCAAGACCTTCGCGGTGACGCCGGAATATCTGGAGTCGACACCGCGCGGCCTCGCCTCCGGCCAATGGCTGCACGATTACGGCCTGCAGACGTCACGCGGCTTCAAGGCACTCAAAGTGTGGATGGCATTGCGAGAACACGGCGTCGAAAAATTCGGCCGCCTGATCGACCAGAACATTGCGCAGGGGCAGTATCTCTCAGGGCTGATCGCGGCCGAACCAGCGCTCGAACTGACGGCGCCGACCAGCATCAACATCGTCTGCTTCCGCTATCGCGCGGATGGTCTCGATGGCGAGCGCGCGAAAGCGCTCAACACCGAGATCATGCTGAGGCTGCAGGAAGAGGGCATCGCCGCCATTTCCGATACCACGGTGCAAGGCCAGCATTGCCTGAGGGTGGCGATCAACAACCACCGGACCCGGCGCGAGGATCTCGACCTTCTCGTCGCCGAAACGGTCCGCCTGGGCAACGAGATCGCTTCTGCCTGACCGGCCATGGGGTAGTTCTCAGCCGCTGGCGGCCTCCTTTAAATCGCCCTCCGTGGCGGGAAACGTGACGCCGGGAAGGTAAAATGTGATCGGCCGGATCTCGTACACCGCCGAGGGGTTCACGCGGCGCAAGTCGCGCGCAGCCGCAATCGCCGCCTCCTGCGTGGCGCAGTCGAGGACATAAAGACCCAGCAATTGTTCCTTGGTCTCGGCAAACGGCCCGTCGATGACGATGCCGTCGCCCGGACCACGCAGCGTGACGGCGTCGGCGGTCGCGCCCAGTCTTGCGGCCGGCCCGAGCTTGCCTTCGCGGGTCAATCTGGCATTGACCTCGAGCAGGTCGTGCATTAGCGCCGCATCCTGCTGCGGCGTCAGGGACTGGATGGTCTGTTCGACGTGATAGGCCAGGATGGCATAAAACATGCGGCGATCTCCTCCTGTTCGAGCGGCCGCACTATTGCAAGGAAACATTGGCAACGGAAGTCTGACCTGGTCTGGGGTGTCAGGGGCTGGGCCACGATCATCGACCGGCTCGCTCATCCGCGAAGGCAAGCAAAATCTCCACTTCGTATCCGGAAAAATTTCCTGCTTAGCGTTGATCTGCGAGAGTGATTGCGATGCTTCGAGGAGCAAACCCGATCAAAAAATCCGCATCGAAATCATTTGATCTAAGGATGGATTCTCTGAAAAATCCGAGCCTGACTCCAGCGTCAGAAGTCGAGCCTCAACGCCACTACCTGATAGCGCCTGCGCGTATTCCGAAAATTTATTCTCTATATATGCGGAGCGTGGTTCCATCACAGCAATGGTTGCAATATCCGGTCTAATCCGTTTAGCTATATCAGCAAATTCGATTGCCTTCTGCATTTGCCTGGCAGATTGTTTTACCTCGAAAATTTGAACGACCCCATTCGAAATCGTAGTTAAATCAATATCTGTGTCAGGCTCTTGCCTGTCAGCGCTACTCTCAGAGAAATATATATCTAGTGGTCCCTCGAAATAAAATGACCGTTCCTGCATGGTCCTACTTTTCTCCAAGGCCCAAAACAACGGTAGAACACCATGAGCCCGTAGGGCCTCTCGAAAGAACTCATTCAGTCGAAATGCCCAGGGTCTTCCAACTGGAGCTGGTACCGTTGTATGGCAGACTTCGCAGGTGATCGTTGCCTTAAGTGCTTCGATCGATATCCAGAACTTATGAAGGCATTTTCGACACTTCGTCTCATAGCCTTGGTGGAGTACCCCCATCTGACATAGTCTTTGAACGCTGGGCTCAAGCGAAGCAAGTAGATCGTCTCGCCAGCCCGCCATACCGCTCTCATCCGCACGTGGCGGATGAAGTTCCCAATATCGTTCGACAAATCGCCCATGCGCAGAAGCTAGATCTGTCCATGCGACCGATGGCGGCCGAGATCGGAATTGTTCAGCTTCTTCGAGAACACGATCGGCGATCATATCTAATCCATCGGATATTGGTGAGTCCAATTTCTTTCTAAGTCTCTGTTTTAGAATATTAATAACCGATTCTCTTCGACTCTCGGTCCTCGATGAAGAGGCGCCCAGCAATTCAAATTGCTCTCGCCAGAATCCATGTAGAAGTGTCTGTTTTATAGCATCGAGACCGCCGAACATCTCCAGTACACCCCAAAAATATCGACCATTCCCGGATCGCCTCACATCGAAAGCCAATTGGTTGGGCATCTGGGCCGTTCCGTCATGCTTCTCAACGAATGGCCACCAGTTGCGGCCACTTGTGTAGCCTGCCCTGATTGCTTTCTCATCGGAAGGGACAGAGACATTCGTTATGTCGGTTTGTGCGTCGGCAAATAGGCAAAGGAAGCCACCGCAGGACACGCGAGGCATAACAATCGGACCATTGCCAGCTAGCTGATAACCACCTCGAAAGGCAGGGGCTGTCCGCAATCGCCTCGGTAGCCACCAGTTTTGCTGCTCATTTTGATATTTGGACAGATCGTTTGTACGTGAGATTTCCAGCTCGACTGCCCAAGATCCCGAATGTGAAGAAACCAGTGCCGGTGGCATGTGCTGCAGATGGTCAGGCTTCGGTGCCTGGATACTAATTTCTCTACCGTTTGCTTCGCTTTCCCTCCAGTTTTTGCGATTTCCCGCGCCGATTCCGTCGACAAAGGCAAAGTAAGATCGATCCAGTGACTTTTTGGAGGGAATATGATCTTCGATCGCCTCGAAAGGTGACACTTGATAGCGGACCCATTCGCTGCCGGCTTTCAGTTTCTCCGTTAATGCCTGTAGCCTGTCTTTTGATACGGATGATGACCTTATTATTGCTTCTGGAGTGCTGCTGCTTTGATTCGAGTTTACATTATTTCTATTTAGAATAAACTCACCTATAGACGACAATAGCTTATAGTCGTCTAAATCTTTCTCTGGTATTATTAAGTCAACGCTTCTGCCGTCGCGCCATCTTGGGTATAAGGACCGAGCGTTCCAAAATGTGACCCGGTCGACAAAACTATCACCAACTACGATATTGAAGGCATCCGCCCATCGGGAATTTGGTATATCCAAGCGGGGAGTAGCAAGTGAAGCGAGCCTCGACACACTTACTATGTCGTTTTTCGACATTTCCTTCAGGAGGTCATAACGATTTTGAATGACGTTGAGGTTATTCAGACCATGTCTTCGCCGCGGCTGTAATTCGGTATCTGATAAAATATGAAATGGTGCACCAAATTCGCTAAGTGAGGCCGGATAACTTCGACCGATACTTCCTGTGAATCCTCCAAAATTCTGCAGAATAAATGCATCATCTGAAGCTGATCCGTAATAAGAATCGATAATTACTGCACGGTCACCCTGCCTATATCTTATAGGGATGGTGACATATGGGACTAATGTTTCGCTAGATAAGGGGGAGAACTTAAGATCTGGCGTGAAGTACCGAATAGAGGTCTTATCGTCACCACGCGATTCGTGGCGAGTTAGATAGCTCGGGTAAATTGTTTCATGGATTTCTTCGATCGCCTGATTAGTCAGATCGCAGAATGAATAAACGATGTCTGGGTCATATGCTGTAAGCCACGGTGTAAACGCGGGGATAGGCTTTCCGTCTGCGCATGGAACAATTAGATGAAACCGGCCTCCCCAAAGTCCATAACTCTTTCGGAAAATCGCATCGAGCGTTAACCCTGAGTTCTCAGAGTCTTCCAAGAGGTACGCTATTCGGACGGGGCGCGAACGTGACAAAACTTTCATTTCAGAATCGAGCTCGCAGTTCGTGCAGTCATTGCAACATTTAATGGAGAATCTCGGCTGACGTCTATGCCTACTCTATTCATCCTCTGGGATTGAGTCCGCGAAATCAAACGTCTGACTTATGCCGCCAGCGGCAGGCTGAGCTCCGTCAGCAGGCCGCCGCGGGGATGGTTGGACAGGTTGACATCGCCGCCGGCGGCACGCGCAATGTTGCGGGCAATGGTCAGGCCGAGGCCGAGGCCGCCGGTCTGGCGGTTGCGCGATTGCTCCAGCCGCACGAAGGAACCGAACACCTGGTCGAGCTGCGCCTGCGGTATGCCCGGCCCCTCGTCGCGGATAACCAGCGTGACCGTGCCGTCCGACTGCCGCAGGCTGACATGGGCTTTCTTGCCGTAGGTCACGGCATTCTGGACCAGATTGTTGACGCAGCGCTTGAGCGCCACCGGCCGCGCCATGCAGATCATGCCGCGCGGCCTTGCGCCGTCATGGTCGAACGTGACGTCCTCGAAACTGTCGGCGATCGATTCCACCAGCGACCAGAAATCGATCCGCTCGCTCTTCTCCTCGGTGACTTCGAAGGTGGCGAAGTCGATGACGGAGCTGGCGATGCTCTCGATGTCGGCGAGGTCGTGGGCCAGCGCCTCGCGCGCCGTCGATCTGCGCAACAGTTCGAGGCGCAGCCGCATGCGGGTCAGCGGCGTGCGCAGATCGTGGGCGAGCGCGGCGGCCAGATGTTCGCGGTCCTCGACATAGTCGCGCAGCCGGACCTGCATGGCGTTGACGGCTTTGGCCGCGGCGCGGATTTCGCGGCTGCCGGTCTCGGCGATCGGCGGGCTCTTCAGATCCGTGCCGATCCGGTTGACCGCCGTTTCCATCATCCGATAGGGCGCCGTCAGCCGGCGCAGCGACCAGATCGACATGATCACCACCAGGGCCGCGATCAGCGAATAGAGCGGCAGGCTGTCGAAGCTCAATATCGGTCCGACCGGCGTGTTGGGCTCGGTGAAATTCAGCCATTGGCCGTCGGCGAAGCGGACAGAGGCCGTCAGCTTGTCGCTTTGGGCGAAGCTGGCCGCCAGCGATAACAGGTCGCGCTCCACCGCGCCAACATCCTTGGTCACGGCCACACCGCCAGGCGCGTTGGCTGCCTGGGTTGCCGGATCGCGCCGGACGCGGGCGTCGGTGATGCCGAATTTCGACAGCCGCCCGACCAGAATGTCCTCGAGCTCGGCCAGTTCGTCGTCGCCGGCGATCGACGAGGTGACCGCGGGCGTGTCCGAAACGGTGAGCGCATAGGTGGCGTTGAACAGACCGGAGGCCGTCAGCTTGCGCTGCTCCGGCGTGTCGTCATGCATCAGCTGCACCAGCGAATAGGCGCGGTCGTTAAGCCGGTAGAGATCGACCTCGTCATTGGCGACGGCGCGATCGCGCGAGACGATATAGAGCGTAGCGACCTGGCTGATCAGCAGGCCGGCAATGACGATGAGCAAAACCCAGACCGGCAGGGTTTGCGGCAGGAAACGTCTCATTCGGAGGTGGTCTCGGGCAGAAACTGGTAGCCTCCGCTGCGCACGGTCAGGATCAGTTTCGGCGTCTTGGGGTCGTCTTCCATCTTGCGCCTGAGGCGGCTGACCAGGATGTCGATGCTGCGATCGAAGGAATAGTCGCTGTCGCCGCCGGAAAGCTCGATGAGCTGGTCACGGGTGAGCACTCGCTGCGCGCTTTTAACGAAGGTCTGCAACAGGTTGAACTCCGCCATCGTCAGCTCGACCCTGACGTCGCCCGGCGCCATCAGCCGGCGGCGCGAGCAGTCCATCGTCCAGCCGGCGAAATGATAGATCTGCTTGGTGGTGGCGCGCTTCGGCTCGGCAGCACCATTGCGCCTCAAAACGGCGCGGATACGGGCCAGCAGCTCGCGCGGATCGAAGGGTTTGGGCACATAGTCGTCGGCGCCCATCTCCAGGCCGACGACCCGGTCGGTGGTCTCGGTCACCGCCGTCAGCATGATGATCGGCGTCGAGTAGCTGGCGCGCAGGTCGCGGCAGAGTTCCAGCCCGCTTTTTCCCGGCAGCATCACATCAAGCACGATCAGGTCTACCTGCGTGCGGCGCAGTATGTCCTCCATCTCGATGCCGTCGGCGGCAACCGTGGTGCGCAGGCCGCGCTTCTGGAAGAATTCCTGAAGCAGATCGCGAATGCCCTTGTCGTCGTCGACGATCAGTATGTGCGCATCGGATTTCACGGCGATCCTGTCATTGCTGGCGGCCGGTCGGCGGCTGCCTTCTGAGTCTGCTTCTGTGGCGTCACCCACACGATAGAATTCTGGCCACATGTTGGCCAGCGGCGATGATCGCCCGCAAAGCCGATTTGCCAGAAACAATTCAGAAACAAAATTCTATAGTCCGGAAAAACTCCCGAAAAAAATCAAGGGCATAAAGGGTGCCGTGGCGGTCAGGACATCGGCTGCGACGCGAAGTCTCCGGAGTAACGGACATCACCAATGCACAGGTTCACGATCAGCTTGATGGGTGCGCTGCTCAGCATTCCGCTCGTCACAGCCGCGGTCGGAGCCACAACCGCAAAGGTGACGCCGATCACAAGGAGCGAGCGCTGCATCGATCTCAATCGCCAGGTAGACGAAGCCCTTGAAACCCATGCCGCGGCAACGCAGGTCACCGCGGCGAAAGCACTGCAAAGAAAGGGAAACCGGTTCTGCGCCAACAAGAAACAGGCACAGGGTATCCGGATGCTCGCGAACGCTTTGAAGCTGCTTGGAGTGACACCGATCGACCCGGTTCAGTGACACTCGAAACTCGACCCGCACAAAGAAGGAAATGAAGCCATGAAAAAGTCCATCCTCTCCGCCACCGGTCTCGCCGTCGCTCTCGCTTTCGCAATGCCGGCTCTGGGCAATGCCGCTGCCACCACGACCGCTGCTCCGGCTGCTTCCACGACCACCGCTCCGGCGACCACGACCGCCAAGCCCCCGGTGAAGAAGGTCGTCGCCAAGAAGCCCGTCAAGAAGCACAAGAAGGCGAAGAAGGTCGTCAAGACGGACGCCCCGAAGGCCTGATCCAGACAGCCAACAGGCTTGTCTGTAACAAGGCCGCTCCAGCACCCCCCCGGCTGGAGCGGCCTTGTCGTGTGAGTGCATGATTACCCGTTGATGGGTGCCGGCCACCCAGGACTTTAACCCGTTTGCAATGCCGGTCCGGTAGGATAGCCCGCATGAAGAAGCGGCTTTCATCCATTCTGCGCTCGATGGCCATCGGCGGCCTTGTGGCCTCGGCAATGGTCAGGGTGCTGATCCAGTTCACCGCCAGCCCGGTGCCCGATCCGGTGAGCGGGCGCACGGAGCCGTCGCTGTTTGCACCGGCAATCTCCAGCAGCTGGCAATACATCACACCATGGCAAAGCCTGCTGCTTACCGTGATCACCGGCGCGGCGCTGGCCTGCTTCTTCGGCTGGCTCGCGGTCGCCTGGGTCGAATACAAGGCGGCCGGATCAAGGCCGGATGCGGCATCCAGCGCACGGCAATTCCAGGCTCGTCGCGTCGCCGATCGCCAGAGCCGTTGAACCGCAGCGTACAGTTCCTAAATTTGTGAACGGCAGCACTTCCGGGAAGCCGGTTTGGCGCGCCGATCAAAATGGACGACGGCTTTCCCCCATGACAAAGTGAGAGCGACCCCTCGCGCGATACCGGTTCCCGATGCCTGAAATCAGTTCCAAACCCCGCACCAAGACCAAGCCGCGGACCGAGCGGCCGAAGCTCTACAAGGTCATCCTCATCAATGACGATTTTACGCCGCGCGAATTCGTGGTGACGGTGCTGAAGGGCGAGTTCAAGCTCAGCGAAGACCAGGCTAACCGGGTGATGATCACCGCGCACCGGCTCGGCGTTTGCGTCGTTGCCGTCTTCACCAGGGATGTCGCCGAGACCAAGGCGACACGGGCCGTCGACGCGGCCAAGGCCAAGGGGTACCCGCTGCTGTTTACGACGGAGCCGGAGGAGTAGGTTGAGCGTCTTTCTCCCCGTATAGTGACGGAGAAGGGATCCTTACCTTCCCTCTCTGTACCACATCGCGCCCATGGCCAGCAGCAGCAGGCAAAGGCCGAGGAAGCCGCCGAACAGGGGTACGCGCGAGACGGCTTTGAGCACGCTGTCGTCGGTGCTGCGCAGGCCGATCCAGTCTGCGCCCGAGGCCGCACCGGAGGCGCGGACCGGGACGATGGAGGGCAGGGCGACGCTGCCGGTGAGCTGGCCAAGGGTGGAGGAGGCCGCCAGCCGGCGCACGCTGCCGCCGGTGGCCTCAGTCGGAGCCTTCAAGCGGTCCTCGGTAGAGACGACGTCGGAGAATTCCGGCGCGTTGACCGGGCCGACATGGGCGAGTGCGGTCAGGTCACCATTGCCGATCTGGTAGAGGCCGATCTCCTTGGTCTCGATGCTGCCCAGGAAAACGCCGGGTTCGGACTTCTCCAGCTTGACGATCAGCGCCTTGCCCGAAGGGGTGATCACCTGCGCCGGGCCGGGATCGTCGCTCATCGTCTGGCGGCGGATTTCCAGCATCATGCCGCGGCCGTCGGCGGTCAGCCGCTCTTCCTCGAGTTCAGGTTCCTTCATCAGCCAGTGGGCGATGCGGCGGTAAAGCTGGACATGCGGCCCGCCACCCTCGAAGCCGCGCGCCCATAGCCAGCCCTGATCGGACAGAAGCATGCCGACGCGGCCTTCGCCCTTATGATCGAGCAGAAGCAGCGGGCGGTTGTCGGCGCCCTTCATCACCACTTCGCCTTCGGGGTTCTGCACGCCGATGGTGCGGAACCAGCGGCTCCAGCGCGGCGGCTCGGTCGCCGAGCCGTCGAGGCCGCGCGTCACCGGATGGCGCTGGCCGAGATCGGTGAGGCGCGGATAGAAGGCCTTGTCGATGACTTCGCCGGTCGGCATTGCCGGCAGCGACGACATTAGCGGGGTGCGGGCAATCGAGGAGTCGCCGGCATATTCCGGCCCGGCGGCGATCAGCAGCGCGCCGCCCTTTTCGACGTATTCGGAGATGTAGTCGTAATAGAGGATCGGCAGCACGTCGCGGTGCTGGTAGCGGTCGAATATGATGAGATCGAAATCCTTGATCTTCTCGACGAACAACTCGCGGGTCGGGAAGGCGATCAGCGACAGTTCGTTGATCGGCGTGCCGTCCTGCTTTTCCGGCGGCCGCAGAATGGTGAAATGGACGAGATCGACCGAGGCGTCGGATTTCAGCAGATTGCGCCAGGTGCGCTCGCCGGCATGCGGTTCGCCGGAAACCAAAAGCACGCGCAAGTTCTCGCGGATGCCGTCGATCAGCGCGATGGCGCGGTTGTTGGCGTCGGTCAGTTCGCCCGGCTCGCGGTCAATGGAGAGTTCGACGATGTTGCGGCCGGCGCCGGGGATGGTCACCTGCAGCGGCATCGCCTGGCCGATGGTCGCCTCTTCGACCGCGACCTGCTCGCCATTGACCGAGACGCGGACATCGACCGGGCCGGTTTCGCCGTCGGTGGCGATGACGCGGTAGGTCATGTCGAGCGGCTTGCCGACGAGGCCGAAGCGCGGCGCGTTCTCGAAGCGGATGCGGCGGTCCTTCTCGTGCTCGTTGCCGGTGATCAGCGCGTGCAGCGGCGCATTGAAGTCGGGGGCGGCCGGGGCGTCATGCACCTCGCCATCGGTGATCATGATGGCGCCACCGATGCGCGAGGGCGGCACGTCGCGGAAGGCGCCTTCAAGCGCTGCAAAAAGCTTGGTCTCGGTGAGTTCGTCGGCAGCTTCCGACTTGCCGGCCTCGACGACGCGGACGTCGAACTGCTTGAAGCGGCCAAGGCGCTGCTGCAAACCGGCAAGCGCTTCGTCGGTCTGTTTGGTCCGGTCGCCGATATCCTGGCTCTGGCTGCGGTCGACGATGACGGCAACGACGCTCTTCAGCGCCTCGCGCTCCTCATCGAGGAAGACCGGATTGAGGAGTGCTGCGCCCAGCGCAATCAGCGCCGCGAAGCGGAAGATCGCGCCGCGCTGGCGAAACCACAAGCCGACAGCCGCCAGCACCAGCAGCGGTGCGAGCACCAAAGCCAGCAAGGGCCAGGACAGCAGCGGTTCGAAGGAAACCGACCAGTTCATAGGCTTACTGCCCCAGCCGTTCGAGCAGGATCGGCACGTGCACCTGGTCGGATTTGTAGTTGCCGGTCAGCATGTACATCATGATGTTGACGCCGGCGCGCAGCGCATAGATGCGCTGCATCGGATCCGATGGCACGGTCGGCAAAAGCGGGTCACCATTCTCGTCGACGGCCCAGGCGCCGGCAAAATCATTGGCGGTGATCAGGATCGGCGAGACGCCGTCGCCGACGCGTACCGGCCGATTCTCGGCATTGCTGGCCTCGAGCGAGGCTTCCACCCAGAGCGGGCTGCCGGAGAAGCGGCCGGGAAATTCGGGCAGGATGAAGAAGGATTTGGTCAGCACATGGTCGGCGGGCACCGGCTCCAGCGGCGGCACGTTGAGATTGCCGAGAATGTCGCGCAACCGTTCCGTCGCCGGGCTCGCCGAATCCGCACCGATGCCGTTGGCGAACTGGTCGCGCGTGTCGAACAGCACCGTGCCGCCCTGCTGCATATAGGCGTCGATGCGGGCGATCGCGGCTTGGCTCGGCATCGGCGCGGAGGGGTCGATCGGCCAGTAGATCAGCGGATAGAAGGAAAGCTCGTCCTTCGAGATATCGACGCCCGCCGGCGCGCCCGGCTCGAGCGCGGTCTTCTCGATCAGGAAGCGGGTCAAGCCTTCGAGCCCTGCGCGGCTGATCGAATCGTCACCGGGCACACCGGTCAGCACATAGGCGATGCGGGTCTTGGCAATGTCCTCGATAGCGGCGGCATCGCCGGGCTTGGCGTCGTCAGCGCGGGCGAGGTCGGCATGGCCAAACAGCATGCCGAGGCCAAGCAGCAGCGCAGCCGTCGTTGCTGCGGCCGATCGGGCGCGGCGCGGTCGGCGCGACATCAGCCCGCCCATCCAGAACACCGCCAGCGTGTCGAGCAGCATAAGCACAAGTGCCGCTGTGACCAGCGATCCCTTGAGGTCGCGCGATTCATCGAAAGCGTACTGGATATTGGTCACCGGCACTGTGAATTGCGGGCGCACCAGCGGCGCGAAGGCGGTGGCCGGGTCGAGCAGATTGTGGGCGAAAACGCCGGTTTCCGAGCCATAGAGGCCGGGCGGGTTCTCGAACGTCACCGGCAGCGAGCCGGCGCCGGGGACCAGCGGTCGTGCGTCCGGCGTCGGCGGCACCAAAGTGCCGTCGGCGGCTATCATGCGATAAGGCGCCAGCGACGTAGCAGCGGCTTCGGCGTTGGCGACCGCCGCACCCTGGTTGCGCGACAGCTGCACGATGCGCCGCAGCATCTCGACGAAGCTGCCGGAGATCGGCAGCGTCGACCATGTCGCTTCCGGGGTGATGTGGAACAGAACCAGCGTGCCCTTGCCCTTCTTCAACCCGGTCACCAGCGGGGTGCCATCGGCAAGGGTTGCCCAGGTGCGTTCGACGATGTCCGGGGTCGGTTCGGCCAACACCTGCCGGCTCACCGTGACCTCGGCCGGCGGTGCGAGGTCGGCGAACGGGCCGTTCTTCGGGAATTCGGTCACCGCTTGCGGCGTTGTCCATGACAGCGCGCCGCCAAGCGAGCGCTCGCCGGTGCGCAGCCTGACCGGCAACAGATCATCGTCATTGCCGGCGGCGGCCAGCCGCGAACCGGCAAAGCGCACCAGCGTGCCGCCATTGTCGACCCAGTCGACCAGCCGCTGATGGACCTGCGGCGGAATGGTACCGATATCGGCCATGACGATCATCGCCGGTTTCTGGTCGAGAAGCTGCGGGATGGCGTCGGCGAGATCGACGCTCGACGGTTCGACCAGATCGGCGAAAGGCTGCAGCGCGCGCCTGATGTAATAGAGCGGCGACAGAAGCGGCTGCGCCTGGTCGGCCTCGGCCTGCGATAAAAGTCCGACGCGGCGGCGCTTGGAGCTTTCGTCGAGCACGCGCACCGCACCTGCCTGGCGTTCGCCGTCGAGCGCGATCGAGGCGAAGTCGTTGCGCAGTTCGAACGGCACCGCCATCGTGCCGGTGGCGGTGGTCTCACCCGGCGCGAAGGTCAGCGTCGCGTCGGCGATGCGGCGGCCCTTGTCGTCGAAGGCGCCGGCTGTGACTTGTGCCGGCGCCGGATCGCCGGGCGCGCGAATGGCGGTCAGGGCGAAGCCGTCGACCTCGTTCTCGGCGCCGGTGAGCCCAGTCAGCGCCAGCCGGTCGGAATTGGCCCAGACGACACGGGCGGCATTTTTCGACAGCAGTGTGTTGAAGGCGGCCTCGTCGCCCTTTGCCGCAAGGCCGTCGGCGAGAACGGCAACGCTGGCGCCGGGCAAGGCTTCCAGCACGCCGGCGACGCGGACATAGACAGCGGGTCGGTCGGTCGGGATCGGCCTCGGCTTGGCGGCGCGCAGCCGGTCGAGGGCAGCCGCCGCATCGAAGGGGCCGATCTCGGCGTTCGGCTTTTCGGCCGTGAAGGCGATGACGACCGGTACGCCGTTCGAACCGGCATCGGCGATCAGCCGCTGGGCGGTGGCGACGCGCTTGCCCCAGTCGGCGGCACTCGCCCAGTCATTGTCGATGACGAGCGCCAGGGCGGCGCCCTCGGCCGGCAATTTTTCGCGCGGATTGAAAACGGGTTCGGCTAATGCCGCGACGACAAGGGCTGCCATCAACAGCCGCAGCAGCGTCAGCCACCACGGGCTCTGCTGCGGCGTTTCCTCGCGCTTCAGCACGCGAGCGAGGATCTTCAGCGGCGGAAACATTTCGGACTGCGGCTTGGGCGGTGTGAGCCTGAGCAGCCACCAGATCACCGGCAGCGCCAGCAGGCCCCACAACACCATGGGAGCGCCAAAGGAGAGCGGCAGCCAGCTCATGCGCCGGCCCTTCCCACGAATGCGCCATCGGCGGTCATCGCCATGTGGATGCGCACCAGCGCCTCGGAAGCGAGACGGTCGGTGTGGTTGACGGTATAGCTCCAGCCGAGGCGCTTGCACCAGCTGGCCAGCTCCTGGCGGCGGGCGGTGTAGAGCAGGCGATATTCGTCGCCGAGCATTTCGGCGCGGCCGGCGGTCAGCTTGTCGCCGGTCTCGGGATCGGTGAATTCGGTGCGGCCGGCATAGGGAAAGGTCTCCTCCGCCGGATCGGCAACCTCGATCAGATGCGCACGCACGCCATGCCGCGCCAGCACATCGAGCCATTCCATGGTCTCCTCGACCGGGTCGAGGAAATCGCTCACGACGACGATGTCGCAGAAGCGGCGGATGGCGGACAGGTCAGGCTTTGCTGGCAGGTCCGCGGCGTGCATCAATTGCGCTGCGATGCGCTCGGCGCCGTTGCGGGCGGTGAACGGATCTGTCAGGCCAGGCCATGCGATGCGCTCGCCGCTGCGAGATAGTAATTCGGCCATGGCCAGTGCCAGCACCAGCGCGCGCGATTCCTTGGAAACGCTGGCGCCAGTCGATTTGTAGAGCATGGAGGGCGAGGGGTCGGCCCAAAGCCACACCGTGTGGGCTGCTTCCCATTCGCGGTCGCGCACATAGGTGTGGTCGTCCCGGGCCGAACGGCGCCAGTCGATGCGCGAGGAATCGCCTTCGACATAGGGGCGGAACTGCCAGAAATTCTCGCCGATGCCGCGCTTGCGGCGGCCATGCCAGCCGGCAATTACCGTATTGACGATACGGCGTGCCTCGACCAGCAGGTCCGGCACCAGCGAAGCCCGCAACCGGCCCCTGGCGAGCGCGTCGCGCGTCGCTGCCGGTGCCTGGACTTCGCCGATACGCGCCATCAGATTCCTTTGGCCAGTTTCGCTACCACGTCGCGCACGGTCGTGCCCTCGGCGCGGGCGGCAAAGGTCAGCGCCATGCGGTGCTGCAGCACTGGTTCGGCCAGCGCGCGGATGTCGTCCACCGACGGCGCCAGCCGCCCGTCATAAAGCGCGCGCGCACGGGCGCACAGCGTCAGCGCCTGGCTGGCGCGCGGGCCGGGACCCCAGGCGACATGCTTGTCGGTCTCGGCATTGCCCTGGCCGGGACGCGCCGAACGCACCAGTTTGAGGATGGCGTCGACGACGCTTTCGGGCACCGGCATACGGCGGATCAGCGTCTGGATTTCCCTCAGCCGCGCCGGCTGCAGCACGTTTTGCGCCTTGGCGTCCTCGATGCCGGTGGTCTCCAGCAGAATGCGCCGCTCGGCCTCGATTTCGGGATAAAGGATGTCGACCTGCATCAGGAAGCGGTCGAGCTGCGCTTCGGGCAGGGGATAGGTGCCTTCCTGCTCCAGCGGGTTTTGCGTCGCCAGTACATGGAAGGGCGCGGGCAGGTCGTGGCGAATGCCGGCGATGGTGACGTGATATTCCTGCATTGCCTGCAGCAGCGCCGACTGGGTGCGCGGCGAGGCGCGGTTGATCTCGTCGGCCATCAGCAATTGCGCGAAGATCGGGCCGGAGATGAAGCGGAAGGAGCGCTTGCCGGCCTCGTCCTGTTCCATCACCTCTGAGCCGAGAATGTCCGACGGCATCAGGTCGGGTGTGAACTGGATGCGGCGCGAATCGAGGCCGAGCACGACACCGAGCGTTTCGACCAGCTTGGTCTTGGCAAGGCCGGGCACGCCGACCAGCAGCGCATGGCCGCCGGCAAGCAGCGCCACCAGCGTGCGCTCGACCACCACTTCCTGGCCGAAAATGACGCGGCCGACGCCGTCGCGCACCCTGGAAATATCGGCCAGCGCCGTCTCGGCCTGGGCGATCATGTCCTTTTCGCTGATTGGGCTTTCCTTGACCATTACGCTCATGCCGCATCGATCCTTGTGCTGGAAGTACCGGCTTGCACTGTAGTGCCTTAGAATGCCGCGATTCGGCTTCGCCTGGCGCCTACGAATGAATTTAAATCACAGACTTAGGCTGACAAGCGGAACAACAGTGACTATTTCGTGACCATGACGGAACGCTCCGAACATCGCGAACACAGCCTTGCTGCCGCAACCGAGGCGCGCGGTCTCGAAGCGTTGATCTCGCGTGCGGCTCGCGCCGGCAAGGGCGCGGCGCCGGTGGAGCGCTGGAATCCCGACTTTTGCGGCGATCTAGACATGGAGATCAAACAGGACGGAACGTGGTTCTATCTCGGCACGCCGATCGGCCGCATGCCGCTGGTGCAGCTGTTTTCCAGCGTGCTGCGCAAGGACGAGGATGGCAGGACCTATCTGGTGACGCCGGTCGAACGGGTCGGCATCCGCGTCGTGGACGCGCCTTTCATCGCGGTTGAAATGGATGTTTCCGGCGCCGGCGCCGAGCAGACCATCACTTTCCGCACCAATGTCGGCGATGTCGTCGAGGCCGGACCTGGCCATCCGCTGCGCTTCGTCGACGAGAACGAGACCGGCGGCCTGAAGCCCTATGTGCTGGTGCGCGGGCGGCTGGAAGCGCTGGTGGCGCGGCCGGTGATGTACGAACTGGTCGAGCATGGCGAGGAGATCGATATCGGCGGCAAGACGATGTTTGCCGTGCGCTCGAAAGGCGAAATCTATCCGATCATGCCGGCGGAAAAACTGAAGCGGCTGAGCGCATGATGGATCAGGTGAGGCCGCCGCCGTTTTCCACAGCGGATTTTCGCGTGCGGGTCGCGGCGCAAGCTGAAGCCCATGCCGGCGACGATTATGGCGATCATCGCTTCAACCCCGGCCATCCACGGTTGACGCAGCTCAAAGCGCTGCGCGACGCCGCGGTGCTGATCCCGGTCGTCGATCATGGACGCGATGCGACCGTGCTTTTGACCAAGCGGGCGGAAAAACTGCGCAGCCATTCCGGGCAGGTGGCTTTTCCCGGCGGCACCATTGATCCCACCGATGCGACCCCGGAAGCAGCGGCCTTGCGCGAAACCTTCGAGGAGATCGGGCTCGGCCAGGACCGCATCGAGATCATCGGCCGCATGCCCGATTATGTCGCCGGCAGCGGCTATCGCATCGCGCCGGTGCTGGCGATCGTCGAGCCCGGTTTTACGCTGTCGCTCAATTCCGACGAGGTCGACGCCGCCTTCGAAGTGCCGCTTTCGTTCCTGATGGATCCGGCCAACCACACCAGGGACAGCCGCATGTGGAACGATCTGGAATGGTTCTTCTACGATGTGCCCTATGGCGGCCAGCGCATCTGGGGCGTCACCGCCGGCATCATCCGCACCCTCTATGAAAGGCTCTATGCTTGAGTGATCCGGTGTCGCTGGCGCGCAGAGCCGACTGGCTGGGTGAAAAGCATCTCCAGCGGCTGCTTGCCGTGCTAGCGCAGGGCGGCGAGGAAGCCCGCATCGCCGGCGGTGCGGTGCGCAATGCGCTGATTGGGCAGCCGGTCGCCGATATCGATCTTGCTACCACTTGCCTGCCCGAGGAAACCGTTCGCCGCGCCGAGGCGGCGGGCTTCAAGGCGGTGCCGACCGGCATCGAGCACGGCACGATCACGGTGATTGCCGGCGGCGCGCCCTATGAGGTCACCACGCTGCGCGCCGACATCGAGACCGATGGCCGCCGCGCTAAAGTGTCGTTCGGCCGCGACTGGAAGGCCGACGCCGAACGGCGCGATTTCACCATCAACGCGCTCTATGCGGAGGCTGACGGGACGGTCGTCGACCTGGTCGGCGGCGTCGGCGATATCGAGGCACGAAGGCTGCGCTTCATTGGCGATGCCGAGCAGCGGATCCGCGAAGACTATCTGCGCATCCTGCGTTTCTTCCGTTTTTTTGCCTGGTATGGCGAGGGTCGGCCCGATGCCGAGGGATTGAAGGCCTGCGCCCGGCTCAAGGACGGTCTCGCCCATCTCTCGGCCGAACGCATCTGGTCCGAGCTGAAGAAGTTGTTATCGGCCCCAGATCCGTCGCGCGCCTTGCTGTGGATGCGCCAGGCCGGCGTGCTCACCAGCGCCCTGCCGGAAAGCGAGAAATGGGGCATCGATGCCATTCATGGGCTGACCAAGACAGAAAAGGATCTGGGCTGGGCGCCGGACCCGCTGCTCAGGCTGGAGGCGATCGTGCCGCCCGATGCGGAGAGGATGAAGACACTGGCCAAGCGGCTGAAACTTTCGACCACTGAGGCGGAGCGCCTGCGCCACTGGGCGCTGACGGCTGCCGTCGAGCCCAAGACAAGCGAAGCGGAACTGGCCAAGAAACTCTATTCCGGCGAGCGCCAGGGTTTTCTCGATCGCCTACGGCTGTCGCTGGCGTCGGCGCGAGCGCGGGCTCTCGAGGACAATGACGCGCTGGTTCAGGCCGGCGGGTTTTCGCGCCTGCTCGCTTTTGCGCTGAAATGGGAAAAACCGGTGTTCCCAGTCAAGGGCGGCGATCTGACGGCGCTTGGCGCGTCGCCGGGGCCAATACTCGGTGCGATCCTGAAAAACCTGGAAAAGGAATGGATCGGGTCCGGCTTTGCGCTCGATCGCGACGCGCTGCTGGAGCGCGCCGCGGAAGCCTTGAAGGCCAGATAGGACTGCTCAGGCCGCGTCGCGAACTTTCTCGATGCGCGAGCGGATCGCCTCGATCATCGTCTCGCGAATGACCGTTTCGCCATGTGTCTCGCGCATATGGTCGACGGCGCGGCGCATGACCTCGGCTTCCTCACCGGCACGCGTGTGCCACTCACAGCCGGGAACCAGCGAGCCGCAATGGAATTCCTTCATGGGATTTTCTCCTTTCCTCCTTGGAGCCTGTGCCTCTCATGGGCACACGAAGCTCCGCCATCTCTGTTCCGCGCCCTGTCACAGCAGTCGGTTTCGGGGGCACGCACGGGGGAGCTAGCATAACACGGTTCGACCATTTTGGTTGCCGTGGGTGCGAAAAAGGCGGAGCAGCGCTGCTCCGCCCCTCTTGTCAGGCTAAGCCAAGGCGAGACCGTTCGGTCTTGTCCCGATCACTTCACGATCTTGACGGACTCGGCAACCTTGTTCTTGCCGCTCATGTCCCAGGAAACGCGGACCTTTTCGCCGGCCTTCAGGCCAGGATCCTTGAAGGTCTTGGGCAGCGTAAAGGTCGATCCATCGTCCAGAACGAGGCTCATGGCCGTGCCATCATAGGTCTTGACCGTGCCCGTGGTGTGCTTGACCGCGGCAAAGGCAATCGAGCCGGAAGCGAGAAGGGCAGCGGCGGCTGCCGAAACAATGAGCTTTCGCATGTAATACTCCTGGAAATGCGGGCATCCGTTTGGAAAATGCTCCGCCTTGTTCAGGGCCGTCCGGTAGCGTCGTGTCGCGGTTCGGGACTGAACCGCCGGCGCTTCCCGGCCCGAAACGACAAATAGCCGTTTTATTTCAATCGCCTATTAGACGAAAAAGATAATGGCGATGCCACATTGGCTGCCCAGATTCGGCGAATGGGACGTCAATGCGGCTCACGTTTCGCTCACCGATTTTTTACGGCCACCTGACCTCCGGCGGCAGGCTGGACAGGATCGAAGCGACATTGCCGCCGGTCTTCAGGCCGAAGATGGTGCCGCGATCGTGAAGAAGGTTGAATTCGACGTAGCGGCCGCGGCGAATGAGCTGCTCGTCGCGGTCGTCGTCGGTCCAGTTCTCGTTGAAATGGGCGCGAACCAGGTGTCCGTAGACGACTAGGAAAGAACGCCCGACATCCTGGACGAAGTTCAAATCGGCATTCCAGCCGCCTTTCTCCTCCCCCGAATGCAGCCAGTCGAAAAAGATGCCGCCGACGCCGCGCGGCTCGTGGCGGTGCGGCAGATAGAAATACTCGTCGCACCAGGCCTTGAATTTGGGGTGGTCGGCGATCGCAGCGTTCTTCTCGCAGGCAAACTGCATGGCTCGATGGAAGGCGACCGTGTCGGGGTGATCTTCCGTGCGGTTGCGGTCGAGCACCGGCGTCAGATCGGCGCCGCCGCCAAACCAGTGGCGCGACGTCACGACCATGCGGGTGTTCATGTGCACGGCCGGCACGTTGGGGTTCCAGGGATGAGCGATCAACGAAATGCCTGATGCCCAGAAGCTCGGGTCTTCCTCGGCGCCGGGCATCTGCTTCCTGAATTCGGGCGAGAATTCGCCATAGACGGTCGAAGTATGGACGCCGACCTTCTCGAAGACGCGGCCGCGCATCATCGACATGGCGCCGCCGCCGCCCTTGCCATGGTCTCGTTCCCACGGCGTCTTTTCGAAGCGGCCGGGCGACCATTCGGCCAGCGGACCGGTCAAGTCCTGCTCGATCTGCTCGAAGGTGGTGCAGATGCGCTCCCGCAGCGTCTCGAACCAGAGCCTGGCCTTCATTTTCTTCTGTTCGATGTCGGCTGGCAGGCCTGCCGGTATTTCTGGTCGTTCCAAAATGCTGTCTCCGGTCGCAGCCGACAAAGGATCTAGTGGAGTGAATTTGAGATTTGCACACAGCGTGGCGCAGGGCATGGCGCAAATGTCAAATTCGAAAACTCCACCAGAAACATGAACTTGCTAGTGGTCCTTGTGATTCCAACGTTCGCAACGGCGACTGGGGATTAGGAAGGCGAATGTTGGAATCGGAGCACTAGCCTTTTCCGGGCGCGATCCCTAATCTCTTAGGGGCAAGGGTCAAGTGTCATCTGGTTCGGCCCAGGAGTTCTTTCATGCGCACGCCGGCAAGACCGCCGCTGCATGGCCTGAAGAAAAGGCTCGATCGTTCACGCGCCGAGCGCGAGCGCATGCCGCGTGACGGGTTTTTGCGGGAGACCTTTATCTTGCCGCGCCCCGATGCGCGGCTCAAGGCCAAGGAATGGTTCGAACGCTTTCCCAAGCAGGCCTACTGGACCGAGATCGAAAGCTGGTTCGAACGGCCAGGCGACGTCATCGAATTCACGATACGGCGGCTGCCTGCGGCAGATTAGAATTCCACAAGCAGTCGCCTTGCGCCCGGCCCTTGCGCACTCAAGCGATCTTCCCTGTTTCGCAGCGGGCATTTGTCGATCGACATGCAGCCGCAGCCGATGCAGTCGGTAAGGCCGTCGCGCAGCTTCTTTAGCCGAGTGATCTTGCGATCGAGGTCGTCGCGCCAGCCGGTCGACAACAGGTTCCAGTCCTCGCGCGTCGGGGTACGGCCTTCTGGCAGCGATTCAAGTGCGGCGCCGATCTCGGCCAGCGAGATGCCGACCTCCTGGGCGATCCGGATGATCGCCACCCGCCGCAGCACGTCGCGGCCATAGCGCCGCTGGTTGCCCGACGTGCGGTGGCTGCGGATCAGCCCGCGCGCCTCGTAGAAATGCAGCGCCGACACCGCCACGCCGCTGCGCATGGCCAACTGGCCGACCGTCAATTCCTTTACCGGAGCCATCTCGATTTTCCGCTTGACCTCAACTTAAGTTGAGCTTGTAGCTAGGAAATGTCGATAGGGCAATTGAGGAGAAGGCGATGTGCGCCTGGGTGAGAATGATGCAAGACGCAAGGGCCGTTGGCGATGACGACAACGCGTTGAAGGTTCTAGCCGAGTTGCCGGATGGCTTCACCGGCGACCATGGCGACGGACAGCGCGACGTTGATGCTGCGCGTGCCCGGCTGCATCGGGATCGTCAGCCGCGCATCCGCCGCCTGATGGACAGGATCCGGCACCCCAGCGGATTCGCGGCCGAACAGCAGGATGTCGCCTTGGGCGAAGCTGAAGCCAGTATAGGGGGTCGCGGCTTTGGTGGTGAGCAGCACCAGCCGGCAGGCTTGGCCCTTGCGCCAATCCTCGAAGGCGTTCCAGTCGACATGCCGGGTCAGGGCAGCCATTTCGAGGTAGTCCATCCCGGCGCGCTTGAGCGCTTTGTCGGAGAGCGGAAAGCCGGCTGGTTCGATGATGTCGACGCCAAGGCCGAGGCAGGCGGCGAAGCGCAGGATTGTTCCGGTGTTGCCGGCGATGTCAGGCTGGTAGAGGGCGATGCGGAGACGGTGGTTCATTTCCGCGTCTTTCTAATAAGTGGCAGATCGGCCACAGCGGGTGGCTGGTTTTGGAAATTGCTGGACCTGCGGGTGGCCATTTTCTGCGAAGTCGATTATACCGCACGCATTGTCAACCCGAACCGATGGAGGGGTATTTCATGATGACCATGCACATCCAGCGCCCCTCCCGTGGGCTTACCTGCCTGCTGGCGGTTTCGGTACGACGATTTACCTGATTTCTTAGATCTGATCGCACCGATTCCCGCCGAACCCAATTTTCGGCTCTCGAAGGAATCCTGCGATGTTTTTCAACCGGTTAAAGGGGCCAAGCGCCCCAGCTGAGCATGTCGCGACCGAGGCCTATCCTCGTGTCCCGACGGATACAATCCGTGCCTCCGGCCGAACGCCGGCGCACGACATTGCTTCGCCTTTTTATGTCTATTTTCACACGGAGGACGGACCGATGTTCGATCCCTATAACATACCGGGTTCAAGAAGCCTGCACGAACGCAAGACGGCGACCTGGGCGTTGCTGGTCGGCGAGACCTATTCGTCGGCGGTTCACGCCCAGACGCGCCGGCGTCCGCATCGCGGCATGTTGCCGGATGTCGATTTCTCGCGTGCGGTTCCCGACCACAGCCGGCCGTCGCTGGTGCGCCGGATCATCCGGCTGATCCGGCCGGGCGCGAAAAACCGGACTGGCGGCGGCGTGCCGTCAGCTCAGTCGAAAGCTTCTGTCGGTGAAAAGCCCGCAAGTCCCTATATTGCGCGAAGCAGGACCGATGGCCCGGGTGATTCCGGGCCGTCGGTCCCCGCCGACGTACGGTCTGGGGACGCGGAGCGCCCCGGGGATTTTTCCCGCGCCGCATGAGCGGACAAAAGTTTTGTGAGCATCACTATGTTTAGCTGGTTTGAAAGAAGGCTCGATCCGTTCCCCGCAGCGGAACCGGTCGAGCCGCCGAAGACGCTGGTTGCCTTCTGCGTGCATTATACCCGCGGCGCCTGGCCATACATCATCCTCGACGCGGTGCTGGTGACGGCGATTGCCATCGCGGAAGTGTGGATGTTCGGCTTCATGGGCCACATCGTCGACTGGCTGTCCGGGCAGAACCGCGAAACCTTCCTGCAGACCGAGAGCTGGAAGCTCGCCGGCATGGCCTTCGTCGTGCTGGTCGCGCTGCCAGGTACAGTATGGCTGCATTCTTTGCTCAACCAGCAGACGCTGATGGGCAACTACCCCATGCGCATCCGATGGCAGGTGCATCGTTATCTCTTGAAGCAGTCGATGAGCTTCTACCAGGACGAATTTGCCGGCCGCATCGCCACCAAGCTGATGCAGACGGCACTCGCCGTGCGCGAATGCGTCATCAAGGTGATCGAGGTGCTCAATTACGTAATCGTCTATTTCCTCGGCATGCTGTTCATCGTCGGCTCGGCCGACTTGCGGCTGGCGGCACCTCTCGGCGTTTGGCTGCTCGGCTATATCGGGTTGTTGCGCTATATCATCCCGAAGCTGGGCAAGGTCGGGGAGGCGCAGGCCAATGCGCGCTCGACTATGACCGGCCGCGTCGTTGACAGCTACACCAACATCCAGACGGTCAAGTTGTTTTCCCATGCACGGCGCGAAGCAACGTTCGCGAGAGAAGGCATGGCAGGCTTCCTCGACACGGTCTACCGGTCGATGCGGCTGGTGACGGTGCTTTACGGGCTGCTCTATATCCTCAACGCGCTGCTCCTGTTTTCGGTGACGGCGCTGGCGCTGTGGCTGTGGCTCGGCCAAGCGGTGACGATCGGTGCCGTCGCCGTGGTCATCGGCCTCGTGCTCCGTATGTGGGGCATGTCGCAGTGGATCATGTGGGAAATGTCGAGCCTGTTCGAGAACATCGGCACGGTGCAAGACGGCATCGCCTCGATCTCGCTGCCGCGCCTGGTCGAAGACCGGCCGGGGGCGAAGGACATTGCCGTCACCAAGGGCGAGATCCGCTTCGACGACATTCGTTTCCACTATGGCAAGCAGAAGGGCGTCATCGAGAACCTGTCGCTGACGGTGAAGCCCGGCGAGAAAGTCGGCATTGTCGGGCGCTCGGGTGCGGGCAAGTCGACGCTGGTCAATCTCCTGTTGCGGTTCTACGACCTCGAGAACGGCCGGATCCTGATCGACGGCCAGGAGATCGCTTCGGTGACGCAGGATTCGCTGCGCGCGCAGATCGGCATGGTGACGCAGGACACTTCGCTGCTGCATCGTTCGGTGCGCGACAACATTCTTTACGGGCGGCCCGATGCGACGGAGGAAATGCTTGTCGAGGCAGCCGGGCGGGCCGAGGCGCTGGAGTTTATCGGCAGGCTTTCGGATCACACCGGACGTAAAGGGCTCGACGCTCATGTCGGCGACCGCGGCGTCAAATTGTCCGGCGGCCAGCGGCAACGCATCGCCATTGCTCGCGTTATGTTGAAGGACGCACCGATACTTATCCTTGACGAAGCGACGTCGGCGCTGGATTCCGAAGCCGAGGCCGCCATCCAGGAGAATCTCTACAAGCTCATGCAAGGCAAGACCGTCATCGCCATTGCGCACCGGCTGTCGACCATCGCGGCGATGGACAGGCTCGTCGTCCTCGACAAGGGCCGTGTCATCGAGGAGGGGTCGCACGAGGAACTCGTCGCCAGCGGCGGGCTCTACGCGCAGCTCTGGCAGCGCCAGTCGGGCGGGTTCCTGCTCGATGACGGTCCGGTCGATGCCGCCAATGACGCTGTTGCCAACGACATCGGCGTGAAGGGTGAAGCCGCAGAGTGATGACGTCAGCATGATGACAGCCGTCTATCGCTGGTTCGAGGACTGGGTCTATCCGTTCAGGGAGCCGGCGGACCTTCGGCCACCGCCAAGCGTCGGCGGCTTCCTCTGGCACTATGTCGGCCAGGCGAAGTTCGCCTTCTTCGCCATGCTGGTCATCGGCGGCATCGCGCCGCTGATCGAGGCCGGGCTTTTCTACTTCGTCGGGCGGCTGGTCGATATTCTCGATCAGCTTCCCGGCGAGCGCAGCTGGGACGCGCTGTGGACCGCCGCCGGGCCTGAGCTTGTCTTCATGATCGCAGTGGTGCTGGTCATCCGCACCATCGTCGTCGGCCTGTCGGCGCTGGTCAACGAACAGACGATCACGCCGGGGTTCTACAATCTGGTGCGCTGGCAGGCGCACCGGCACGTATCGCGCCAGTCCTACACCTTCTTCCAGAACGATTTCGCCGGCCGTATCGCGACAAAAGTCTGGCAGGCGGGGCAGGCGACCGGCGACCTGATGGAGAGCTTCATCGAGGTCATCTGGTTCATGCTCATCTATACGGTGACGACCTTGGCGCTGGTCGCCGGGCTGGATCTGCGCCTGGCCGTGCTGGTGGTGATCTGGATCCTCGCGTTCGCCTGGCTGGCCAAGCTCTATCTGCCCTCGATCCGCAGGCATGCCGAGGCCACGGCTGAAGCTGGCTCGATGATCAATGGGCGCATCATCGATTCCTATTCCAACGTGCAGACGCTGAAGCTATTCTCGGCCGACGGCGACGACCGCTACATCAAGAACGGCTTCGACATCTATCTCGATGCACTACGGCCCTTCACCCGCCGGCTGACCGGCGTGCGCATGGCGCTGACGACGCTGTCGGGCATCATGATCACCGCGATTGGCTGCTTTGCCGTCTATCTCTGGGTCGAAGGGTCGATCACCGTCGGCGCCGTCGCGTTCACGCTGTCGCTGGTCTTGCGGCTCAACATGCTGCTCGGGCGCGTGATGATGCAGCTCAACGGCATATTGCGAAATCTCGGCGTCCTGGAAAACTCCAAGGCGCTGATCTCGCAGCCGCTTGGCCTTGTCGATGCGCCGGATGCGAAAGAGCTTGTCGTCGCCGGCGGCCGCATCGAGGTGAAGAATGTCGAGTTCCACTACGGCAAGGGTTTTGGCGTGCTGAATGGCATCGACCTTGTGGTCAAGCCTGGCGAGAAGGTCGGGCTGGTCGGGCCGTCCGGTGCGGGCAAGACGACCTTAGCCAATCTCATCCTGCGCCTCTACGACCTCGAGAGCGGGAAAATCCTGATCGACGGGCAAGACGTCGCCGAGGTGACGCAGAACTCGCTGCGCGCCAATATCGGCGTGGTCAGCCAGGACACGGCGCTGTTCCACCGCTCGCTACGCGACAACATCAAGCTCGGCATGCCGGATGCAACTGACGCCGAGGTGATCGCGGCGGCGAAGAAGGCCGAGGCGCACGAGTTCATATTGGGCCTGCGCGACAACCGGGACCGTACCGGCTACGAGGCTTTTGTCGGCGAGCGCGGCGTGAAACTGTCGGGCGGCCAGCGCCAGCGCGTCGCGATCGCCCGCGTCTTCCTCAAGGATGCGCCGATCCTGATCCTCGACGAGGCGACCTCGGCGCTCGATTCCGACATCGAGGCGGCGATCCAGGAGAATTTGGCCAGGCTGATGGAGAACAAGACGGTCATCGCCATAGCGCACCGGCTGTCGACCATCGCCGCGCTCGACCGTCTTGTGGTGCTGGACGGAGGCCGCATCGTCGAACAGGGCACGCATGACGAGCTGGTGGCGCTCGACGGGCTCTATGCGCGGCTGTGGAAGCGGCAGTCCGGCGGCTTCCTCTACCACGAGGAAAGCGTGCTGGAAGAGACACAGCCGGCGGAGTAGGGCATGGCAGGGTCGCCTGATGTCGGCTGCGTCCTCAAGCGGCTGCGGCCAACCGCGCCGGCCTTCGATGCGCTGAAGGAGGAGAGCCGGCTGGAGGGCTACTGGATGCTGGTGCGGCTGGCGGATGGCTGGGCAGGCGGCTGCAATAAGTTCCTGAAACGAGGCGAGGCGCTGTTTGGCGCATGGCATGGCCGAGAACTCGCTGGTGTGTGCGGGTTGAACATCGATCCTTATTTCGAAGGCAGGGACCACGGCCGGGTCAGGCACCTGTTCGTCAGCGCGCGTCATCGCCGCAGCGGCGTTGGCCGCATGCTGGTCGAGACCGTCATTGACAGGGCACGTCAGCATTTTGCCGTGCTGAACACCCGCGCGCCACAAGGAGCCTTTGGGTTCTATGAACGGCTTGGCTTCCAGCCGGTGGTGGGCGAAGAATTCGTCACGCACCGCATGATGCTCTCTCAAGACAGAAAAGGAGGCTGAGATGTCACTGCGTCCGCCATCCCTAGGCGCCTCGGCTGCCGAAGCCGCGTTCGACGCCCACGGCCATGAGATACTGGCTGAAAAGGCCGCAGCGCTCGGCCGTGCCGGCCAACGGGTCGAGGAAACGCTGGCCAAGCTCCGTCAGAACAACGACGACGAGGAGCAGCGACCGCGGCTGCTCAAGGAGGCTGCCGCAGCGGTGCACGCCTATTTCATCCAGCGTGAACTCTGCGGCCTGCGCCGGCATGAGTCGGTCATCCGCGAATACGATATCCCAAGGGCCGTGCTGGTCAGGCTCGGTGCAAGCTAGAGGTCACCAGCCGGCAACAATCATTCCAGCCATTCGGTGATGAAGCTGCCGTTTTCGTGGATGTCGGTCGTTTCGAGCGGGCCTGGGCCAAGATTGGTGAATTTGTGCGGCGTATCGGGCGGCACGATCAGGATCTGGCCGGCCGTGGCCTCGATCTGCTGGTCGCCGATCGTGAACAGGCCGGTGCCTTGCCGGATGATGAAGATTTCACAATAGGGATGCGTGTGCAGGCGCGGGCCGCCGCCAATCTCTTCCTGATAGTTGAAAATCAGGCAGGAGTTGGAGTCGTAGGCGCCGCATTGCAGTTCGCCCTGCCAGCGGCCGGGCGTCCTGGTCCAGGTCTCGCGGTCGATAATATGTGCCATGCCGGCGAGACTAGATCACGGCAACCTGTCCTGTCGAGACAGGCGGGGAGCCTCGGATTTGCTTATATTTCCCTGTTGTTTAGCCGCCTTTGCCGACCTTTGGGCATCTGGCCAACTGACGCGCTGTTCTGTCCCCGCGACAATCTGCCCTTGTGGCTTCAGCCCGCTGGACAAAAACGGGCTTCACGCATAAACCGAAATCCAAATGCCGGAGGAATTCGCTAGCTTGTTCGCCATGCGCTGTCGGGCCGGCGCGATGGAGCGGGGACAAAGCTCGGCCGCCGGCTCGGAAGAGGCGAAAGGATCAGGCACCCGTGAGCGCAACCGACACCCAGGATCCCAACCGTCGTGATTTTCTCTACGTCGCCACCGGCATGGCCGCAGTGGTTGGCGCAGGCGCCGTTGCCTGGCCCTTCATCGACCAGATGCGCCCCGATGCCTCGACGCTGGCGCTGGCCTCGGTCGAGGTCGACGTCGCCTCGCTGACGCCTGGCATGTCGCTGATCGTCAAATGGCGCGGCAAGCCGGTCGTGGTGCGCAACCGCACCGAGCAGGAGATGAAGGACGGCGAGGCCGTGAACCTTGCCGACCTCAAGGATCCTATTGCCCGCAACGCCAATCTGCCCGCCGATGCGCCGGCGACCGACGCCAACCGCACCACGCCCGGCAAGGAAGCCTGGATGGTGATGGTGCAGGTCTGCACGCATCTGGGCTGCATTCCGCTTGGCCAGGAAGGCGATTTCGGCGGCTGGTTCTGCCCGTGCCACGGTTCGGTGTACGATACCGCCGGCCGCATCCGCAAAGGCCCGGCGCCGGAAAACATGGCCGTGCCGGTATTCAAGTTCATTTCCGATACCAAAATCCTTATCGGTTGAGGCAGGGGATATTTCGATGAGCGAGGGACACTCGACCTATACGCCCAAGACCGGTATCGAACGCTGGTTCGACGCCCGCATGCCGCTGCCGCGCATGGTCTATGACAGCTTCATCGCTTATCCGGTGCCGCGCAACCTCAACTATGCGTGGACCTTCGGCGGCATCCTCACGATCATGCTGGTGGCGCAGATCCTGACCGGTATCGTGCTGGCCATGCACTATACCGCCGACACCAATCTCGCCTTCAATTCGGTCGAGAAGATCATGCGCGACGTCAATTCGGGCTGGCTGTTGCGCTACATGCATTCCAACGGCGCCTCGTTCTTCTTCGTCGCCGTCTACATCCACATCTTCCGCGGGCTTTATTACGGCTCCTACAAGGCGCCGCGCGAGCTGCTGTGGATCCTCGGCTGCATCATCTATCTGCTGATGATGGCGACCGGCTTCATGGGCTATGTGCTGCCCTGGGGTCAGATGAGCTTCTGGGGCGCCACCGTCATCACCGGCTTCTTCAGCGCCATTCCGCTGGTCGGAAACTGGATCCAGGAACTGCTGCTCGGCGGTTTTGCCGTCGACAACCCGACGCTCAACCGCTTCTTTGCGCTGCACTATTTGCTGCCGTTCATGATTGCCGGCGTCGTCGTGCTGCACGTCTGGGCGCTGCACGTGGTCGGCCAGTCGAACCCGACCGGCATCGAGGTGAAATCGAAGACCGACACCGTTGCCTTTACGCCCTATGCGACCATCAAGGATGCATTCGGCATGATCGTGTTCCTGTTCTTCTTCGCCTATTTCGTCTTCTACCTGCCGAACTTTCTCGGCCATCCGGACAATTACACGATCGCCAACCCGCTGAAGACGCCGGCCCACATCGTGCCGGAATGGTACTTCCTGCCGTTCTACGCGATCCTGCGCGCGATCACCTTCAACATCGGGCCGATCAACTCCAAGCTCGGCGGCGTGCTGTGCATGTTCGGCGCCATCGTCATGCTGTTCCTGGTGCCGTGGCTCGACACCTCCAAGGTGCGCTCGGCGGTCTACCGGCCCTGGTACAAGCTGTTCTTCTGGCTGTTCGTCGCCGACGCTGTCCTGCTTGGCTGGCTTGGCTCGCAGCCGGCGGAAGGCGGCGGTCTGTTGACCCTCCTGATAGGTGAGGTCTCGGGCAACTATGTTGGCTACGCTCAAGCGGCGACACTGTTCTACTTCGCCTTCTTCCTCGTCATCCTGCCGGTGCTTGGCCTGATCGAGACGCCACGCAGACTGCCGAATTCGATCACCGAGGCGGTGCTGGAGAAGAACAAGGGTGCCGGAGGGGGACATCCGGCCGGTGCGACCGCCGCGCCGGAAACCAAAGGCTGAGTGAGAATCTAAGGGGATTTGGCATGAAAAAGATTCTCACCTCGCTCGCCCTGCTAGGCGTGTTTGCCGCTGGCATCGGAGCCGTCGGCAGTGTGGCGATCGCCGCTGAAGAGGCGCACAACGCGGCGGCACCGACGCATTTCCCGATCCACGAGCCGAAGGAGATGGACTGGACTTTTGCCGGTCCGTTCGGCACCTACGACAAGGCGCAGCTGCAGCGTGGCCTGAAGGTCTACAAGGAAGTCTGCTCGGCCTGCCACTCGATGAATTTGGTGGCGTTCCGCACGCTGGAGGACCTCGGCTATTCGGAAGCGCAGATCAAGTCGCTGTCGGCCGAGTACACCATCCATGATGGACCCAACGATGCCGGCGACATGTTCGACCGGCCGGGCAAGCCGTCCGACCATTTCCCGGCGCCGTTCGCCAATGAGGAGGCGGCTGCCGCTTCCAACGGCGGCGCTGCCCCACCGGATATGTCGCTGCTGGCCAAGGCGCGCGGCGTCGAGCGCGGCTTCCCGCGCTTCGTCTTCGACATCTTCACGCAATATGCGCAGGGCGGCCCGGACTACATCCATTCGCTGCTGACCGGCTACGACGAGACGCCACCTGCCGGCATGGTGATCCCCGAAGGCACCCACTATAATCCATACTTCATGTCCGGCGTGTCGCTGAAGATGCCCAAGCCGCTCTCCGATGGCCAGGTCACCTACGATGACGGTTCGCCGCAGACGATCGACCAGTATTCGCGCGACGTCTCGGCGTTCCTGATGTGGGCGGCCGAGCCGCATATGGAAGACCGCAAGAAGACCGGCTTCCGCGTGCTGGTGTTTCTGCTTCTGTTCGGGGCGCTGATGTATCTGACCAAGCGCAAGGTGTGGGAAGGCGTGGCGCACTAAGCCGCATCTTATTCCTCGGAAATGGAAAGGGCGTCTTCGGACGCCCTTTTTGCTTGCCAAACCGGACATGGTTCGCATCTTGGCGCAGCAGCCGTCCAGTAAGAAGTCCGTTGGCACGGCGCCATGCGATTGGTATTGCACGCGCGCCCGGCGGATCGCCGGCTAGAGGGGCATTTGGATCGATGATGCGGCTACGCGACTGTCACAACTTTTCCGATTTCCGGCGCATGGCCCAGCAGCGGTTACCGGGGCCAATCTTCAACTACATCGATGGCGCGGCCGACGACGAGGTCACCTATCGCCGCAACACCGAGAGTTTCGAGCGCTGCGACCTCGTTCCCAGCGTGCTGCGCGGGGTAAGTGAGATCGACATGTCTGTGACGGTGATGGGCCAGAAGCTGGCCATGCCCGTCTATTGCTCGCCGACCGCCTTGCAGCGGCTGTTCCATCATCAAGGCGAGCGCGCGGTGGCTAAGGCTTCGGCCAAATTCGGCACTATGTTTGGCGTGTCCTCGCTCGGCACCGTCAGTCTTGAGGAAGCGCGCAAGATCAGCAGCAGCCCGCAGGTCTACCAGTTCTATTTCCACCGGGATCGCGGCCTCAACCGGGCGATGATGCAGCGGGCGAAAGCGGTTGGCGTCGAAGTGATGATGCTGACCGTCGACAGCATCACCGGAGGCAACCGCGAGCGCGACAAGCGCACCGGCTTTGCCATCCCCTTCAAGCTCAACCTTGCCGGCATGCTGCAGTTCGCGCTGAAGCCGGGCTGGGCGATCAACTATTTCACCCATGAGGGGTTCAAGCTGCCGCAGCTCGACGAGCATGTCGACATGGGCGGCGGCACGATGTCGATCAGCCGCTACTTCACCGAGATGCTCGATCCGTCGATGACTTGGGACGATGTTGCCGAGATGGTCAGACTGTGGGGAGGTCCGTTCTGTCTCAAGGGCGTCATGTCGGTGGAGGATGCCAAGCGCGCCGTCGAGATCGGCTGCAGCGGCATTGTGCTGTCCAACCATGGCGGCCGGCAGCTGGACGGCTCGCGGGCGGCGTTCGACCAACTGGCCGAGATCGTCGATGCCGTCGGCGACAGAATAGACGTCATCATGGATGGCGGCGTGCAGCGCGGCACCCATGTGCTGAAGGCGCTGTCGCTCGGCGCCAAGGCTGTTGGCGTCGGCCGCTATTATCTGTTCCCCCTGGCGGCGGCCGGCCAGCCGGGCGTAGAGCGGGCGCTGGAGCAGATGCGGGTCGAGATCGAGCGCGGCATGAAGCTGATGGGCTGCAGTTCGATCGAACAATTGTCGCGCAACAACCTCCGTTTCAGGTAATCTCGACCCATGAAATCCTCGCTCGAAGACACGCTGCTCGCCGCGATCCGCACCATTCCGGACTACCCCAAGCCCGGCATCCTGTTTCGCGACATCACCACTTTGCTCGGCAATGCGCGCGCCTTCCGCCGCGCCATCGACGAGCTGGTGCATCCCTATGCCGGCCAGAAGATCGACAAGATCGCCGGCATCGAGGCACGCGGCTTCATCCTCGGCGGTGCGGTCGCGCACCAGCTTTCGGCCGGTTTCGTGCCGATCCGGAAGAAGGGCAAGCTGCCTTACGAGACGGTACGCGTCGCCTACAGCCTGGAATACGGGCTGGACGAGATGGAGATGCACAAGGACGGCGTTGCGCCGGGCGAGAAGGTGATCCTGGTTGACGACCTGATCGCGACCGGCGGCACGGCGGAGGCGGCGGTCAAGCTGCTAAGGCAGATCGGTGCCGATATTCTTGCCGCGTGCTTCGTCATCGACCTGCCGGATCTCGGCGGACGGGCGAAGCTCGAAGCGCTGGGCGTGCCGGTGCGGACGTTGATCGGGTTTGAGGGGCATTAGGGAGTAGTTAATAGTTAATAGTGAATAGTGAATAGTGAATAGTGAATAGTGAATAGTGAATAGTGAATGTCAGCGTTCAATGACAGGCGCTAGGCTTACTCACACACTCTGATATTGAATACTCACTACTCACCATTCACTACCCAGCCTTCACCAGCACCGCGCTGTCGAACTCCAGCACCTTGTCGCCCGTAGAATCGAATCCTTCCGAGCGCAGCGCGAGCAGCCGCCAGCCGGGGCGATTGGCGAGCGGGCGGTGGGACAGGGCCGTGCGCATGAAGGTGACGGTTTCTCCGGCATAGACCGGCTTTGGCCATTTCAGGTTCCTGAAGCCGGGGGAGGGGCCGAATTCTGGTACCGGGCCGGGTCCGGTCCATTGAGAAGCGTCCATAGGATTTTTGAGATTGAGCTTCATCCAGGTGGCCGCGGTGTGCCAGCCTGAGGCGCAGAGGCGGCCGAACACGCTTTTCTTCGCCGCCTCCTCGTCGACATGAAAGACCTGTGGATCGTATTTGCAGGCGAACGCCTTGATCGCCTCGGCTTCGAATGTGTGCGAACCGAGGTTGATGGTATCGCCGATGCGGAAGAACGCGTCGAGGCTCATGCGCCGGCCTCGCGGGTCAAGAACATGACAGTGTTCTCAAGTTCGAAGACGCTTTCACCGCGCTGGTTGAACAGTTCGCTGCGCAAGGTGACGAGGCCGAGCTGAGGCCTGGATTTCGACAGGCGCCTGGCAAGCACGCTGGTGCTGCCGGCCAGTGTGTCGCCGGCCAGCACCGGCTTCTTCCATTTGACCTGGTCGATGCCGGGCGCGCCTTGCGCGGTCGAGTCGAGCAGGAAGGCGTCGCACAGCATGCGCATGAAGATCGCGCAGGTGTGCCAGCCGGAGGCGGCCAAGCCGCCAAGGATGCTGGCCTTGCCGGCGGCTTCGTCGAGATGCATCGGCTGCGGGTCGAATTCGGTGGCGAATTCGATGATTTCGGCCGCACTCACCTGCTTGGCGCCGAGGTCGATCGATGCGCCGTCGGTGAAATCCTCGTAGGCCCAGCTTTTTGCGGTCATGATCCCAATCCGGTTGTACGATCACCGGGCATCCGGATGCCGTCCGGGCGGCGTTTGGTCAAGCGAATTCTATTGGGCCTACAACCAGCCGCGGCGGCGGAAATACCAGAACGGCAGGATCGCCGACAGGATCATCAGGCCGATGGCGAAGGGATAGCCGAGCTCCCATTTCAGCTCCGGGATGACGTCGAAATTCATGCCGTAGATCGAAGCTACCAGCGTCGGCGGCAGGAAGATGACGGCGGCGACCGAGAAGATCTTGATGATGGCGTTCTGCTCGATCGAGATCATGCCGAGCGTCGCGTCGAGCAGGAACGAGATCTTCTGCGACAGGAAGGTGGCATGGTCGGCGAGCGACAGCACGTCGCGCGATACTGTCTTGATGCGGGCGCGGACGTCCTTGCTCATCTTGATCTGGGTCGCGACGTGGGCAAGGAAGCCGGTGAGGCGCTGCAGCGAGATCAGGCTGTCGCGGATCGAGGAGGCAATGTCTTCCTTGCGGCCTATGGCCTTGAGCAGTTCCTGGAAATCGCGATTGCGCTTGTTCACCTTGGTCGACCGCGCTTCGAAGATATCGCGCGAGATCGTCTCGATGTCACGGCCGGCGCGTTCGAGAATATCGGCTAGGCGATCGACGATCGCCTCCAGCAGGCCGATCAGGATGGTGTTGCCGGTGGTGCAGCCTGTCGCCACCTTCTCGGCGCGCAGGGGAAAGGTCTTGAACGCCTTCGGCTCATGATAGCGGATGGTGACCAGTCTCGGGCCGGCAAGCACAAAGGTAACCGGTGACATCAAGGGATCATCGATTTCGGTCTGCGCCGGCAAGGTGGCGGTCATGAAGTAGGCGCCGTCCTCGATGTAGAGGCGGCTCGAAATCTCGATCTCCTCCATCTCCTCGCGCGTCGGGATGGCAACACCGAGCCAAGTCTCGATCGTCGTTTCTTCTTCCTTGGTCGGGTTGAGAAGGTCGGCCCAGACGACCTGATCGCCATTGGCCACGAGATCGTCGGCGAGGCGCAGGCGATCATTGTCGACGACGAAGGCCTTGATCATCGCCGGTCTCCGTTGGTTGAGCCCAAGGTTTCGTTTAATAGCGATGGGTCTTGCACGCGCCGCCGTTCCCACGGGGACGGCCAAGTCGCATGCAAACGGCCATAGACCCGGTGCCAAGGGCAGTCAAGCGAAGCGGCATGCCGGCTCCTCCACTTGACGCAGCCGTGATCGGTCGCCGTCAGCGCGCCAGCCGCGGCGCCTCAGGTGTTGAACTTGAACAGCAGGACATCGCCATCCTGGACGACATATTCCTTGCCTTCGTCGCGCGCCTTGCCGGCTTCCTTGGCCGCCACTTCGCCGCCCAGTGTGACGTAGTCGTTGTAGGCGATGGTCTGGGCGCGGATGAAGCCGCGCTCGAAATCGGTGTGGATGACGCCGGCCGCCTGCGGGGCCTTGTCGCCCTTGTGGATCGTCCAGGCGCGCGTCTCCTTCGGCCCGGCGGTGAAATAGGTGATGAGATGCAACAGATCGTAGCCGGCGCGGATGACCTTGTTGAGGCCAGGTTCGTCGAGGCCGAGCGAGGACAGGAACTCCATCTCTTCCTCGTCGGAGAGCTGGGCGACTTCGGCTTCGATCGCGGCCGAGATCACCACGGTGCCGGCGCCCTGCGCGGTCGCCATCCTTTCCACGGCCCTGGTGTGCTCGTTGCCGGTGGCGGCGTCGGCTTCGGCGACGTTGCACACATAGAGCACGGGGTGCGAGGTCAAGAGGTTCAGTCCCTGCAGGATGCGCAGGTCTTCCGCTGAAATGCCGTTGAGCAGGATGCGGGTCGGCTTGCCGGCCTGGAGGAGCTCGAGTGCGGCCTCCATCATCGGCAGCACGGTGGTTGCTTCCTTGTCCTTGCTGCCGGCGCGCTTGCGGATCTGCACGATGCGGCGCTCGAGGCTGTCGAGGTCGGCGAGCATCAGCTCGGTCTCGACCGTATCGGCGTCGGCGACAGGGTCGATCTTGCCCTCGACATGGGTGATGTCGTCATCCTCGAAACAGCGCAGCACATGCACGATGGCGTCGACCTCACGGATGTTGGCGAGGAACTGGTTGCCCAGCCCTTCGCCCTTGGAGGCGCCGCGCACCAGGCCGGCGATGTCGACGAAGGAGATGCGGGTCGGGATGATCTCCTTAGACTTGGCGATTGCGGCGATCTTCTGCAGCCGCGGATCAGGCACCGCCACCTCGCCGGTGTTCGGTTCGATGGTGCAGAACGGATAGTTGGCGGCCTGCGCCGCCGCCGTCCTGGTCAATGCGTTGAAAAGCGTCGACTTGCCGACGTTGGGCAAGCCAACGATGCCGCATTTGAAACCCATGTGTCCGGTCCTATCGGGAAACTAGAAATTTGATGAGGGCTATGGGCGATAGGGGTGAGCAACGTCAAGCCCCGCGGTCCCGATCCTATCGACGCTCAGTCCTTCTTGCCGAACAGTTTCTTCAGCATGGCGGCCATCGGGCCGCTTTCCGGCAGCTTGGCCGGCGCCTGCTGTGGCCGTGCCTGGCGGATGTGGCTTTGAGCTTTCGGGCCCTCAGCCTTCGGCGCCTTTGGCGGCGGACGGTCGTCGTCGCCGGTTGGCGTTAGTTTGTCGCGCAAGGCCAGCGTCACCCGGTTCATGAAAGAACTGTCGTCGCCCTTGGCCAGCAGCCCGGCATCGTCGGCGATGGTGTTGAGCAGCACGTCCAGCCATTCGCGGTCGGCCTTGGCGAAGTCGCCGAGCACATGGCCATGCACCATTTCCCGGACGCCGGGATGGCCGACGCCGATGCGCACGCGGCGAAAGTTCTTGCCGACATGCTGGTCGAGCGAGCGGATGCCGTTGTGGCCGCCGGCGCCACCGCCGACCTTGACCCGCAATTTGCCGGCCGGCAGGTCAATCTCGTCGTAGAAGACGGTCAGCGCCTCGGGGCCGAGCTTGTAGAAGCGCAGGGCTTCGCCGACCGGCTGTCCCGACAGGTTCATGAAGGTCTGCGGCTTGATCAGGAGAATCTTTTCGCCGGCAATCGTGCCTTCGGCGATCAGGCCCTGGAACTTCTTCGACCAGGGCGAAAACGAATGGCGGCGGGCAATTGCGTCCGCCGCCATGAAGCCGACATTGTGCCGGTTATCAGCGTATTTCGCGCCCGGATTGCCGAGGCCTGCAAAGACAAGCATCGTGAACTCCAGGCCCGAAAATTACTTCTCTTCGGCAGCAGGAGCCGCCGCTTCGGGGGCTGCCGCTTCCGCCGTCTCTTCCGTCTCCGGCTTCATCGCCGAGGAGCCGGCAATGGTCGCGATGGTGAAGTCGCGATCGGAGATCACCGGCTTGACGCCGGCCGGCAAGGTAACCGCCGAGATGTGGATCGAATCGCCAATGTCGGCGCCGGTGAGATCGACGGTGATGAATTCCGGGATCGCATTGGCCGGGCAGTGGAACTCGACTTCGTGACGCACGATGTTGAGCACGCCGCCGCGCTTGATGCCGGGCGACTTGTCTTCATTGATGAAGTGGACAGGCACGTCGACGTTGACCTCGGTGTCCTTGCCGATGCGCAGGAAGTCGACATGGACCGGGAAATCCTTGACGGGGTCGAGCTGGAAATCCTTGGGCAGAACCTGGATTTTCTTGCCGTCGACATCGATCGTGGCGATCGTGGTCAAAAACCCGCCGCCATGGATTTTGTAGAAGACGTCCTTATAGTTCAGCGCAATCGCCAGGGGAGGCTGTCTGTCGCCGTAGATAACTGCAGGCACTTTACCGTTGCGGCGAACTGCACGGGCGGACCCCTTACCGACCTGTTCGCGCGCTTCGGCCTTGAGCTCGTAAGTATCGTGGCTCATGGCATTTCCTTTCGCGTTTTATGGAGCGTTTGCGGTGGCAGTGTGCCTGGACCGTAAACGTCGAAAGCCGCCAGGCCTGGATGTCCGAATGCCAGAAACCGCATACGCGGAGCTTTGTTCGGGATCACAAGGGAAGGCAGCCTTCCGCCGCGTTGCCTCCAAGGGTGTCTACGCGGGTGGCGGCTCTATAGCGGAAGGCGGGCAGGCGTGCAAGCCATGGCGGGCAAGGGCGGCCGATGCCTGCGTTGGGCGCGCCGCATTGCGCTCAGGCCGGCAGGTCGGTGGGCGGATTTGATCCGTTTCCCTTGGCGCCACCGAGCGTGGACAGAGCGCTCAGCAGTTTCGTCCGGTCCTTGCCGATCATGAGCACGCCGCTGTCGGGCGCCAGCAGCGCCGAGAACGGAAGCATGGCAGCGCCGATCGAGGAGGCCTCAGGGCCGAATTGCCCCGACACGATCTCCGGCGCGACGATGCCGATTGCGCTGGCCTGGTTGAACTGGGCCTGCACCCTTGCCAGCAGTTCGAGATGGATCGGCCTGGGCAGGATCGAGTCGAGAACGATGGCCTCGATGTCGATGATGGAGGTGATGGCGATGATCGCCTCGACCAGCGCGCTCGCACAATCGTCGATCCATTCGAACAGCGGCACGCGCGCTTCGGCTGGCAACGGATCGAGTTCCCGCACACGATTGATCACCACGCCGCGCGACCTCAGGTGATTGACCAGCACATAGATCGAGGCGCGATGCAGTAGGCTCTGGTAGCGCGCAGGCTTCGCCGCCACCGAATCGAGGCTTGAGGGCGAGACGGGCAAGGGTCCGAGGGCAGCGCTGTTGCCATGCGGCCCGGTGTGGACCCTGCCGCCTTGCACCAGGCCGCCGCCGACAAAAGTGTCGATCGAGATGTGCATGAAATCGCGGAAGCGGGCGCCGGCGCCCTGGACAAGTTCGGCCAGCGCCGCCGACGTGGCGTCGTTTTCCACGAACACCGGCGTCTTCGCCGGCGTGGCAAAGCAAGTCGTCAGGTCGATCGCTTCCCAGCGGCTGCCGAGATCGTCGGGAAAGCCGAGTTCCTCGCTCCAGCCGCCGAGGAAATAGGGTGAGGCAATGCCGACGCCGACGATGCTGGCATCGCCAAGCCCATCCACCAGCTTTTCGAAGGTGGCCAGCGCCATGTTGCCGGCCTTCAGCACCAGATCAGGATCGGGGAAGCGGTATTCGTGCGACTCTCTTGCTCGGATTTCACCGGCGAAGTCGACCAGAACGGCTTCCAGCGCACGCCGGCCGATCTTGATGCCGACGCTGTAGATGCGTTCCGGTGTCAGCCGGTACAGCGTGGAGGGCGATCCGCGTTGTCCGAACCTTTTTCCCACTTGCTTTACGAAACCGGAGGATTCCAGGCCGTCGACGATCGCAGCGACCGCCGCCGGCGTCAGGCTTGCTGCGCGCGCCAGATCGGACTTGGAGGCTTCCTTGAGGCGACGGATGGCGTCGAGCACGAAACGCTCGTTGTAGTGGCGAACTTTGACAGAATTGCTGCCTTTCCCTGACAAAACCCACGTCTCCTCAAATGTCGCCGTCTTACCGCAAGAGGCCGAAACCACCTTCGGCCGAAGCATCCTGCGATGCCTGTGCGAGAGGCGACAGTGCGCGTCGGAACCATGGAAGTCAATTTTGCCGTTGCGCCTTTGCGCTATTTAATATAGCAAATTGAAAAAATAACTAGTCAGGGAGGAGACGTGCTGCACTCGGGCACACAAAGCGAAGCCGACGCTGCGGTGGTGCGGGCTGTTCCTGTTGCCCTGGTTCAGGCGACGAAGGCTTTCGGCGGCACGATTGCGCTCAAGGACGCCTCCTTCGAATTGCGCTCCGGCGAGGTGCTGGCGCTGCTTGGCGAAAACGGCGCCGGCAAGAGCACCTGCGTGAAGCTTCTGGCCGGTGTGCATTCTCCCACCAGCGGTCATGTCGAGGTTGACGGCAAATCAGCCGTCTTCCATTCGCCGCATGACGCGCAGGCGGCCGGCATTGCGGTCATGCACCAGCATCCTGGCCTGTTTCCCGATCTGTCGGTGGCGGAGAACATCTATCTCGGCCACATGCCGCGCGACCGCTTTGGCGGCATCGACAATGCCGCCATGCTGGCCGGCGCCCGCAAGGTGCTGGCCACCGTCGGGCTCGATGTGCCGGCGGCAACGCGGCTGGGAACACTGCGTACCTCTGAACAACAACTGGTCGAGATCGCCCGCGCGCTGTCGCTGGATGCCCGCGTGCTGATCATGGACGAACCCACGGCCGCATTGTCGCAACGCGAGGTCGAGCGGCTGTTTTCCGTCGTTGCCGATCTCAGGCTGCACGGCGTGGCGATGATGTTCGTCGGCCACCGCATGGATGAAATCTTCCGCATCGCCGACCGCATCGCGGTGCTGCGTGACGGGCGCCTGATCGGCGTCAAGCCGAAAGCCGAGCTTGGCCGCGCTGCCGCCATCAGCATGATGGTCGGCCGCGAAGTCACCGACCTCTATCCCGAACGGCGCCATGCCTCAGGCGCGCTGGTGCTGGAGGGGAAGGGACTTTCGCGCGCCGGCGGCTTTACCGGCATCGACCTCAAGCTTCACGCAGGTGAGGTGCTCGGCCTTGGCGGTCTGGTCGGCAGCGGACGCACCGAGATTGCGCGCGTGCTGTTCGGTATCGACCGGCCCGAGGCCGGCGAAATCCTGATCGACCGCAAGCCCGTGCAGTTCGCCTCGGCGCGCGACGCCATGGATGCGCGCATCGCCTATGTGTCGGAAGATCGCATGGGCCAGAGCCTGGTGATGGATTTCTCCATCCTCGACAATGCGGTGCTACCTGTTCTCGACAAGGCCGCACAACGCGGTCTCTACGGCACCGACCGCGCCATCGGTCTGGTGGCGGACTGGCTGAAGCGCATGAAGCTGCGCTTTTCCGGCTACGGGCAGCCGGTGAAAGAGTTATCCGGCGGCAACCAGCAGAAGGTGGTGCTGGCCAAATGGCTGCGCACCGAGCCGCGCGTGCTCATCCTCGACGAGCCGACGCAAGGCATCGATGTCGGCACCAAGGCGGAAGTGCATGCAATGATCGCTGACCTTGCCGCGCAAGGCATGGCGATCGTGCTGATCTCGTCAGAGATGCCCGAGCTGATCGGCATGTGCGACCGCATTATCGTGCTGCGCGAAGGCCGCCAGACTGCTGAGTTTTCGCGCGGACAAGCCACGCAGGAAAAGGTACTGGAAGCGGCGACCAGGACCGATGAACGCGCCGGCCAGGCAGCGCAGATAGAACGCGCCGCCGAGGAGGAAAAGGCAAAAGGACCGTTCGATTTTCTGAAGCGGCGGGAATTCGGCCTGCTTGCGGCGATGCTCGCCGTCGCCATTCCGGTCACCATCATCAACCCGCGCATGGTGAGCGCGGCGAACCTCACCGCTGTGTCGATGGACGCGGCCTTGCTGATTGTCGCCGCACTGGCGCAGATGCTGGTGCTGATCACCCGCAACATCGACCTGTCGATCGCAGCTGTGATCGGCCTCTCCGCCTATATGGCGGCCAGCATGGTTCAGGCCTATCCCGGATTGGACATCGGCATCGGCCTGATCACCGCCTGCGCGGTCGGCGGCTTTGCCGGACTGCTCAACGGCCTTGTCGTTACCAGGGGAAAGATCCCGGCCATCGTCGTTACGCTGGCTTCGATGTCGATCTTCCGCGGTTTCAACTCGATCTGGGCGGCGGGCGACCAGGTCAGCGCCGACGAAGTCACGCAAGCCTGGCTCGACATGACCGGGCTGAAGATCGCAGGCGTGCCGCTGATCGTCATCATCGCTATTGTCATCCTGTGCGCCGGCTATGTGCTGCTCTATCGCACCGCAACCGGGCGCGAGCTGTTTGCCACCGGTTCCAACCCGGACGGCGCAAGGCTGATCGGCATTCCGGTCGACCGGCGCATCCTGCTGGCCTTCGGCATGGCCGGCCTGCTAGGCGGCCTGTGCGGCGCCCTGTGGGCTTCGCGCTACGCCACCATCGATGCCCGCGTCGCGCTCGGCTTCGAACTCACGGTGATCGCCTCTGCGGTGGTCGGCGGCGTCGCCATCCGCGGCGGCTCGGGCACGCTGCTCGGCATCATCCTTGGCGCGCTCACGCTCTTGGTCATCAAGAACGGGCTGACGCTGGTGCGCGTCGATCCGCTCTGGCTGCAGGGCGTCTATGGCCTGGTGATCCTGGTTGCCATCGGCATCGACACCTTCATCGTGCGGCGCGCCGAACAGGCGAGACAGGCGAGGGCGAGATGAGAAAGTTTATCCGCTCGATCGACTTCTGGGATCTGCTGCTGGCGACCGCCTGCCTCGCCGTCTTTATCTATGCGGCGGTCTTCGTGCCGAATTTCGTCTCCGGCTTCAACCTCTCGCAATTGGCCGCAAGCGCCTCGGAAAAGGCGTTGCTGATCCTGCCGATGACGCTGCTCATCATCACCCGCGAGATCGACCTGTCGATCGCCTCGGTGCTGGCGCTGACATCCGTGGTGTTTGGCCTGCTCGTCCAGGGCGGCGTGCCGACGCTGGCGGCCATTCCGCTGACGCTGGTCTTCGGCGGCCTGCTCGGCGCCTTCAATGGCTATCTGGTTTCAGGGCTGGGGCTGCAGTCGCTGGTGGTGACGCTCGGCACCATGGCGCTCTATCGGGGCATTGGCTACATCCTGCTCGGCACCGGTTCGGTCAACATATTGCCGCCGGCGGTCGTCGATTTCGGCATCAGCAATCTGCCGGGCACACAAATCCCGTGGACCATCGTGCCGTTCCTGCTGCTGGCGCCGATCTTCGCGGTGGTGCTGCAGAAGACGCCGACCGGCAAGCGCATCTATGCGCTCGGCGGCAGCCCCGAAGTGGCGCGTTATTCCGGCATCGATACGCGCAAAATGGTGCTGAAGCTGTTCGTCGTTTCGGGCATGGTCGCAGCCATCGCCGGCATCGTCTATACCGCGCGCCTCTCCAACGCCCGCGCCAACAATGCGCTCGGCATGGAGCTCGATGTCATCACCATCGTGCTGCTCGGCGGCGTCAGCGTCTTCGGTGGTAAGGGGCGGCTCACGGGGGTCATGCTGGCGCTGCTGTTGATCGCCATCATCCGAAATGTGCTGGCGCTCAACCAGATCGGCGGCGACGCTCAAGGCATGATCATCGGCCTGCTTCTGATCGGCTCGCTGCTGGTCGGCAATTACTGGCGCTCCCTGGAGGAGCGGCTGTCAAGATCGCGCGTCCTGCGCGAAACCAAGGGGTGATCTCGGGCCCCTTTCTTCAAGCCCGAATTCTGACGGAGGAGACACAATGAAAGCGTTTAGAATAGCCCTGCTCGCATCCGCGGTTCTGCTTGCGCCGGCCTCGCTGGCCTACAGCCAGGAATGCGCCAAGGAACCGGTGACCGTCGGCTTCCTGCCCAAGCTCGACACCGATCCCTACTTCAAGGTGGCTTTCGGCGGCGCCGAGGAGGCTGCGAAGGAAATTGGCGGCACCGCCACCCAGGTTGCCCCGTCGCAAGCGACGGCCGAGGCACAGATCGAATTCATCAACAGCCTTGTGTCGCAGAAGGTCGGGGTCATCGCTATCGCCGGCAACGACGCCAATGCGGTTGCGCCTGCGCTGAAGCGCGCCGTTCAGCAAGGCGTCCGGGTGATCTCGTACGATTCCGACGTCGCGGCCGATGCGCGCGCGGTGTTCGTGAACCAGGTGAAGGGCGACAGTCTGGCCGAAATGATGCTGGAAAGCGCATTCAACCTCAGCGGCGGCGAAGGCGAGTTCGCCATCCTGTCGTCGACGCCGACGGCGACCAACCAGAACGCCTGGATCGACTTCATGAAGGCGAAGATGGCGGCAGAGCCGAAATACGCCAAGATGAAACTGGTGCAGGTCGCCTATGGCGAGGAGAGCGAGCAGGTCAACCAGCAGCAGGCCTTGGCGCTGGTGCAGGCGTTTCCGGATCTCAAGGTGATCATCGTGCCGGCAGGCATTGGCCTTCCGGCGGCCGCGCGCGCACTCGAGGAAGCCGGCATGATCGGCAAGGTCAAGCTGACCGGCCTTGCGCCGGCCACTTTGATTTCGAAATACATCAAGGATGGCTCTGCCCAGGATATCTGGTGGAATGTCACCGATCTCGGCTACCTGACCTATCAGGCGGCCCAGGCGCTGGCGCAGTGCAAGATCACCGGCAAGGAAGGTGAGAAGTTCACGGCGGGCAGGCTCGGCGAATACACGATCGGGGCCAGCGGCGAACTGATCCTTGGCCCGGCCAAGATCGTGACGCCGGAAAACCTGGCCGAGTTTAAGTTCTAAGCCTCCCAAGGCCCGGCGGGCGCCGGTTCAAGCCGGCGCCCGCTCGTTCAATTGTCAGTCGAAAAGCGTGAGGGCGACGATGAAACTCTTGCTGGCAGGCGAGACCTTCGCGGCGACGACCTCGGTTGCCGCCGGCGGCGATGTGCTGACGAGTGCGACGTGGGTAAACGGCGCGACGGCCTTCAATGCCGCACTTGCCGCAGAGGGCATAGCGGTGACGCAGATCGGTGGCGATCGCTGCGCGGCCGAATTTCCGTATGACCTCGACGCGCTGGCCGAATACCAGGCGGTGGTGATCTCCGATGTCGGCGCGCTGACCTTGCTGGTCACGCCGGAGGCCCGCGCCGGGCGCATCGGCGCCAACCGCCTCGACGTCCTCAAGGCCTATGTCGAAGGCGGTGGCGGGCTGATGCTGGCCGGCGGCTATATGGGGTTCCAGGGCATGTTCGGCACGGCGCGTTTCCACGACACCCCGGTCGAGGACATCCTGCCCGTGCGCTGCCTGCCATTCTCGGACGGGCTGGAAGTGCCGCAAGGCCTGCAGCCGTCGATCCTTCAGGCGTCGCATCCAATCCTTGCCGGTGTCGCGGGCCCGTTGCCGCCGATCCTCGGCATGAACAAACTCGATTTCAGGCGCGATGGCTCGTCCCAGCTGCTGGCGACCTGCCATTATCGTGGCACGGACTGGCCGCTGCTTGCTGCTCGCAGCGTTGGCCACGGCCGCACCGTCGCGTGGGCGACCGACATCGGCCCACACTGGCTGTCGCAGGACTTTTTGGGATGGCCGCTCTACGGCAAGCTGATGGGCAACGTCGTGCGCTGGCTGGCCGGCAAGGATTAAGCCTGGCGTGTTTGTAGGGCAGCTAGTCCGGCTTGCTGCTCAACGCTTCGCGCAGCGCCTGGATCCGCCGATTCAAGGCATCGAGATCAGCCATCGTCATGCCCGAGCGTTCGATCAGGGTTTCGTTGAGGCAGTTGCACTGGACGAGCAGCGCGCGGCCGGCAGGCGTCAGGTCGACCTGCACTTGGCGCTCGTCCGTCTGGCTGCGCTGGCGGGTGACGAGACCGGCCTGTTCCATGCGCTTCACCAGCGGCGTGATGGTGCTCGATTCCAAAGCGAGTCTGTGCGCAATCGAGCCGACCGACATCCCGCCGGCTTCGGCAAGTGCGTTCAGCACGAGATATTGCGGATAGGTGATGCCCATCTCGTCCAGCATGGGCTTGTAGGTGCGGTTGATTGCCATGCTGGTGGCGTAAAGCGAAAAACAGATCTGGTTGTCCAACGGGAGAGGCACGAGGCATTCCTTTGCCGACTGAGCACATCAATATGTACCACGAAAAATGATATCGCGATATATATTTTCTGAAAACAAGGATTTGGACCTGCGCTAGTCATATAGTTATCGCGATATTGATTATCGCGGAAGCAATCAATGGAGAGCGAGATGACCAAGGCCGGCAGCAGCACGATCACCACCAAGGACGGCACCGAAATTTTCTACAAGGATTGGGGAACGGGACAACCCATCGTCTTCCATCACGGCTGGCCGCTGAGCAGCGACGACTGGGACGCCCAGATGCTGTTCTTCCTGTCCAAGGGGTACCGCGTCATTGCCCATGACCGGCGCGGCCATGGCCGCTCGACCCAGACCGATACCGGCAACGAGATGGATACTTATGCCGCCGATGTCGCGGAACTTGCGGCGCATCTCGACCTCAAGGACGCTATCCATGTCGGTCATTCTACCGGTGGCGGCGAAGTGGCCCGCTATGTCGCGAAGTACGGCTCCGGCGGCCGTGTCGCCAAGGCCGCATTGCTCGGCGCGGTGCCGCCGATCATGCTGAAGACGGCGGCCAATCCCGGCGGCCTGCCGATCGAGGTTTTCGACGGTTTGCGCTCCGCCCAGGCAGCCAACCGCGCCCAGTTTTTCCACGATGTCGCGGCCGGCCCGTTCTACGGCTTCAACCGCCCCGGCGCCCAGGTGTCGCAGGCTGTCGTCGAGAATTGGTGGCGCCAGGGCATGATGGGCGGCACCAAGGCGCTTTACGATTGCATCAAGGCGTTCTCGGAAACCGACTTCACCGACGATCTGAAGGCCATCGACGTGCCGGTGCTGGTGATGCATGGCGACGACGACCAGATCGTTCCGATCGCCGACTCCGCGCTGCTGGCTGTCAAGCTGCTCAAAAAGGGCGAGCTCAAGGTCTACAAGGGCTTCCCGCACGGCATGGCGACGACCCATGCCGATGTCATCAATGCCGACCTCCTGGCCTTCTTCAAGGCGTAGAACCGTTCAGTTGAATAGACATCGTCCAGTCGGATAAGCAAGGCACCCGCCGCCGGGCGGGTGCCTTTGCTTTCATCGAAATGTCAGCGAGACGGTGCCTATTTATCGAGAAAACCAGTGATCAGTTTGACGGTGTCGTCGGGGTTTTCCTCCATGATCCAGTGTCCGGAAGCGGGCACGATGCCGCCCGTGACATCGGTCGCAACAACCCGCAGGACATCGGCCTGCGTAGTGCCAGCGGATTTTTCACCGCCGACAGCCAGCACCGGCATGGTCAGTTTGCCGCCGGCGGCAAGCATCGCCTGGTTGTCGATCGCGTCCTGGTCAAACGCCTTGAACTGCTCGAAAGCGTCATGCATCGCATGCGGGCGGGCATAGAGTTTGGCGTAGTGCCTGCGCGTCGCCTCGTCGATCTTCTTGGGGTCAGCCGACAGCTCGTTGTAGAAGCGGTCGAGATAGATGCGCTCGCGCCCCGCGACCAGCCGCTCCATATCAGGGCCGCGGAAGTTGAAGTGCCAAAGCAGCGGGCTTTGCTTGATCTTTTCCCAGTCGCCTATGCCGGGCAGCGGCGCGTCGATGATAACCCATTTGGTGATGCGCTTGGGATACTGAGCGGCGAGCGCATAGCCGACCATGTTGCCGATGTCGTGGGTGACGAGATCTGCCTTGTCGATCTTCAGGGCATCCAACACGCCGGCGATGTCGACGGCCTGGTTCTTCTTGGCGTAGCCCGCTTCCGGGTGGGCCGACAGACCCATGCCGCGCAGGTCCGGCACGATGACGGTGTGGTCCTTTGCGAGGGCGATGGCCGCGGCGCCCCACATGTCTCCGGTATCGGCAAAGCCGTGCAGCAGCACGACGGCGGGACCCTTGCCGCCAACGCGCACATAGAGTTTGGTGCCGTTGGTTTCGACGGACTGCGTCTTGAAACCCGGCGGAAAGGGAACGATGCGTGCCGTCGCCGGCAAGGTAACAAGAAGCACACCCAATACGGCTAATACGATCTTGCGCATGTCATCCCCCAGAGACGTCGAAGGCCCCAAGCCTTCGTTGATGACTATCTCTAGCAGGCTTTTCAACCAGCGCATGGTGAAAGAATCACAGAGGGCGCAGCAATGCCGCGCCCTGCGTCAAATCCGCAAAATCGACCGGTTTTATCTGGCCGCCGCTTGCGCCTTCCTGGCTTCCTTCATGTTGGGCAGGAACACCGTCAGCAGGCCGAGCAGCGGCAGATACGAGCAGATCTGGAAGACGAAATCGATGCCCTTCATGTCGGCGACGACGCCGAGCACGGCGGCTGCAATGCCGCCCATGCCGAAGGCGAAGCCGAAGAAGATCCCGGCGATGGTGCCGACACGTCCCGGCACCAACTCCTGCGCAAACACGACGATGTTGGAGAAGGCCGAGGACAGGATCAGGCCGATCAGCACCGTCAGCACCATCGTCCATTCGAAATTGGCGTAGGGCAGCGCCAGCGTGAACGGCAGCACGCCGACGATCGAGAACCAGATCATCGCCTTCTGGCCGTAGCGGTCGCCGAACGGTCCGCCGAGCAGGATGCCCAGCGCCGAGGCGCCGAGGAACAGGAACAGCATGACCTGGCTCATCTGCACCGACACGCCGAACTTATGGATGGAATAAAAGGTGTAGTAGCTGGAGAGAGAGGCGATGTAGGCGTTCTTGGTCAGCACCAGCAGCGTCAGCACCGCCAGCGCTCCCATCACCTTCTTGCGCGGGAAGGGGGAGACGAAGCTTGCCGCCTTGCGATTGCCCTGCGCGGCGCGCATCCGGCTGTACCAGCCGCCGACCCGCGACAAAACGATGATGCCGATCAGAGACCCGACGGCGAACCATGAAATGCTGGTCTGGCCGAAGGGCACAACGATGAAGGCAGCGAGCAGCGGCCCCATCGACTGGCCGAAATTGCCGCCGACCTGGAACAAAGATTGCGCCAGGCCAAAGCGGCCGCCGGAGGCAAAGCGGGCAATGCGCGAGGATTCCGGATGGAAGATCGCCGAGCCGATGCCGATCAGCGAGGCGCCGACCAGAAGCAGCGCATAGTGGCCGGCATAGGCCAGAACGATCAGGCCAAGCAGCGAGGACGCCATGCCGTAGGGCAGTGAATAGGGCATTGGCCGCTTGTCGGTGATCATGCCGATGACCGGCTGCAGCAGCGACGCCGTGACCTGGAAGGTGAAGGTCAAAAGACCGATCTGCCAGAAATCGAGACCGTAATTCTCTTTCAGTAGCGGATAGATCGCCGGCAGCAGCGATTGCATGATGTCGTTGATGCCGTGGCAAAAGCTCACCGCCAGAATGACGGTGAAGGCGGTCGCCTGGGCTGAAGGGAGGCTGGCGCTTGGCTGCGGTGCAATGCTGGTGGCTGTCGTATCGGTCAAGGCAGGCTCCGAGGTCTTTTTGGCGGGTGTTTGCCCGCGGGCAGGCTTGGCGGCCGCTCCCGCGGACCGCCTTAAGGACGCTCGTCTGAAGCGCTTGGGCGACGCCCCTGCGGAGCGCCTTGGGGATGGCTGCCTTATAAGCCGCTTGCGAGGCGACTTCTTTCGTGGTTTGGTCCAATAGTTTCGCAAGTGGGCCATAGCCGATGCCACATGGCAGGGACATCTTCCGCGCCGGCAATGCCGATCTCGGCCGATTGCACGAAAGCCGCTGGCAGTGGCTGGAGGAGGTTTCCGGGCCAGCGGTGGCTTTGCCGACCGAATATCCGGACGGTTACCTCGTGCCGCAACACCGCCACAGCCGCAGCCAGCTGCTGCATGCGCTGGTCGGTGTCGTGCTGGTGACGACCAGGTACGGGCGCTGGATGGTGCCGCCCGACCACGCAATGTGGATACCGGCCGGCACCGAGCATTCTGTCGAAATGCTGGGCGACGTCTCGATGCGCTCGGTCTATGTCATGCCGGGCGCTATCCCCGGCCTGCCGGAAGGCTTGCGTGTCGTCGGCGTCACCGAGCTGATGCACAGCCTGATCGTAGAATCGGAAAAGCTGCCGCAAGGTGGCGAACTGGAAGGCCGCGGCGGGCTGATCATGAACCTGTTGCTGCACGAGATCCCGACCTTGCCGGAACGGCCGCTCGGGCTGCCGTTCCCGTCCGACCCGAAGCTGGCGGCGCTCTGCCGACGCTTTGTCGCGGCACCTTCGCCGCACGCCACGATCGACGAGTGGGCGGATGCCGCAGGCATGAGCCGCCGTTCGTTCACCCGCGCCTTCCAGCGCCAGACCGGATTGTCCTTGTCGACTTGGCGCCAGCAGGCCTGCCTGTTTGCGGCACTTCCCAGGCTCGCCGATGGCGAGCCGATCACCAGGGTGGCGCTCGACCTCGGTTATGACAGCGTGCCGGCATTCATAACCATGTTCAAGCGCATGCTCGGGGCCTCGCCGCGCGGCTATATGCGCGGCGCCCGCGACGAAGGCATGCGGCGGGCTCAGCCTCGACTTGAGGCCCCGGCGCCGTAGCGCCAGGAAAAGCCCGCAGCACTTTGTCGTAGGCCCTAGTCCAGCTGAACGCCGCTGGCCTTGACGATCGGTTCCCATTTGGCGAGTTCGGCCTTCACATGCGCTCCAAGCTCTTCCGGGGTGGAGGCCACGATCGAGGCGCTGAACTGGGCCATGCGGGCGATCACATCAGGGTCTTTCAGGGCTTCAACTGCCGCCTTCTCAAGAACGGCGACGACCTCCGGCGGCGTGCCTGCGGGCGCGAACAGAGCGTTCCAGCTGTAGGTTTCATAGCGGGGAATGGTTTCGGCAATGGCCGGTATGTCGGGGAAGGAGGGAACGCGCTCCTTGGTGGTGACGCCAAGCGCTCTCAGCGTCCCGCTCTTGATATGGCCCGATGAAGAGGGGAGGTTGTCGAACATCATCGGCACCTGATTGCCGATAACGTCGTTCAAGGCCGGTCCGGCGCCCTTGTAGGGAATGTGCTGCATACTGACGCCGGCCATCGTCTTGAAAAGCTCGCCGGAGAGATGCAGCGGGGTGCCATTGCCTGATGAGGCGTAGGCATATTTGTCCGGATCCTTCTTCAGCATCTCGATCAGTTCCTTGACGTTCTTGGCAGGGAATTCAGGGTTCACAACCAGGACGTTTGGCACCAGCACGAGCAACGATATCGGCGCAAAATCCTTCTCCGCATCGTAGGGCTTTGTCTTCAGGATCAGCGGGTTGAGCGCGTGGGTTGCGACCGTGCCCATCAGGATCGTGTAGCCGTCCGGTTCGGCTCGGGCGACCTGGGCAGCGCCGATGCTGCCCCCGGCGCCGCCGACATTTTCGACGACAATCTGCTGGCCCAGCTTTTCGGACATCTTGTTGGCGACCAGGCGCGCGACCAGATCCGTCGAGCCACCGGCAGAAAAGGGGACAACCATGGTGATGGTCCGGTCCGGAAAATCGGCGGCCCAGGCCGCCGGTGCTGAAAGGGTGGCTGCGATGGAAACCGCGAGCCCGAGCAAAGTCCTACGCCGCATCTGCTACTCCTCCGTTGATTGGAGGGGCAGTATGGCCATGGTGAACTCCTCGCACAATGCAACCATGGACTGACTGCCCGCCTCAGGAGATCGGGCTTGACACCGATGCTTCGGTTGGCGTGCGCGAGAACGCCTCACCCCTCAGTTCAATCAGCCTTGGTCCAGCTGAAAACAAGCCATTTGTATCGTGACGTCTCTTCAGGCTCGGCCGTGTAGGTCATCTGCATGTCGCCGCCCTCGGCGTAGATGTCGAGCCTGGGCGCCGTGTCCAGTTCGAGCCACAGGGAATCGTTCTTGAACGACCATGTCCCGCACCAGACGCAAGGCCCCGATGCCGGGTCACCCGGTTGGTGAAAATTGTAGCGGCCGTCCGCCGTGATCTCCAGATAGTCGAAGGCGCCATAAAAGGCGGTCACAGTCTGCTGAAATTCGGTCGCAGCCGCTTCCTGGTCGGGCTTCGCCGGCTCTTTCAGATCACGCGGTGGCCGGATTGCGGACCCTGCGATGCTCCATTTGCCGATGAAATCCTTTTCGGTGGGAAGATATTCCGTTTGCGCCTGCGCGGTCGAAACCGGAGCGATTGTCGGCGCATAGGCCGCGCTGGCGATGCCGATTGCGAGAAGCGTTCCTGCGATGCCTGCAGCCTTGATTCGATTGCGCATCAGCTGGCTCCTTTCACGACGGTTTGGGGCAGATTCCAAAAAGGAGATTACCCCCGAGCCAGGCCCGTGGGCACGCTTTTGGGCAACATGGATTAATCGAACAGGCTCGACACGGACTCTTCGGTCGCTGTGCGCGAAATCGCCTCGCCCATCAGGTCGGCGATGGAGATGACGCGGATATTCGGGGCGTCGAGCACGCCTTGCGTCGGCTGGATGGAATCGGTGATCACCAGTTCCTGCAGCTTCGAGCCGCTGATCCGGGCGACCGCACCGCCCGACAGCACGCCGTGGGTGATATAGGCGGTGACGCTGGTAGCGCCGTTGGCGAGCAGCGCATCGGCGGCGTTGCACAGCGTGCCGCCGGAATCGACGATGTCGTCGATCAGCAGGCAATCCTTGCCGGCGACCGCGCCGATGATGTTCATCACTTCGGATTCACCGGGACGTTCGCGGCGCTTGTCGACGATGGCCAGTTGTGCGTCGAAGCGTTTGGCGAGCGCGCGGGCGCGCACCACGCCGCCAATATCGGGCGAGACGACGACGACATTGGCAAGCTGTTTGTATTTTGCCTTCACGTCGCGGGCCATCACCGGCACCGAGAACAGATTGTCGGTCGGAATGTCGAAAAAACCCTGGATCTGGCCGGCATGGAGGTCGAGCGTCAAAACGCGGTCGACGCCAGCGCGGGTGATCATGTTGGCGACCAGCTTGGCCGAGATCGGTGTGCGGCCCGAGGCCCGGCGATCCTGCCTGGCGTAACCGAAATAGGGGATGACCGCGGTGATGCGCTTGGCCGAGGAGCGCATGAAGGCATCGATCATGATGAGCAGTTCCATCAGATGATCGTTGGTCGGGAACGAGGTCGACTGCAGGATGAAGACATCCTCGCCGCGCACGTTTTCCTGGATTTCGACGAAGATTTCCTGATCGGCGAAGCGTCTGACGCTGGCCTTGCCCAGCGGGACATTGAGATAGCGGGCGACCGCTTCGGCCAGCACCCGGTTGGAATTGCCCGCGAAAAGCTTCATGCACCGTTCCTGGCGAAGGATGGGGAGGTCCTCTTAATCGGGCTTGTAGCGAGCCGTGCCGGTATTGCAAGCCTCGTTGACGGGAATCCGCCGGCTAATCTCAAAAACGTCAACAGTGAACGGAAGCCGGTAACAGGCGGATCAGCCGGCGCTGCCGCCGAGCCAGGCCGCGAACTGGTCGATCGTCTGGTCGGCGATCGCCTGCATGGTAGCGGGTGCAACCGCGGGCCAGCCTTCGGCGGCATTGACCGAGGGCGCCTTCTGCTGGCCATTGATGCGGTGTAGCCGGTTGCCAGCGGGGTCATAGACGTCCCAGACATAGATAACGGTGGTATCCTTGCCTTCCGTCATGGTCGAGAAGTAGCCCTTCAGCACATGGGTGGCGGCCTGGTCGGCGCTGCCGGCAAGGGTGATGCCGCGCTGCTTGGCGCGTGTCTGCAGTTCGGCCGTCAGCGGCGTTGCCGCTTCCACGGAGGCGCCGACGATCGGCGCGATCTGCAGCCGGGTCTTCGACAAAGCGGCGGCGCTCTGCGCGGGGTTGGCGGGTGTCGTGGCGCCGACGGCCGGCGCTGGTGTGGCGGCGGGCGCGATGCCCGGGGCAGCCAAGGGCTGAGCCGGTTGGGCCGAGGCTGCCGGCGGCGTGATGGCGGACGGCTCAAGGACGTCCTTGGCATTGGTGCAAGCGGCCAGCACAAGCGCTGCGAGCAATGACACGGTCGTCACATGCGATCGTCTCATCTGCCCGAAAACTCCTTAGTCGCGAACGCCCCCGCGTGGACCAACCATTATGGATTCACTGTACGATCAAGTCGAGATCATGGCGTGAAAGCGGCTTCGGCTGGGATTCGGTGGTCAGGTAGGTGCGGCCAAGCGTCATCGCCGTCTCGGTTTCGGAGTCCATGATGATCATGTGCGCGAACAATGTCATGTTGGGCGCGATCGGCTCGGGATTGCCCTGGTAGAACATCGGCATATCCATCCAGGACGGGGTGAAGCGGGCGCCGACGGAATAGCCGCAGGCGTTCAACCGATGCTTGGTCAGGCTGTGCGCCTCCAGCGTGCGGGCATGCGCGTCGAAGACGTCGCCGAAGGTGTTGCCGGGCGTCATCGCCTTCTCGACCGCCAGAAGAGCCGCGCGGGCGGCGTCGAACAGCTCCTGATGGCGCTTCGACGCCTTGCCGGTCAGCACGGTGCGCATCATCGGCGCGTGATAGTGATGGAACACGCCGGCCCATTCGAGCGTCAGCTGATCGTTCTTGGTCAGCTTGCGGCGCCCGGCCTTGTAGCGGCAGAGCAGCGCGTCGATGCCCGAGCCGATGATGAATTCATTGGCCGGATAGTCGCCGCCGCCGGCAAACACCGCGCCCTGCATGGCGGCAAGGATCAGCGCTTCGTCGCCGCCCTGCTTGATCAGCGGCAGGGCCGCGTCGAGCGCGTCGTCGGAAAGGTTGGCGGCCTTTTCGGCCTTGGCGATTTCAGCCGGGCTCTTGAACAGGCGCAGACGGCCGACAATACCGGAGGCGTCGGCGATCTGGCCGAAGGTCTGCAGCTGCTCGTCGACGCGGCGGCCATTGAAGGCGGTCAGGCCATGGGTGTCGTATTCGACGCCGATGCGGGCGCCGAGGAGATTGAGGTCGTTGAGCAGGTTGCGCAGGTCGACCGCCGGGTTGGCGCCGTCGCGGTCGGTCCACAGCACGATGTTGTCGATGATCGATGTGTGGCGCGCCTGGCGCAAATCGGCCGAGCGGGTGAGCAGCACCATCGAGCCGTCAGCCTTCACAACCAGGCACTGGAAGAAACAGAAGCCGAACGTGTCGTAGCCGGTTAGCCAGTACATGCTCTCCTGGGCGAAAAGCAGTACAGCATCGAGCTTCTTTTCCGTCATCTCGATCATCAACCGGTCACGCCGGGCGTCAAATTCCGACCGTTCGAAATGCAGCGCCATTATCCGTTCTCCAAAACAATTGCCGAAACCTGCCGACCGTAGTCCGGTTCCTTGCGATGCGTCGCGCGCCGGTAGGAAAAGAAGAGATCCTCCTCGGCATAGGTGCAGCGGCCAAGCCCCTGCGCGGTCACGCCAGCCTTCTTCAGCCGGTCGACCGTATAGAGGTTGAGATCGAACATTGCATGCGCCGGATTGGCCGAAGGCGCGAAATAGCCGATGTTTTCGGCATCGGCTTCGACGAAACGGGCGACGAATTCCGGCCCGACCTCGTAATTGTCGGGGCCGATCGAAGGACCGAGAACCGCAATGATGCGCTCACGGCGGGCGCCGAGGCTTTCCATCGCGGCAATGGTGTTTTCAAGCACACCGGTGAAAGCGCCCTTCCAGCCGGCGTGTGCAGCGCCAATGATGCGCGCTTGCGCATCGGCGAACAGCACGGGGCCGCAATCGGCCGTCGAGGCGCCGATGGCGATGCCCGGCCGGTCGGTGACGATGGCGTCGGCCTTGGGCCGCGGGCCGGGAAAGGGTTCCCTGGCAATAACGACATCGGGCGAGTGGACCTGATGCGCGGTCAGGAGATGGCTGGCCGGCACACCCATCCAGGCAGCGACGCGGCGGCGGTTCTCGGCGACCAGCATCTGATCGTCATCCGAGCCGGTGCCGATGTTAAGTCCCTGATAGATGCCGCCGGAGACGCCGCCGATACGGGTGAAATAGCCATGGCGGATACCTCGCGGCTTGGCCGCTTCCAGCAGCGGCGAGCGAACAGGATCCGGTTTGGTCTGATTCAGCATGGATGGGTTTGTTGTCCGCGCCGGCGTTTTCGTCAAGGCGAAGTTCGGCCGAGTGATTGCGACAGTGCTGCCGCGTCGACTTTGCATTGGCCAAAAGCAGGCATGCGACCACAAGCGACATGGCGAGACGGCTTGTAACGATCTCTGAGGGTCAGACTGGCTGATGCGGCAGGATTTTCAGGATTTTGAACAGCGTGCCCATGCCGTCGGGGCCGGCCAGGCGCTCGACGGCATCGGCAATGGTTTGTCGTGCCTCTTGGCTTGCCTGGCTGCCCAACTGGCCAGCTCGCTCAAGCAATCCCGTGCCAAGCAGAAAGTCGCCCTGCGTCGCCAATTCCACATCGAGGCCATGCGCCCGCACGACGGCGGCCAGTGCAGCGAAGTCGACATGGGCGGTGAGATCGGCTTCGCCGGGATTGGCCAGCACATCTTCGGGGGCGTGCCTGCGCACGGCCTGCAATGTGTCGCCGAAACCGGGCTGGAGATGGCCGTAATCGGGGAACAGCCCGGCGCCGCCGTGGTCGGCTATGCGTTCGGCAATGGTCGCCATCAGTGCCGCGCGGGCCGGTGCTATTTCGAAAATAGAGCCTTGTGGCGCCTCGGCGGCGTCTTCCGGCAGCAGCGTCGCCTCGACCGAGCCGGCGCCGGCGAAGAAGCTCAACTCGTCTGAGACATCGAGGCCGATCACCCGTTCGCGCCAGCCGGCGCCGGCGAGGATGAACTGGCGGATCGGCACAGCGTCGAACAATTCGTTGCCGACAATCAGCAACGGCGCCTGCGGTAGTGTGGCGATGGTTTCGTGCCAGCCGAGCTCAACCGAAGTTTCGGCAAGCGTCTGCTTCTGGATTTCAGTCAGCCGCGGACTGGTCTCGACCAGAGCGAAGGATGCTCCGGCGGCGATAGCCGGATCGAGCCGCGTCAGGGTGCGAAGCATGTCCTTCATCAGCGTGCCGCGGCCAGGCCCGATCTCCGCGATGGTGACCGGCAGGGGTCGGCCGATCGCCAGCCAGGCCTGATAGAGCCAGACGGCGACGAGTTCGCCGAACATTTGGCTGATCTCGGGTGCGGTGACGAAGTCGCCGGCGGCGCCGAACGGCTCGCGCGTGGTGTAGTAGCCGTCGCTGGGATCGAACAGGCAGAGCGCCATGTACTCGTTGACGGGGAGGGGGCCGAGCGCGCCGATCAGGTCGACGATGCGGGTCTTCAGCCGTGTCATGCCGGCTGTGGTTGCGGCGCCGGTTTGGCTGTGGCCATCGCCCAGATGCCGGCCAGCACCATCGGCACCGACAGCACCATGCCCATGGTGAGCCAGCCGCCGAGGAGGTAGCCGAGCTGCTGGTCGGGCTCGCGGAAGAACTCGACGAAGATGCGTGACAGGCCGTAGCCGCAAATGAAGGCGCCGCCGACAAAGCGCGGCGTCTTCAGCTTCAGCCGCGAATGGGTGAGGAAGCGCAGGACCAGGAACAGCACCGCGCCCTCGAGCAGCGCTTCGTAGAGCTGGCTCGGATGGCGAGGCTCCAGGCCCGCGACACAACCCGCCACGGTCTGCTGGAGACGCTCGTTGCAGAAGACGACGCCCCACGACACGTCGGTCACGCGACCCCAGAGTTCGGCATTGACGAAGTTCGCGATGCGGACGAGGCCGAGCCCGACCGGCACGCCGGCTGCCACCACGTCGAACAGCGTCCAGGTGCGGATGCCGCGCTTGAGGGAAAACAGCGTCATGGCGAGGATGACGCCAAGCAGGCCGCCATGGAACGACATGCCGCCCTGCCAGACGGCGAAGATGTCGAGCGGGTGGTCGATATAGCGCTTTAAATCGTAGAAAAGCACATAGCCGGTGCGTCCGCCGAGCACGACGCCGACGGCGGCCCAGACGATGAAATCGTCGAGGTCGATCGGCTTCATCGGCAAGACGCCATCAGGCCACAGCCTTGTGTTGGTGACGAGCCGCTTGGCGTACCACCAGGCGAACAGGATGCCGACGATATAGCCGATGCCGTACCAGTGCACAGCCAGCGGGCCGATCTGAACCAGGATCGGGTCGATGTTGGGGAAGGACAGCGACGCCATCGGCAGCGGGAAATAGTCGTTCAACAGGATCTCCTGGGAGGGCTCGCGTTAGGGCGCGGACCATGCGGCAGGGTTTTGGCGGGGTCAAGGCAAGGTGACGACAGCCTGATCGTCAGAGATAATGGGCTCAACCCTGCGGCTTGCCGGCGACCAATTGCCTGAGCGCATCGTTGATCCTGTCTTGCCAGCCGGGGCCATCTTCCTGGAAATGGTCGAGCACGGCGCGATCGATCCTGATCGAGACAAGCTCGCGAACGTTTGGTGCGGCGGAGGGTTCGCGAATGGGAGGCGCGGGTTTCTTGACCGGCTTGAAGGCCGCTTCAGCGGCTTCCATCGGATTGGTCGGTCGGCGCGGGGGCGTTGCCATTGGTTGATCCTGAATGAGAGTGACTCTTGCCTGGAGCAAGTCGTGAGGAAAACTAGGCCGCTGGTCTGTGAAGACCAGTAACTTCACTTGGTTCTCTCTGCCATTGCCCTGTATTTGGCTTCAAGCCTGTCCAGCACCTCGTCGCCAGGCTAGACCCGGCCCGCACTGGCATCCGAAATGCCCTTTGCGAGTGCTGCATCGAGTGCTGCAAAGCGCTTCTCCAAGTCCGCACTGTCCGTCACGGCAACCGTCGTTCCAAGAATCCATTTGCGATAATAGCAATCTGTCGGCCGGACCGTGAGCCAAATCGCGTCCGACATGAAGCCGCACCAGCTTCAACGTTCTTGCATTCCGCAGGCAGTGCCACTACGTCAATTCCAGCAAGCGAGGATTTGCCATGTCGACCGGACCGAACCGCATTCTCGATGAATTCGCCAAGCTGATGACCGATGCCGCGGGTGCCGCACAAGGCGTGCGCCGCGAGGTGGAGACTGCCTTCAAGGGGCAGGCCGAGCGCATCCTCAACACCATGGATGTGGTGCAGCGCGAGGAGTTCGAGGCTGCCCGCGACATGGCTGCGAAGGCCCGCGAAGAAAACACCAGGCTGGCCGCCCGCATCGATGCGCTCGAGGCCAGGCTTGCCGAATTGACCGGACAGGCCGCACCTGTGGCTGCGGCAAAGCCCAAAGCAAAAAAATAAAATTTGAACTTTTCCACAAAGCACAATCCGAAAAAATGCTTTGCCGTGAATCGTTTACCGGCGATGCATGAATCTTTGTGACAGCGCCTTTCCACATGCTGATGACGCAGTGCGAAAAATTAGGCTGTTCACGCGACTCCCGATCAATAGACTGAATTTGTTGCATGATTCGGAGCAGGGTCATGCGGCCGGGCGGTGGGGTCCGGTCCGGGGTCTTTGTGTCGTGAAGTCCTGGCCGTCCGAGTTCAAGACAAGATTGTTCGTCGTGTGTGCCCCGCGGAGCGTGTGGCGCTCCCCTGAACACAGGAAGCATTCCATGGAACTTCTCGAACTCGAATTCTCCCGCGAAATCCATCCGGTGGATGTCATCGAGCAGGTCGCCCATAACAATGACTGGTCCTTCGAACGGGCCGGCGATGACGAAATCTCGATCTCGGTTGCCGGCAGCTGGACCGACTATCACGTCTCCTTCTCATGGATGGAGGATTTCGAGGCGCTGCATCTGGCCTGTGCTTTCGACATCAAGGTGCCGGAAGCCCGCGCGCTGGAAGTGATGCGGCTTTTGTCGCTGATCAACGAGCAGATGCTGTTTGGCCATTTCGATCTCTGGGAGCAGGAGGGCGCGATCATGTTTCGCCAGTCGCTGCTGCTCGCCGGCGGGGTCGAACCGTCGAGCCAGCAGGTCGAGGTGCTTTTGTCGTCGGCGCTTGAAGCCTGCGAGTGCTATTTCCAGGCCTTCCAGTTCGTTGTCTGGTCGGGAACCTCGGCCAAGGATGCGCTGGCCGGCGTCCTGTTCGAGACCTATGGCAACGCTTGAGCTTCCATGAGTTCGAGCAGCGCGCGCAAGCCCGAGATCAGCTTTGCCGATTTTGATCGTGTCGACATCCGTGCCGGCACGATCGTCGAGGCCGAGCCTTTCCCCGAGGCGCGCAAACCCGCCTTCAAGCTGAAGATCGATTTCGGCCCTGAGATCGGCGTGAAGAAATCCTCGGCACAGATCACGAAATACTATGCGCCGGAAACGCTGGTGGGACGGCAGGTGTTTGCGGTGGTGAATTTCCCGCCGCGCCAGATCGGTCCGTTCATGTCGGAAGTGCTCACGCTCGGCTTCCCTGATGAGGAAGGCGCCGTGGTCCTTGGCGCCATCGAGCGCAAGGTGCCGGACGGCGGCAGGTTGTTTTAGGAAGATTGCGTCAGGCGGCCAGCTTGCGCCTTGTGCTCAGCGCCTCTTCGACCGTGTCCATGAACATTTCGGCGCAGGCTTTCCAGCTGTAGCGCATGGCGCGTTCGCGCGCCTCGGCGCGGTCGACATTGAGCGCGGCGAGCGAGGCCTCGCGCAGATCGGTCGACACCGCGCCGCCGATGCCGTCGCCGACAATGTCGATCGGTCCGGTGACCGGATAGGCGGCCACCGGCGTGCCGCTGGCCAGCGCCTCGATGATGACGTTGCCGAACGTGTCGGTGCGGCTGGGGAAAACGAAAACATCAGCCGAGGCGTAGATCTCGGCCAGCTCATCGTTCGGGCGATGGCCGAGGAAGTGCGCCTGCGGGTACTTCGCCCTGAGCCTAGCCAGTTCCGGTCCTTCGCCGACGATCACCTTGCTGCCGGGCAGGTCGAGATCGAGGAAGGCGCTCAGGTTCTTCTCGATGGCGACGCGGCCGACGCACAGGAATACCGGGCCGGGAAAGCCGAGGTCCTTCTTCTTGTCCGGGCGGAAGTGATCGGTGTCGACGCCCCGCGTCCACGGCCTGAGCTTGGTGAAGCCTCGCGACGCAAGGTCCTCCGCCAGCGACTGGGTGGCGACCAGCGTGCCTTGTCCCGAATTGTGGAAATCACGCAGCCAGCGATAGGCCCAGCTCTCCGGCACCGGCAGGCGGGCGCTGAGATATTCGGGAAAGCGGGTGTGATAGCTGGTGGTAAAGGGACGGCCAGCATTGCGGCAATAGCGCCGCGCCATGATGCCGAGCGGGCCTTCGGTGACGATATGGATATGGTCGGCCTTGCGAGCCTCGATCAGCCGCGCGACATGACCGGGCGTGGTCAGCGCCAGCCTGATGTCGGGGTAGGTCGGCAACGGCAAGGTGCGAAAGATATTCGGGGTCAGGAAGTCGACCGCAACGTCGAAGGTTTTCAGCGTTTCGGTGAGCCGCTCCAGCGTGTGGACGACGCCGTTGACTTGCGGCCGCCAGGCGTCGGTGACCATCAGGATGCGCATGGCGGTCCTTTGCTCGGGTCGACGGTTGCCTTGATGCGATAGCGGTACGGGCCGGCTGCCCTCGCTTCGCTCCACCGCACCCGGGCATGCACGAGGTCGAAGTAAGGCGGCTGAGCCGAATCAACTGAGGTCGCGCGCTTCATGCGCGCTCTTGACCATGGTTTCATGACGGGCGGATGAAGGTGGTTTTTGGCCGAGCCCGCCTTCCAGATCATGCTTTGGTCAGGCGGGCACCTTGATCACCGCCCGCAGGCCGCCGAGCGGGCTGTCTTCCAGCATGATGTCGCCGCCATGGCTGCGGGCAATATCGCGGGCGATAGAGAGACCAAGGCCGGTGCCGCTGGCGTCGAGGTTGCGCGCCTCGTCGAGCCGCACGAACGGTTTGAACACGTCCTCGCGCTTTTCCGGCGGGATGCCCGGACCGTCATCGTCGATGGTGACGACGAGTGAGCCGCGGCCGTGATCGGCGCTGATCTCCACCGTCTTGGCATAGCGCAAGGCATTGCCGGCGACATTGGACAACAGCCGGGCGAAAGCGTGCGGGCGCACATGCACGTCCGGATCACCGGCAAGCACGGTCGATAGCTTGCGCTTGTGCAGCGACGCCTCCTCGCCGAGCTTTTGGAAATAGGCCTCGAGATCGAAATGGCCGGCATCTTCCGACGCTTCGCCGCGGGCAAAGGCGATATAGCCTTCCAGCATCGACTGCATGTCGTCGATGTCCTGGTTGAGCGCGGCCTTGGTCTCGGGCTTGCCGCCAGCCAGCGCCAGCTGCAGCTTGAAGCGGGTGAGGATGGTTCTGAGATCGTGGCTGACGCCGGTCAGCATGGCGGTGCGCTGTTCCAGCTGGCGTTCGATGCGCTCGCGCATCTGGATGAAGGCAAAGCCGGCCCGTCGAACCTCCTCGGCGCCGCGTGGGCGGAAATCGCGCGGCATCGGCCGGCCCTTGCCGAAGCTTTCGGCGGCCTCGGCCAGAGACAGGATCGGCCGGATCTGGTTGCGAAGGAAGGGGATGGCAATCGTCAGCAGCACCAGTGACGTCCCGACCATCCAGATCAGGAAGATGTGGGTGTTGGAGGCATAGGCCTGGCTGCGGCGCACGAAGACGCGCAGCACCTTGCCCTCGAGCTGGATGCGGACCTCGACGATGTTGGAATTGCCGACCGTGTCGATCCAGAACGGGCGGTTGATCTGGCGGGTGATCTCGGTGGAAAGGACGTCGTCAAGGATCGAGAAGAAGGGCTTGGGTCCAGGCGCCGGCAACGGGTCGGGCGGCAAGAGGTCGACCTTCAACTGCATGCGGTCTTGGGCGATGCGGATGATGTTGGCGTAGTCGCCATCATGCGGATAGGTCTCGATCATGTCGATGATCGCGGCGATGTCGCGCACGGTGGCCTGCGACAGGCGCTGCGTCACGGTTGCCCAGTGGCGTTCCATGAAGTCGAAGGCGACGACCGACTGCAGAAGGATCATCGGCGCGATGACGATGATCAGCGAGCGGGCATAAAGCCGCTTGGGCATATAGAACGCAACCAGCCGCCAGAACCGCTTCCAGGCACGCGGCATTGCTTTCAGCGCGCGTGATACGCGCGCGCCAAAGCCGCCTTGTTCCGGCCGTTCCAGTTGCGTGGTCGCCATTTATCCTTCCGCTGGGTCAATGGCCGCTGGTCGATGGCCACACATCTATGGCCAAGGGCGGCCGTCAGCGGCATTCTATTCCACGCTGAGCCGTTCTGGAACAGCCGTTGGCGATCAAGTAGTTAGGCTGTCAAACCTCGGATTTCTTGCCATTGATAACAAAGGGTTTATTCCTGAATTGTCAAACCCGTAAGGTATGTGTTGGCCAAAGTCTGAGGCTTGTTCTGGAGATGTACAACTCATATAGGACGCTCCACCGGTCTCAAAAGGGCTGAGTCACATAGTTGAATGGTGCGGAAGGAGATGCGGACAATCATACAACGATAATCGCACGGCTGTACCCAGCTCAGAGCCAGTTCTGTATATGGCAGCTTTGCGCCTGCATGTGGTCGTTGAGCACGCCATAGCAGAATCCTAAAAGCAGACATCCGAGTGAAGGCCTCTTCGCGGGGCGACCGCTGGCGTGGCCTGGCTCCTCGCACAATCGGGCGGCGTGGTTCGACACGGTGCCTATCACTGCATAATAGGCGCTGATCGAAACCGGTCCGCCGATAGTTGTATAGCCTCCGGCCATGCCGATTCCGAAGCCGAGCAGGTGATATCGCTTGCGCCATTGTTCCCTCAACACGCACATCGCCGTAGCCATGCGAACCGCTCTCCGTATCGTCGGCGCAGGCTAGTGGATCGTTGAAAACCACGACGATGTCGTCGCCCACGAAACGTGGTATTCGCCAAGAACCGTCATCACCTCCTCGGGTTCGCAGTCTCGGCGAAGGCTGCAAAGGCGCGTAGATCGGTGAAAACGACGGTCACCCCGCGACGGTGACTTTAGAAGCGTGGTCGCATCCCTTTAAGGACTGGGTGAGAGAGTTCGCTAACCCCGCCGGACGGCCACCTTCGAAGCCACGAAGCGGGTACCGTCTCGATTTATTGCAGCAGCGCGATTGCTGCGTCTCCGAGACCCTTTGGTGGAGTGCCGGTGTAGCCATCCAGGTTGACGCTCGAATCTCCATTGTAAGAAAATTGCCAAGCAACAATCCACCCCAGGCCGGTAGCCAATTTTTTATCATCGGTCCCTTTCATTTTAAGGCGGTGCATGGGCGAGTATATTGTCCCACTTATCGAATAATTCTTATTTGTTGCAAGCGATATGGTCGGCAACAATGGCAAGACGGTACGCGATCCGAAGATCGCGATGCCAGTATAAACTCCGCTCGTTGGAGCGGAGAGTTCCATGGCGCCGTTCCCACCTGCCTGTATGATGCTGGACTTGGCATCGACGAATATGGTGACTTCCTTGCCTGTGATTTTCGCATTGTTGCCGATGCCGACTACCGCATTATGAAAGTAGTGAACGCCTGGGGAAAGCACAACCTTTCCACCGAAGGCGATGCTCCCGCAGAACACCCGGCCGGCCGGAATGGTGACATCCGAGAGCGTCTGGTTACTGTAATCGCAACCTGTCGGCGGAACCGGTTCTGGTGTGCTGACAAGGGGGTCGGCGAGGAAGGGCTGGTTCGCCTTCGGGGAAATACTGTATCCGCCGCCTTGGTAATTGCCGACTACCGAGATTTTTGCCGCGGTGATTTTGCCGGCCCCAACGTGTCTCATTGCTTTGGGGCTGGAAGAATTTACCTGGATGCCACAGTTTGGCACCGACACCTTTCCCAAACCGGTCACGCTCAGTGATCCGGTTGAGTCTGGATCGAGAGCATAGATGCAGTATTCCGGGGGCGCCTTTCGTGCCTTTGCAGTGACGTGAAGGCTGATCGCCCGAATGCCGGCAAGGTTCATAAAGTCCGTCGGCATTGAGGCGGTGATTTCAACTGCTGCCTCCCGCGACACGGGAGTGGGCGTTGTGATGTCGACTTCAACCACCGCGCCGACCGCAAAAGAGCCGTTGCCAAGCGCAAGGTTCTTGGCGGCCAGAACGGCCTCCTCGTCTCCACCTTCACTCTCCATAGCTGCCAGGGCCGCCGAATCCGCTAGTTCTTGCAGCCTGGATTTCCAGGTGACGGCACTGGTAAGGTCGACGCTCACGCCCAAGACCAAACAAAGCGGTAGCGCCACCAAGGCCGCTGCCACAGCAAAGTTTCCGCCCCTGTCGAGCAGCAGATCCTTCAGCTTTCGCATTGAGATGCACTCCCTCTGGTGGAGAAACTTTAGACTACGCAAGCGGCGGAGAACGCCAGGTCTTCACTTGAGGCCGAAGGCTTCCTCAGCTTGATCCGACTGCAAAAGGTCTTTGGCAGAATGACCAACACCTGGCAAAATCACCAAGCGCCAATTTATTGGCCACCCGTTAGCGATCGCAACAGACTGACCTAGATCAAATGCAAACTGCCCTCGCTCCAAACGCGTCGCTCCTTGTCGTGTGGCAGCTGAACTGTCCGCCAGATTTTCATCCCCAACATCGTCTTCTCCAAGATAGATGGTGAGCGGAAGAGCAAGGTACGCCTTCAGCTGCTGGGAGGCTTGATCAGCACTGTAGATGCAGCCCGAGGAAAGGCACCCAAGCCCATATGGCGCTGCCTCAGCCAAAGATGGCAATACATAGGTAGATGGATTCGCGACAACTAATCTCTTGCCAGCTGGTAGGCCGAATGCCGCGTCGCGTGACATAAATTGTCCCCCAGCCGAATGGCCAAAAAGATAGTACGGCGCAGCAGGCAAGCTCTCTCGCGCTCTTGCCCAACTGACGAGGCCATTCACGTACCAGACCGTCCATTGAGCACGCGGCTGGATTACGCCGTTGTTGACGATGCCGGCTCGCTGATACTTCCAGTTCGGAAACCTATCCAAGTCGAAAAGCGGCGCATAAACGATCAGACAACGCCGATCGGCGAGCGGCTGTGCGTAGTCCCTATAAGAATCGGCCGTTCGACTCAAACCGTGAAATACAAACAGAAATGACGGGTTCGCACAGCTCTTTGGATGATAGCTGTATACCTTTAGCTTTGTTCCATTAATAACCGCCGTTTCTGTGCTCTTGCCGCTCTTCCAGGCAAACACCGGCCCTGAATAAATCAGGCCAAAGCTCAGAACCACGGCGGCTAGGAGTCGAACAAAAAAACGCACACGCCACTCCACAACAATTAGCAATCGCTGATATACCCGGTTCGGTCCTCAAAGCCAACCGCGAACTGTCGATGGGGTAAAGATTTGGTTCTTGAGGGCTCTGCTAATACTTGCACGCCCGTCAGGGGAAATCGAACGCGGCTGACGAACTCACGACGGAGAACTTGGCGGGACGTCACGGCCTAGTTTGACTGAGTGGAAAATCAAGATGAAATCCAATCTCGTCAGACCCGACGTCCCCCAGCCGACCTTCCAGGCCTAGGGCGACCACCGCGTTTTCAACGGATGCCTTTTCGATAAGGCAAGTCTGGAACCCGGTCTGCAAATTGTCAGTCAGCATCGGATACAAGCGAAGCGAGTCGCTCCCATCGCTCGCGAGCCTGAGTACGGCGGATAAGCCACATGGGAAGGCGCCATAGCGTGAAAAGCCGCCCGGCGAATTGAAGACGAAATTTCCCAAGCCATACACGACAACGCGTCCTAAAACATATTCGACCTTTTGAGCAATATGGGCGCCGTGCCCTATGATAAGGTCCACGCCTGCCTCAATGAGTTGTTCCGCCAGTCGTGTCTGTCTTTTCGTCGGTCCTAAATAGTCGCTGCCCCAATGAGCAAAAAAAACAAACATTGGGTCCTGGTAACTGCCCCGCAGATCAGAAATCTGATCTCTAATACGGATAGGGTCAATCGGATTGACGCCAGGTGCACTTCCAGTAGCATACCATCTGTATATCTCAGAGTACTTGTGTCTTATCTCGAAACCGCCAAAGACGATAATATCTGTTTTTCTACTGCCGATTTCAAGTGTGATTATCAGGGGGCGCTCAGCATCCCGGAGATTAATGCCTCCTCCAAAACCTTGGATACCAGCTAAATCAAGTGCGCGAATCGTATCCTTTAATCCCTGCCGACCGCAGTCCATCATATGATTGTTCGAGAGTGACACCCCAGTGAACCGAGCGTCGATTAGAGCTTGCGAGGTCTGCTTAGGGTCACACCACGCAAGAAAGTTCTTTTGCCCCCTTAGTTTGTGTGTTCTGTCGTGCGAGAGAGGTACTTCCAAGTTGCCAATCACTTTGCTCGCCTTTTCTATGAGCCCAGCCAAGTTCTTCAAACAGTAGCCGTAACCATATTTGGCCAGTAGATCACGCAATCCAACCACACGTGGGTGATCAAAATAGCTTTCACCGAAACATATATCGCCAACAAATAGAATATCCGCCGTAACCTTTTCCTGAGGTTTATCAGGTTCACCTTCAATACGAATCTCGCATTGGGAAAAGCCAAAGCCCATTCTTCGCGCACAGCTTTCGGCGATATATCTGCACACGTTGATAGGCGTTCCATAAACCGGAAAAAGATGCGATCCTATCCCCGGTCGAGTATTAGCCTCAATAATCGCGTATCCACTTTGGTCTGCGGGCGCCGAATGGTCTATCGCGATGATGTCCACGCCCACGACGTCCAGACCTGGAATCACTACTGCTACCCGTTCAGCCACCGCTTTCATGGTGAGATGTACTTGTTCGGTAATGTCCTGAGAATCGGCTCCAGTGGAAATGCCCGCCTTTAGATCCATAATAACTCTTTGCCCGTCAGGCGGAACGGAATCGAGGTTGAAACCCTGAGCTCGTATTATGTTCTCTCGATGCGCATCGACAAGGATCGGCCGATGGCCAAGATTTGGATTGCGGCGCCGAAGTGCATTCTGGTTGTCGACGAGCTGTCTGACGGTTTTTTTCCCGTCACCGTACACGACAGGCGGAACGCGTCTACAGACGGCAACGCACCGGCCGTCCACTACCAGATAGCGGGCCTCCGTTCCGGGGATTCTTTTTTCTATCAGCACGCCGCGTCTTGTCTGTGCAGTTGCTGCAACCCACGCAGTCTCGAACTGTTCGGGTTTTACTCCGACCGAAACGCCCTTTCCTTTCTGACCATCCACGGGCTTGATTACGGCTTCGCCGAGCTTCTTTAGGCGTTGGAACGCTCGATCCTTGTCCCTATTGCGAAATCTATATCCCTCAGCCACGGTTAGTCCTGCTTGAATGAAGATCTCGCGGGCATAATCCTTTCGGGTCAACAATCGACTGGCGACGCGCGAGGTGAAACTTGTTTCTGTCTCGATCGCGAAACATGTCTTGCCCAGTCGAGAGGCGAACATGTATGGCGGCTTCACGCGAGCATCGAAACCTAGTTGGACGAACTCGCGCCGAAGATACTCGACCGTCGAGAATTTACCTATATTAGGATACTCGTTTCGGTCTCCTCTGGGAAAGTCGACCGCATCCAGCTGAAGTGACGGTATGTCCATATCAGTTCTTTCCCCAGCGATTATTTATAATTCCGCTTCTGATTCAGAGAGCGCCTCGATAAACATCAAGCCGAATGTCATGGAAGAGATGCCGATCGCCATCCGAGTACCAGAGCGTTTTTTGGGGATCTCGATAAAATCTGAACACGAACGATTGCCGACCGTATTGGTCTTGATCCGAATCTTTGGATTGAGCTGTAGCCAGGCTCTCGACGTTCCCTTCGAACGTAACCGCATTCAAGCAGTTCAACACAGTGCCTGGAGCAAAGATGTCGCCGCAGTGCTTGATTGTCTTCGAAATTTCCTTGTCAGGCCCAGATAGAGTCTTTCCCGGAGCAGGCGAGATCGTCTTGCGGTTCATTAAGTAGGTATCGCCCTCGGAAATAAACGAAAGTGACGCGCCCCTGTAGCAGAAGCCGGGTCCACTCTGGTCTTGAAATCCAGTTGATAGGTTCAATATGACGGCACCTGTCTCGCCGCTCACTGTCATCTCGTCCTTGTGCACAACGACCGCAGTATTCTCGTCAACCCCCACCCCGCTTTGACAATCCAACTCGGCCATAGTCGCTATCAGCCGTGCGAGGCGGCCTCGTTGAAGAAAGTGTTGATCGACTATCCAGCTGGGATCCAGGAATCCGAGGCCGGCGTCCACATCAGTTCCGAGACGAACTCCGCCTAGGAGAATCTCGATGGGTGGTGCCGGAAGCTTAAACATGTAATGACCCATGATTGCCGCACCGGCGCTTGACCCCGCTATAACCCCGCCGGTTGACCAGCAGTCGTATATCGCCTGAAGCGTAGGGGAGGGGCGGCCTTCGGTAGTGAGCAACTCGCCTGTTATCCGAGCTTGCCTGCCGCCAGTGAAGTAGACGCATCCCGCATTTCGGATCCGGTCAGCGATGTAGATGCCTTGGGACTGCTCCGTTCCTCCGCCAATCGTTGATGACAACGGCACAACAAATGCGGAGAGGCCGAATTTCGCTAAATGCGACGCTATCTTCTCGCCCGATTTAAGAGGATTGGCTGAAGCAATTGGGATTACCGCTACCTCGGGTCTACTGCGCTCGACCAATGAGACCAATTTGCGCCAGAGCGCCCTGTTCCTAAGCCGAAAGTTTCCGCCGGCGATAAACAATGGGCCGCGACGATCCAAGTGTAGGCCATTGGCATAACGAACATGTTTGCTGGTCATAAGCATTTTGCCTAGTAGGATCATTATCTCGCGGCGGGAGGGCGGCATGTCGAGGGGCTCGGGTAATCGCTTCGGATCATTCAGATGCGCATTCGGAAATTCGATTGGCCGATTTCTACGTGCGGCTAGCTTCACGCTATGCAGGCAACATCTCAACCACCGGGCGCTCCAATCTTTACGCTTCCCACCGACCGCTAACGCACACCGTTGGTAGAATTGCTGCCTTTCAAGTAAGCTTTTATGGGTCAGGGCGCTATCAATTGACTAGCCAGTCATCAGCCGCTTTTAGTCGCCTTTCCGTTTGCACCGCTAGCAGTTCCCGCCTTCAGTTCACTTGCGTCGACCGATGCGGGGTCAACGTCACCAGGCCCGCTGAGTTCCTGCCTAGCGCGTTCCAACACTTCCGATAGTAATCCTTCACCGATCAGCTTGAGTTCTTCCGCTACCACGGCCGACTTTGTCAGAGCCCACTTGTCGAGGGAGTCAGCGCGGATGAAGCCGTAACCGGTCGACGTACGGACCATCAGCCACCCTAGCTTCATCAATTCCTTGGTGAATCCTCTCACAAATGCCGCGCCGCCGACACGGCGTCCGGTTAGGCGCCTAAATGTGTTGTGTGACATTCCTACACGGGTTCGCAGCTGTCCCGATTTGTTCGTGGTGCGTTTCAAGGTCAAGGCAACGAGTGTCGCTGCATCACTTAGCGAAACATTCGGTGCGGCAGTCGGCGAAACAGTATCCATATCCATATCCATATCCTTACTCCCCTTTACTTCGGTAACCGAAAAACTCCTCACTACTGTCGAATTTCGATCGTCTCAGGCTGATTCGAAGGAATTGAGGCCACGTCATCGAACCAACCATTCTTTTTTGCCAGATACGAAATTGCCATTGCATGCATGGCAGCCTTGACCTGCGGCGGTCGCGACGCAAACGTGGCAGGTTCCGCAACCAGCTCGCCAGATCCGGATGCAAGCGTCATCTTGGCTCCGGACCCATCGGTGCTCCACCGCATCGATAGAGCCAATCCACCGCGTTGTAGATGTCGCCGCAAATCAGCGCCAAGCTCAGTCTCCGCACTTGTCAGAATCAATCTTTCAACAGGCAACGCCGACAACGCCTGGCGGGATACTAAATCCTCATTGTCGACGATAAAATAGCCACGGTTACCGGCATTCAAAACTGCTTTGGCCAGGTTTATGAGAATCTCGCAATTCTCGGCGTCGGTCGCCGTCACCGACACAGCGTGGCAAGCGCCCAGGCCAAGACCGTTCTCCGAGATTCTTGCTGGAGAAGCGGCATAAACCAGCGCTTCCAATAAAGGATCCCTTGCCAGCATTTGCGGTGTTGCCCGCTGGCTGAATTCTTGCGGCGCGGTGTTGATATAGGCGCCTTTCTTCGACAGGAGGCCGATGCACCGCCCCTCTGCCATGAACCGGTGCTCGATTGCTTTCGCCACCATGCTGGTATGCCGGTCACCAAGGACGAGCACCGTGGCAACTTCCGATGAAGCCGGATCGTCGTACATATTGGCCAGGATTATCTCGCTCACATCCCTTGCCGTGCCGGCCCGCGGCCAAAGATGAAACTCGATGCCTGGTCGAGCGTTCACCTCGATGACAGTGCACCCGACGTCTTTGTGAGATTGCGCGATGTCGGGCATGATCAGATCCAATCCGGCAATACTGAGCCCGATGACCCTCGCGATGCGTTCGCATAGCTTATGATTGTCCGGATGGACGGAGTTTGTAACGTCGATCGGCACGCCTCCGCGTGCGAGGTGACCGTTTGGTCGCAGAACCACCTGCTGCCCGGCAATGGGGACAGTCTCCATCGTAAGATGGTGCAATGACAGGTGTCTAAGCAGGTCGTCGTCGATTTCCAGACGCGACAGACGCCTGCCGTCCCTGTCTGGTTCCCGATTCAAATCATCGATCAAGTGGCGCAGCGTTTTTTCGCCGTCGCCAGTAACCTGGGGCGGGCAACAAAGGACTGCCGCCACGACACGAAAATCAACAATCGTCGCTCGATACTCCGGGCCGGCGATGAACTCTTCCACCAGCACGCCATACCGGTCAGACTGAGCCACCTGGCACGCTATGTCGAACGCGGCTTCAACAGCGCGGCGTCCCCGCAGCTTGACTGAAACTCCGCGCCCCTGATTGCCTTGGGCAGGTTTCACCACCACTGATTTGCCCAGCTGCTTGGCGGCAGCGACCGCCTCGGATTTGCTGCGAACCGTAAGCTGGCGCGGTACGGGCAAGCCGGCCTGCGACAAAAGCCTGTTGCCCAGCCTCTTGTCCAGGGCCACTTTCGCCGACGCAAACGATGTCGAGCCGGATATCGTGGAGAAGAGCTGCTTCTGGTGTTTGCCCTGGCCGAGACGAAGGTGGTTGCGCGCGACAAACTCGAACGGGATGCGGTTCCTCTTGGCGGCGGCGACCAGCACTGCGGTCGAATTTGAAAGACGCCGTTTCTTTGCTCTTTCCAGGTTCAATTCCCGGGCAAGGGAGTACTTCGCTGCCGCGTCCCCGTCTCGCGCCGCCTCGCTGACCGCCTCCACGACAGCCGCAGCCGCAGCGCGCGACATCTGCGGGTCATCCGACTCCCAGACGATCACTGAATTGCTCTCGGTCGGATCGCTCAACAACGTTGCCACGGTTGGAAACGAATAGAAATTCATCGCGCGGCGAAGCTCGAGGTCCGCGGCCAGGATCGCATCGGCTAGATACGACGGTACCAAAGCATCCTGCTCGCACTCCGGAAACAGACCGGAAAGTACCGAGCGGGCCTCGTCAGAAAAACCGGACACACGGGCAGTAGCCAATAGCCCTAAATTCAGCGTTAATCTAACAACTGTATTCGTATTATACACGTTGAGGCCGGATAGCGTCTTGAACCCGGTGATCTCAAGCGACTCCAATTCCCCAACTGGGCATACCATAGCCATACATTTTGCCCCCCGAATTAACCTTCCGTCTGCTTTACGAAAGGTTCCTGCCTCTACGGCTTGCGCGCCACCCTGCGTTATATTATGGTTAGCTAATGGTTAAGGCAACAAAAAAATAAATAAAGGTGGGAGTGAGAGGAAAATAAAACTTAAATAAAATCTTAGATAAAAAGACTCGGACTACGTGTTTCAAAGTAGAGTTGGGGTGGGTATCATGTCGATTTGTAGAATTCAGCGCGGGCGCATGAAGAAAGCCAAGCGTTCGTTCGCGACTCGCCGGGTCGCGGCCTCGCATATGCGCACGTTGATCACAGGATCCTTGCAACCGGTCGCAGGCGATCTTGTTTTGGCTCGTGTCGACAAACTCGGTAATCACAGCAGGTTGGAGCTGATCAACGGGAGAAAGGCGATCATGTTTCCCGGCGATGAGATAATCATTTGCTATGGAAACAGATACGCACCGGACCAGTTCGAAGCCGTTATAGGCCCTGATCTCGGACCATGTGACCTGGTGGCGGGGGGGGGCATCGCTGCGTGTGAGCTTTCCAGACATGATCGCATGATCGCGCCAACGAAGATCACCCCTCTCGGACTGATCGGGGACAAGTTCGGTCGCCGATTGAATGTTTGGGATTACAAGGTCAGGTCCGACGACCTTCGCCCCTCTCTGCCGATTGTCCTGTCGCTCGGAACATCGATGAACGCGGGAAAGACATTGACGGCGACGTCGTTGGTAAGAGGTTTCAAAAGAGCAGGGCTGAAGGTTGCCGCCCTGAAGATTACCGGGACCGGGTCCGGCGGCGACACCTGGATTGTGCGCGATGCGGGCGCTGACATCGTTCTTGATTTCACCGACGCCGGGTTTGCAACCACCTATCTTGCCTCAGTGGAAATGATCGAAAAAGGCGCTTTCCGCCTGCTGAACCATGCAGCCGAGAACGGATGCGACGTTGCCGTCATAGAGATTGCCGACGGGCTGCAGCAGAAGGAAACGTCCGAGTTAATTCTGGCGGAATCGTTTCGCAGCATGGCTCTCGGCACGATATTCGCTTCCTACGACGCGATGGGAGCAAAGTATGGAGTGGATACTTTGCGCGCCGCCGGCCACAAGGTGCTGGCCATCAGCGGCAGACTTGGCCGATCGCCGCTTGGCGTGAGGGAGGCTGAGGAAGCTACCGGGCTGCATTGCTATTCCCCGTGGGACCTCCAGGATGGCGCGCTCGGTCCTGTGTTTAGGGCTCGCGCTGCGGAAAAACTGGCCAATGGACAGAGCAACAACCCGTACCTGCGGCGCATTGCGGCATCGTCGGAGGCAGCCATGCCGGTCGGCGTGGATCGAACCCATTCTCATCAACTCCGGATTGATTTCTTGGCAAAGGTCGCGCGCGAGTTGATTTTGGCCGAGTTTGGAGAAGTAAATGCCAATGGCAGCCTGGCGATGTGGCCCAGTCCATTCGGAAGCATTTTGGTCACTCTGCCTGAGCGATCTCCCCAGGGTACTGTCCCCACACTCATGTCGGTGCAGGCGCCCGTGGAACTGATAGAGGCAGCAGTCTTGGCGAAAAGCCGCGGTGTCCTCAAGTCGTCGCTCGGCGGCATCGTACAGGCCCTCGGGTACCCTCCGCTGCCGACGGCCCGGATGTCCAACCTGCTGAACGAAACTTGGTCGATGTTGGAGGCGGCCGATCACCATGATCGGCCTCTGCAAAACGCACTTGAGGCGCCGCCGTTGGATGCTCATGACGACATTGATGCAGTGATCATGAATTTCTCTGGACTCTTCAACGAGCATGCCGATCGGCACGCGCCCCTTGGGCGAGCGTGAAAGACGGTGTCCCCATGAGAACACAAGGCAAGCGTCGCTATAGCGCCCCCCTTCGCGAAATGTGGCGCAGGTCGATACCCGGCCTTGCGGCTCTGGTGGTATTCAGCGTGTTTATCAATGCCTTGCGCTTTGCCGGGCCGCTTTTTCTTATACAAATATTCGACCGGGTCATTTCCAGCCGCAGCGTGGAAACCCTCATTATTCTGACCTTGGCTGCCTTGCTCGCTCTGGTAACTGGCGCGGCGCTGGAAACCGTCCGGCGCCGCATGCTTTCCCGATGGAGCGTCTGGATCGAGCACGAGCTAACGAGCCAATCGGTGAGAGCCGGGTTGACGGCAGGCGTTGCCAATCCGCCGCTTCTGGCCAGCATCGAGAAAGTCTCTAGCTTTGTAGAGAGAGGGCTAGCTTCTTGGCTTGATGTGGTTTGGGCTCCCGTTTTCCTTTTATGTACATACCTTATTCATCCGGTTCTCGGGCTGGTCGCTTTTACAGGAGTAGTTTTGCTGGTTTGTATGAGCCTGCTCAAGGAAAAGCTCACCCAAGAACCCCGCCAAGCGCACAGTGAAGCTGCCAGGCAGGCGAAAGAAGTGTTGGTTTCAGCGGAAAGGCACAAGGACATTGTCGGTGCTTTTGCAATGGCGGACGCGATTGCAGGCCGTTGGACTAGGAATAGGCTGGACGGCTTTTTGCAAAGGGAACGGCTAAGCGCCAGGGGAACGTTACTTGGCTTGGCGATCCGTGCGCTGCGGCGAGGCCTCAATATCATTCTGCTGGCGACTGGCATATGGCTGTTCTTGAACGACCTGGCTTCCTTAGGCGGCGTGTTTGCAGCTCGGCTTATTGCTGGCTTCGGTTATAGGATGGTGGCAGGTGCGGTTCGTGAGATCCGAGGCCTTCATGAAGCGCGCGCAGGTTACTTTAAGATCAAAGCGGAACTTACCAAGCCGTTGGACTTGGAGCCTTCGCTGCTTCCTGGAACACCGCAAGGTACTTTAAATTTGGATCAAGTCACTTTCAAGCATGCCGGATCTGGAACATACGTATTCAGAAGACTGACTTTTGCGCTGGCTCCTGGCGAATTGCTGGTGATCATGGGGCGTGCAGCCTCCGGGAAAACAACACTCAGTCGTCTTCTCATTGGCCTTCTCAAGCCACGCACTGGTCAGATCCGTTTGGGAGACATGAACATAACCCGTCTTCCGGATCACATTCGAGCGGAAGTCATCGGCTATCTACCCCAGCAGGTTGAACTGTTTGAAGGAACCGTGGGCGAGAACATTGCACGCTTTCAAGAAACCTCTGTTGATGACGTAGTCTCAGCTGCGAAAATTGCTGGAATTCACGAAGTTATCGTTCGTTTGGCCCAAGGGTATGACACTCTGCTGAATGACTCGGTCGGGCTGTCCGGAAGCGAGCGGAAGCGAGTAGCACTTGCCAGAGCACTGTTCCGGTCGCCGAGGCTCATTGTGCTGGACGAGCCGTTCGCTAATTTAGATAGCTCTTCTAGAAAAGCGCTTGAGTCCGCCGTGGGGTACATGAAGAGTTCAGGGTGCTCGGTAGTTGTGACAATGTCCAGCCGGTCGACCCGGCTTGCTGGATTGGTTGACAGGTCACTGATCCTCGGTGGCCGAACACCTGAGCTCGCCGATCATACCGAACGTTCAGTTCGTCCCATACGCCCCGGGAGAACTGAATTGCGGAGTGTCAAGTGATGGTCTCGCTTGCCCTTGGTACCAAACAGCCCGCCACTCACCAAGCCGAAGACCCGCCGCCGTTTGGTAAGCGTTTTGTCATCATCGGTTTCGCGATAATCGCCGCCTTCTCGACCCTGACCGGCATGTGGCTTGTCGGAGCTCCCATCCAGGGCGCTGTTGTGGCCACAGGGGTGGTGAATGTAGCGTCAAACGTAAAGACAGTTCAGCACCTCGAAGGCGGCATCATATCGGAGATTTTCATTCAAGAGGGAGATCGCGTAGCGCCGGGCCAGGTCCTGATACGGTTGCAGAGCACTGCTTCGACCGCCGCTGCAAATGAGATCAAGGCACAGTGGTATGATGCCAAGGCTACAGAGGCGCGCTTGGTCGCAGAAAGAGACGGAAAGGATTCGATAGATATTCCGCCAGAATTGAAGGGGTCGGGCAAATTGGCAGCAGATGCTGTTTCCGGGCAGGAAAGCGTCTTTCGGACACGTCAAAACCTCTTCAGAGAACAACTCTCTCTGCTGCAGCAAGCGACCGGAAGCATGGCGAAGGAAATAGAGGGGTTTGAAGGGCAAGTAGTAGCAGCCACTCGGAAACTCGAGCTTATCGAGGAGCAATTAGGTGATGTCCGCGCCCTGTATGAAAAGAAGTTGGTGGTCAGGACACGCCTTATAGACTTAGAGAGGGAAAAGGCAGACGTGGGAGGCGCCCTAAGCGGGTATATAGCGTCGATCGGCGCGACGAAACAAAAGATGGAGGAGACGAAATTCAAGATTGCCGAACTACGTGCCTCTACGACGGCTGACATTGTCGAGGGACTAGGAGAAACTCGTGCCAAAATATACGAATACAAGCAAAAAATGGCTGCCGCTGATGACGTGGCAACGCGTACCGCGATACGCGCCCCTATCGGAGGTACCATAGTGGGAGTTAAGGTCCACACAATTGGGGGGGTCATTGCGGCGGGAGAGCCGCTAATGGACATCGTCCCCCAGGAGGATAACTTCGTGGTTGTGGCAAACGTTGACCCTCTTGACGTAGATCAGGTGAAAGTGGGGCTGCACGCGACGGTTTGGCTTAGCTCTGTGAGCAAACGTTACCAGCAACCAATGAGCGGTGACGTTCGCACCCTTTCAGCGGATCGGCTGATAGACCCTCGGACCGGTCAGGCTTTTTATTCGGTTCGAATTGTTCTGAGACCGGAGTCTTTGAAGGCATCGCCTGTAGCATTGCAAGCTGGAATGAGCACACAGGTCATGATCGAAACTGGAGCGAGGTCGGCATGGGAGTATCTCAGCGCTCCGGTATACACTGCCATGGGTCGGGCTCTTCGCGAACAATAGGGATTGGCCATCGGGCAGACACCTTTGGGATGGGATTGTGAGCGGTGCGCAAGGTCAGCGCTTCCACATCTCAAAAGATAGCGTGCACCTGCTGGGGTGAGAGAAGAGCCCCGTCTTGCCACGCTCATAGACGAACGGCGTGGGGCGGTACCGGTACGGCGCTGCGATCCCGAAGCAGCTGATCGTTGAGCTTTCGATAGGCCGGTGATCGACGATCAACATCTGTGCGGGTTCCGACATAGGCGTGATCAAAGTGATAAGGGGAGCCTTCACGGGTTCTAGCTCCCGTGCAGTCCGAACTAGGGAAGCGCCCAGTTAATTAAGGCATCCAACTGACGGTGCGCCCGCCTAAAGCTTTTCCCCTCGCTGCCGCTGGGTTCGCCGGAGCTGAGAAATAGAAAGCGGCAGAGGCCGCACCAAGAAGGTCTGCTTCTTCAGTGTGGCCACATTGAAACAGAATTAGCAGGATCGTGGCGAGATCCCGTGCTTCCTCGCTGTCGCGTTCGAAATGTCGCTCGACACAAAACCGGTCGAAAACGCGCTGGCATATCTGCTGATCAGACTGCCAGAAGGCAGCGAGTTCACCTTTCAACATCGCCCCGCTTTCGAGCCACAGCCGTAAGACATTGCTTCCAATCGCAATTAAACTATTACATTCGTCGGAAGTCAACCCAGCCTTCGTCAGCGTTTTCAGACCTTTATGCCTCAGTCCCTCAAACTGCTGCGCGTGGCCTAGGGGAAAGTCAACTCAATATCCATTTGCCCGCGAGGATTTGGTTTTTTCCGCAGACTGATCGGGCGGATCGCCGGCCTGGAAATGCGTTTGCTCACCGCAAGCGGACGGTCTGCTTTCGGCCCCAACGCAGACGGCTGGACGCGCAATCGGCTGTGCGCCTCGCCCAGTAACTACGGGCGGCGGCTCATCCTGAAGCGACGCCTTATTAATGCAGGTTGCCCGCGAATATGTCCTGAGGGAGTAGATCGTTTCCGCACAGGCAAGCATGCGGAGAAGCACGTACGAGGCTTTCATGGTCGGGTACGTGTTCGGCGGCACGCCGCGAGCCGTGGCCGACGGGCGCTTACGGCGGCTTGCGGACCGGCATGTAGTTCGGCAGGCCGGCATCCAGGCCAGGTTAGCCCACCACGCTATGCTGTTGGTCTAACCGCCGATCCAGATCAGCAAGCAGCGCACCGCACTTCACAACCGAAATGGCTCTGGTTCCAACGTCTGCTCGTGGGACACCGCGGCCGAGAGACGTCCGACATCAAGCGGCTCATTTGGTCTTTCAACCTATCGCAGCTGTGATCCGTCTGCACCCAAGCGGGCATGAAGATGGTCAAAATCCGCGAGGATCCAGAATCGCTCTAGTCAGCATAGAAACAGTTCGTGTTTCGATTCACAATAACGACCTTCGGCGGCTGAAGCCAGTCTATCCGGACGACAGTATGGGTGGAGCGCCTCGATAGGTATATGGCGTATAAATATGGCTATATCTCCGTTATGCGTTTACACTTCTATGCATAAACCCTTTCTATTCTCGATATAGATAAGATGTGAATGCACACGAGTCTAATAGCGAGATAAAAATAATGAAAGCTTCCGGTCAACCAAACGCAGATACAGGAATTGCGAAGTTCATAGATCGTCGCATCGACCAGCTAAAGGGTCGAAAAAGCCAAAGAGACATCGCCGTCGAAGCAGGGTTTACCAACGTCAACTTTGTATCGATGTTAAAGTCGGGCGCAGCAAAAGTACCGTTTGACCGCGTTCCGGGACTCGCGAAAGCGCTGGAGTGCGACCCTGCGAGACTTTTCCTCCTGGCGCTCGAGCAATACTTTGAGAGCAGCGCGTTGGTGGCGATCAAGCAAATCTTCGGAACTGTGGTGAGCGAGAACGAGGTGTCTTGGATCGAGGTGCTTCGCAAAGCGTCAGACAACACAGATCCACCCGTGACCGCGAAGCGGGCAAAGATCTTGCGCGCGATTTTCGGGAAGATCGGACCGTATCCAGGTCTGTGAAGGCGGTAGTGCAATCCATCGAGGTAAATGTCACAGCCTTGCCTGCGGACGGTCGCTCCCAGCTTGTAGCAGGGGCACTTCCGTGCACTTCGCATGTGAAACTAACGAGAGCCGTGGTGCCAATATCCACTGGTGCCACGGGTCTTATCGTGCGACCAGTGCGGGGTCAGGAACCGATCGACTTTGGTCACCAGACTGAATGAACCCCATAGAAAAAATCATGGGTCGAAGTCTTAGAATGGGCGTGCTCAGCGCATGGGAATGGCTCCACTTGCGCCACAGAATAATCGCTCAATGCTCCGTTTTGCGTGGGAGGGCAGGGGATCGTTGCCCCTCAGGACCCGGCCCAGGTTGACAAACGTCAACTTAGCAAGCCCAAACACTCCAAAAGACCCTCGAAACCAAGCCGCCTGTCAACCAAAACGTTAAGCGCCTTCTTAAACGGCAAGAAGGCGCTTACCGCTAAGTTTACCTTAAGTTGACACCCAAGGCCCCAAAACGACTTTTTGCCAGATAAGTTGACAAACGCAACCTAAGACCGGGATGAAGGCCAGCACCAAAACAGCCATGGAAGCTCACCAAACGCCGACAGCAGCTAGCTGTCGGATATAGCGCACGAAAGCTATTTCTTAGCTTAGCCGATCCAATCACATTTAGGATCACAAACGCTTGAGAGCGCACACTAAATAGCAGAAATTCCTCAGCTGGAATTCGGTGTACGCACAACCATGGCAGCCCTACCGGGCGAATAATTCAAGCTGCGATCCTTGCGGCAAGCTGCCCTGGCAGTCGACCTCATAGTCCGGTGGAGATTCTGTTTAATGCCGATAGGAAGGCCGATTTTGCTCGGCCCTTGTTCACCTGAGACGGGGCAAAACTTTTCGGGACCGTCCGATAGCCGGCGTGCATGACGAGCCAAGAGTTCACCAGGCGGTGGGGCCTGGGGCATAGCGAGCCAAGACACTAGATGCCCAACGACGCCATTTTCATCCTATTTGCGCAATTATATTGCGTCCTTCGGTAAATCGCCGGTCCTCGGTCTCATAAGCGCTATAGGAACAATCAAGAGCACAATTCCTGTGCTCGAATAGGAGACCACAAAATGACCAATCCGACCAACCCGCCTGCTCAGCGGATCGAACCTGATCAACGCAAGAATGCAAGCAAGACCATTTCGGGCGCCGACGTCCAGGCTGTCTTGTTGGAAATAGATAAGCTTGTATCAGATCACGACGTGAGGCACTTCGAGGATGCTGGCGACGAGGAAAAAGGCGTTCAATACGAACGTGTTTTGAGCTTCCGTTTTCCCGAAGATATTCAAAATGAGTTTAACATCAGATACATAGAAGTGCCTGTTCGAAAGCTCTTACAGTGGGCTGCCGCGGAACTTCCTGATGACGCGGAAACCATTAATGCCATACGCGACGAATACTACGGCGGGGACGAGCCCGAAGACCACCAGTTCGGGGTATCCGAATTTACCTTTAGAAACACGCCGCCGACGATTGAGGAAATGGCTATCAAGCGAGTCGCGCGAGCAGCCGGCCGCAAAGAGCGTGACGCTCGTCGGTTGGGCTTTGAGATTGGACAGGCGGAGCAAGCCATTCGTGATTCTGAGTGGCAAATCGATCAATTGGAAGGTCGATCAACGCCGTTGGAAATACATATGGAGCAGTGCAACAAGGACAGAGCTGAGATCGGTGCGATGTACGGCGAGCTTCACGACGCATGGGACAAATTTGTCGCCGAACGGCAAGACAAAAACGATCCTGAGTTCGATGCGTCGACGCGCGCGAAGCTGATGACATGTGAGCAAACGATCGGCGACACTTCTACCGCGCGACGTATTGTGAGGGACGCCGAATTCAAAGCCCTGATGGCTGAAAAAGCCTCTGCAGCAGAGAAAAGGAATGCAGCGTGATCGCTACTGTCCGGAGCCTTAAACCCAAACGGCCGAAGCCTTGGTCCTGGACGACGGCAAGGCGGTTCAAATGCGCCTCCCACGACACCCGTTCCGGCAACGAGTTCCGCAGGAGAAAGGCGATCTCGGACTGCTACGGCACTATGGGCATGCCTGGCATATTTCCCGGCAAGAATTACCTGCCGGGACCGGTTATCAATGCGCTGATATGCGAGCTGGGGGAAATTTCCCTCCCGGCAGATCGGTATGACACTTGGACTTGGCACGGGCGTTATGATCCTGAGCATTCGGCTATTTTGGTGACGCTCAGGCGATTTCGCATTGTCAGTACAAGAGCGGAACTCATCCGCGACGCACTGCGGGCCATCGAACCCTACCCATCAAAAAAATGGGTCGAATATTCCAAGATCGATACGGTGGTGGAAGAGGTTGGTAAGCTTGTAGCCCTGCCGATGGCCAACGACCCCACTACGGGGCTCTGGCAGTAGCCAGAACTTACGGGCGCCGGGTGACCGGCGCCCCCGATGCGCGCGGCTAGCCGGGTATAATCCGAACGCAAGGGTAAGGACCCGAGCGCACATCTAACCTGCCAATCGCCACCCGGTCAGGGAAGCTCTCCACGGCCGGCGCGTTTTGAATGCACACATTCAGCTGAACCGGCAACGGAACGTTCAGGTGAGCTTCCCTGACAGTGTGGCTGCCAATTTTAGATCTACCGGACGCCCAGAGAGCACGGTCAGCTTAAGACAGCGGCCGAGGTGGAACAAACCCGATAACCGGCCATGAACGAAAGCAAGTGGATGACCCTAGGCGCGAACATCACCATAGCCAACAAGGACGGCTCTCCAGCCGCAGAGATCCGCTATGAATGCAGCCGGCTGCTAAACACTCAGGCTCGTCTGCGGGGTCGCTTGACGCTTGAGCCGCAGATCGATTTCGGCGCGTATATCACTACAGCCGTCATAGACTGGGTGGATCTGGTCTTCAAGACCGATCGTCATACCCAGTGGCGATGGATCTTCGCTGAGCTGGAGACGGCAATCGGCGCCAGGTCGCATGTTTGGCAAAGCAGAGACGACGACGAGGCTCCATACCGGGAATTTCGAGTTCGCTTTCAGGAACCGGAACCTTCGGTCTTGCAAGTCGCAGAAAGGGCCATCGCCAACATTTGGGGATTATCCGAGCCCACCGTGGTCGAGAACCTCGAGATCAGCGTGGACTTCCGTCCCAAGGTGCCTTCGGACGTCAGCATGGCGAAAATGTTTGGCGTTCTCGTCCGAAGCCATCTTCCGGGCCGGGATGTCATTTCAGAACCATCTGATCGGCCGCGGTTCACATGGGGGAAGGGTACAAGGAAAACTGCTCACGTACTGGCGGCTCAGAAAGGCAGCCCCGACCGAAACGACGAACTGCTTCTGGCTACCGATAAGGACCGGCCGGCTGTAGCTGATTCATCTTACTACGTGGGCGCAAAGAAAGCTTCACCGTCCTGGCGCACCATGACCAAGATCATGGACCAACAGAACAAAGGCACCGGGACACGCTTGATCCTCCCCAAGAATGAGAGGCGAGTGAGGATTGAAGTGACGCTTTCGAAAACCGAACTGCGAAGCATCGGCATCGACACAATGACGAGCCTGATGGCATTCCGCTTCCAGACATTTCAGGGTCTGTATTTCCAGTTCAGGCTGCCGACGTTTACAGATGCGGGTGCGCTGCCAAAGGGTAACCACGCTACTCTAAGCCATCTCAGAGAGAATGAACGTCGAACCAAGTTCCTGAATAGCGGCGTTGTAGGGCTGCAGGCCATGGACGATGCAAGAGCTAGGCGAACCGGAGCGCTTCAGATGACCATGCGCACGGAGGCAAGAAAGATAGGAAACGCTAAGGCTGAAAGGTCGACAACTCAAGAGATGCCTATGATCGCCTACAAGGAGCTGACCGGTCGCGTGCTGATGGCACTGCGTCATCTGGGTGATCGTGTCGCCGCGGCTACGATTTCGTAGAGACAGGTGAGATGCAAAGGTTCTGCGATGGCTTCATGTTAGGCGCCAATGTGTCATTGCGTCTAAGACAAGTTATTAGATGCCCGAGCCTGCCTTTTTCGCAAGAGCAACGCCGTCAACGAGTCGAGACTGCTCAGAACGCTCGCGACGCGCTTCGATGCGTGGAGAAAAGTTCGGTTCGAGCACGGCTGCCGACCATGAAGGCTCAGAAAGCGGTAGATGAGTTCAACAACAACCCTCTCCCGGTTACGGAACTGCCCGCCTTGTCAGCTTATCCGCCTGGGACTGGGCCGATATCGCATCTGGGATCGCGACATGTTCGATATGGCGTACGAGCACATCAGGTTCGCTCAGGGGACGCTCAGGGCGCGCTCCGAGCGTCGTCTAGCATCTTTGTGCATGAACTCGCGATGTGTGCTCTGGTGACGCTGCCTGATAAGTCGCGCCAACCTCTGCCGTGCGCGAGATAAGAGGCAGCAGATCAAATTGAAAACACTGAACATAGTGCAGTCATTGCAATGACAGATCAGAAGCAGTTTGTGGCATTCTATTTTAGCCATGTGGGGAGACAACCTCGCACGCTTTCAGAGCTACGCAAGCTCTCGTGGCTGAACGTACAGCGCAGGATGATCCAACATTGGGCTGCGGCTAATAATTATCGTCTCGCCCCCACACCTTTCAAAACCACAACCAACACCGAAACAGCTTTTACGGAGAGCTTAGAATTCCGAACGGCGCTCCGCCACGCAGGAGAGCTCAAATGTTCGCTAGTCATGGCTGATATTTCGGAGTCGCTGTCTCGAACTCCGGCGGAGAAAATCGTTGGTTGTGTGAAAGCCCTCGATACCATCCTCGTTGATATTTGGGATGTGCGTAGCGACGACCATTGGCGATCACTGTCGTCGGAGACGCGAAGCAAGTTGATGAACCGAGCCGTGATAGTTAGGGTAAACCGTGAAAGGTCTATAAAGAGCGGACTAAGGTCAACAGGCACTCGAAAGAAGCCTTCGGCCGATAACTGGAAGAGAGGCAACTCGGCAAACCAGGCCAAGGCTGACGCATTTGCACGCGGACTCGCGGACTTCGTGCGATCGCAAAAGGAGAAACTACTGCCCGGTGCGAAAGTTTCACCATCAGCCTTGGCACACGCACTTAACGAGGCTGGTGTCCTCTCGCCGCGTTCAGGCGTCTGGAATCACAATTCAGCCAGGAACCTCCTCCGTCGTGTCGAAACTCTCAGTCGGAGTTGAGTTCGCGAGCCGATCATCGAAGGCCAGCCGATCGCCGACGGTCAGGGATCCGCGCTGAGGCTCGCAACTAGCCGCCACAAGAAACAACATTGTCTTGTCTGCCCTCCGAAGGCAGAGGTCACAGGTTCGAATCCTGTCGGGTGCGCCCAATGAATTCAAGTGGTTGACAGGATTTTTGCGAACGATATTCGCTTATCCCACACAAATTTCCCACACAACCGTCGTATCTTCCAGATTTTGCCGATCCCGCTATAAGGTCAGCAAACAGGAGGCAGTGCATGGCCACGCGCATCTACACGTTCGGATACGAGGGGCTGACGATTGAACGTTTCATCGAGAGACTACAATCGGCACACGTCAGTCAGGTCATTGACGTGCGCGCAACCCCTCTATCCCGCAAACGTGGCTTTTCGAAAGTGGCTTTTGAGCAGGCGCTAGCCGCCGCCGGAATTTCCTATGTTCATGCCAAGGCAATGGGGTGCCCAAAGCCAGTCCGAGACCGTTACAAGCGAGATGGGAACTGGTCGATTTATACAAAAAGCTTTCTGCAATACCTGGGCGGTCAGGAATCGGCTGTTGACGAAGTGGCGAGCCTCGCTCGGTCGAAGAGTTCATGCCTGGTCTGCTTCGAAGCAGACCATAACCTTTGCCATCGGACTTATGTGGCGAGAGCGGCGGCCCGCAAAACAGGTTCTTCAATCGCTCATCTCAAAGATCAAACAGAGATCGTTGAGCCATTTGAGGCGATTGCCGCCTAGGGGGATAAATCAGGCTGACGATCAGCCACTGATCTGGAAACCTGTGGATCGTTCCCATCAAGAAAATGAGGTCGGCCGCAGGTAGATCGTGTTCTAGCTTGGCGCGAAAGGGGGCTTCCCAATCTTTGCCGTGCCCCCGCCGGCAATTCCAATACAGAGCGCCAATTTCCCAATCGACGATTTTGTGCCGATACTCTGCGTCAATACCCCCCACGGTGCACCGATAGCGGTAATGGAAGTCGTGTGGCAGCTTCCGAAGGGTTCTAATTGCTGGAGCGTCTGCATCATCGAAAAGCCCAGCCTGTTGCTGATGCTGCAATAGTTTCTTTCGCTCCTGGGATGTCCAGTCCGGGTTCGCTGCCGCTGTGATGTCGAGCCCAATGATTTTGGACTGTCGCAAAAATGCAAGTGTGCTGCCTGCGGTTTTTCGAGATGCCTCGACCGCGGCGTAATCGTCGAAGATAGGCGCCTTGCTTAGATACGCCCGCCGATCGGCCCATCCATTTTTGGTCGAGAGGGGAGCGTCAACCTTGTTAATCGTGTCGACCTTTATGTGATGGCTTTCGGGGCGGTTGTCGTCTCTTGCCCTTTCGATCGTGGCTTCAATCATCTGCCATTTCTTGAATTGCTGGTCATCCTTGATCAGCCGAAACGGCACTGGAAACAGTCTGATCAGGGAACCTGTTTCCTCCATTCCGGCTACGCATGAGGTCTCGGAATACTTGCTGCTCGGCGAAGGGTAGGTTTTGCAAAGCACCAGTATTTTTGCGGTTCTCGTCACCATCGCGCCACGCTCCTAGCAAAGGCTTTCGCACGCGATGCCATCCTTGTCGCGGTCGAGCTTTCCGCCCCACGAGCAATTTTGCAGATACCACTGGGCCTCATCGCACGAGCCGATCTGCGAACAGGTCCGCCGTGGCTGGCACGAATAGCCGCTCTGCGCGACCAGCTTGCGGCTGACGAGGCCAAACGGCTGGCTCGACGGCGTCGTGCCTTCAGCGTGCGCCGCGCGCCATTCCCAGGGCACCTGAAACGTGCCGGCCCACAGACCGACCTTCGCGGCCTTCGCGGTCGCCTGCTGCCTTGCATAGGCGCCTTGGCTGTAGCGGGGCCAATCCAGCGCCTGACCCTGCTCGACCATCCAGATAGCCACGCCGGTGCCGTCGGCGCGCCGGCAGTCGCCTACAAATCGGTGATAGCGGTCCCACGTCACGAATGTGCAGTCGGTTGGTCTCGATGCCGCCAGGAAGGCATCCAGCGCTTGGGCCGATCTCCGGCCGCAGGGATAGTCGGCGCCGTTCGCGTTTTTACATATCTGTCGGCTTTCGGGCGCGTCTATGCCGTTGAAGCGGATGCGCTGGCCGTGGATCTCGATCGTATCGCCGTCGATGACCGAGGCGACACCGGCGATCAGCCCTGGGCTATGGCTGATCTGGCTCGAAAGATGGATCTCGGGTGCACGGCTGCTGTGCCGCAGGACGAACTGCGTCACGAAGGCGGACATTGCAGCCACCGTGACGAAAATCAGGCGCTTCGGAATGCCAGCCAATTGGCGTGCACCCCGCAGCTTAGTGACGGTCCGATTGCCCCTTTGGCCCGACCGATTGTCGTATCGGTATTTGTCCAAACCCCTCTCCCCGATGAGAGGATGCTACTGTTATGGTTTGGAGTCCAGCCGGCCGGCTCCGCAGGTTCGGGGATGCGCTAACTAGCCCGCAACCTGGCTTTCGGTCCTGGCAAGCTTTCGGACGGGTTTGCGGTCAATCTGGTGGTTCGCCGATCTCTTAGCCACAGCGACCTCTTTTTTGCCGCCAACTCTTCTTCGCGGTCGTCATCATCGGCGGTCTTTCCGCCATGTGCGGCGATCGCGTAGTCGGCTCTGTTCGTTCGATAGTCTTCTGTTTTCACGGACATCGTTTTTCCTCCCTTTGGCCTTTTCCCTCCCTTGGGCCCTAACGGGCGGGATTAACCGCCTTTGCTTCACGCGAGTCTACCAATTAGAGATTGTGCTAAAATGATACACTCAGTGCTGAGCAAAGCCGGCAATGCGCAGCTGAATTCCGGCGCAGCTTAGCGGCTGCGCTTGGTGATGTGGTTGTTCCACTCGAGGCAACACCTAACGAAACAAGAATTACCCTGTGCAGATCCCCCCGATGTTGAGATGGCAACGGTCGGGTTTCCCCCTTGGGGGCCGCTTATGGCCATCGCGATCGAGCTTTCCGCCCCACGAGCAATTTTGGAGATACCATTGGGCTTCGTCGCACGAGCGCCTGGAACGTGCTCGGGCAACCAACCCCTCCGCCGCTCGTTGACCAATGCTGGCTCGTGCCAGCTACTCCAGGCCGATTGCCCGCCGGCTCATCGGTCACACCCGGCTCGTTCTTCAGCGGTCCGTTCCGGTGACCAAGATGTCCTCTCCACTTATCATGGTCGGCCCGCGCAGCCTGCGAAGCAGGCGCGGGCCATTCCATACAAGCCCGCTCGCCTCCGTCCCCGGGCTTTTGTTTTTCTCCCGAGAACGTGCCGAGACCCAAGGTCGCCACGTGTCGAGGCTTTGGTGGCAGCCAAACTTCGGCCTAAGGCCTTGGTCTGAGGGCTGTAAGACCTTTGAGTTTCGAGGGCCGGCCGGTCCCAAGGAGGGTGATTTACCTCAGCAATTTCAAAGAGTTATGCTGGTTGGCGTTTCGCCGGCCGGCCGCTTCGTCTCGCAATGAAAGCACAGCTATATCTAAGTTTACCCTTTGTGTTAGCGATTGCTCATGTTGCCCGCTATACGTTTACCGGCGGTGGCAATGTCGGAGGAAATATGACATCCCGCAAGACCCTTTTTGCTGCATTCGCGGTGTTCGCGCTTCTGGTGTCGCCGGCCCTGGCTGGTGCTGGTGGCAACGGCCATGGCAATGGTAACGGCCATGGCAATGGCAACGGTAATGGTAGCGGCAATGGCAATGATAGCGGAGGAAAGGGTAATACTAGCGGCAATGGCGGAGGCGGCGGTTCGCTCGGAAAGTCGGCATCAGCCAAGGGCCAGGCCGCCAAGGACCATGTCGCGAAGGCCGCTACCGCTTCTGTGTCCAAGGAAAAGAATATCCATGCCAAGCTGGGTCGGTTGAACTCACTGCAGCGCAACGCCAACGCCCTTATGCACTCCAAGAGCAAGAACTTCGCTGGCGTGCAGGCTTTTGTGACACAGTCGGCAATAGCCAAGAACGCTCAATCGGCGCTCGATGCCGCTAATCAGGCGGTTGCCGACGCCAAAGCGGCGCTCGACGCGCTGAATGCGAAAGCGGCTGACCCGAATACCCCGCCCGAAGATGTCCCGACGCAGGCCGACCTCGATGCAGCACAGACAGCATTCGATGACGCCACCCAGGCCGCCGCCGATGCTCAGGCCGCCGCCGCTGACGCCGCTGCCAACGTTCCATCGCTCGATGCAGCTCTTGCCCAAATGGCCAACAAGCCCGTTGACCCTGAGGTGACAGATTGGGCCAATGGCGTGCTTGCCGACAAGATCGACCAAGTAGCCGCCAAGCTGGCGCCGGCCACGCCTTAAGGGGCCTCATGCGGCGGCAGCAACCCAGTCGACGCCGTCCGGTCCGCCCGGCGGCTGCATCTGGTCGGGTCCGCGCATTCCTTCTTGGGTGGCGCGGGCCGCTTTGAATTCGAAATTGTGTCAACCGCCCGACGAGCCTGCTGCCCTCCCTGGCGCGAGCCGGAATGCGTAACGGTTCCGGATGTAAACGTTGAAATAGACGCCCTTGGCAAAGGCAGCTTTGAACGCGGCAAAGGCCTCAGCAGGTACGTCCAAAAACTCGTAATGCTTCCCGCTCGCTACAAACCAAACCGAGAGAACCCTGGTGCTGGGGTCATAGTCGAACTTGCGTATCGAGGTCGACGGCATGGTATGCCATTCAAAAACTCAGCTAGCCGAGTTGGATCGTCAGCTACAGGCTGAAACTATATTCGAATATATGGCCGCGCTTCTCGTCGGCAACCCTGATCCAAATGGGTTCGCTGGTGGGCAGGGTGAGGTCGCGCTCTGTCGCTTCCCGCGCCGTCCTGATCGGCGTTGTGGCGTGGACGATGTGCGTAGCCGTCACGGTTTCGCCGTCCATTTCCTCGACGTGGTATTTCGGCACTTTTGTTCCTAAGCGTCCAGTCCGATAGGCTGATCGTGATCCGGATCGGCATGATAAGCGACCTGGCGAAAGTCGCGCATGTCGATCTGTTGGCCGCAAACAGGGCAAGGCATGAAGTGATCGAGCTCGCTCGCGGGCGGGCCTTCATGTCGATGCCCGATTATTGGTCTGCCGAGATCCGATAGCCTGGTCATTATTTCCGCAGCGCCTTCGCTTCCCGCTCCAGTGTCTCGCGTTGGTTGCCGTGCTTCGCGATCAGTTCCCTGACCTGCTGCGGGGTAATGCCGGCCTTCGTGGCGAAATACTCGACCTCATAATCCTCATCGGCTGAAACACGGTCCCGATCGCGAAAATCCCGTTTGCTCTTGTCGTCGACCATATCTCGATTCCTCCTGCGAATATCGAGCAACGTTCAGTTAGCGTGTTTGTTGCACCAAAAGCCGGTTTCCGGTTTCGGAACCATTTTAGCTTAAGCTTATTGAATGGCCGGGTGTGGGTGTGTTCATGCGTTTAAAATTCATCCGGCCAATGGAGCCCGAGCTTTTCGATGTGCCGCCGGCCGGCGACGATTGGAGCCACGAAATCAAGTTTGATGGCTACCGCACTCAGGTCATCAAGGATGAAGACGGCATCCGCTTCTTCACAAAGAACGGCTTCGACTGGACGGCTCGATATCGCTATCTCGCCGAAGAGGCGGCGGCGATCCACGCGGAAAGCTTCATCCTCGAAGGCGAAGCTATCATGATCAACGATGCCGGCCTGCCAGACTTCCATGCCATGCAGGCGGTGATTGGGTTGCGGCGCCCGTCGCCGGATATCTACCTGGTCGCATTCGATCTGCTGTTCCTGAACGGCCATGACCTGCGCGGGATGCCGACCGAAGATCGTCGCGAGATCCTGCACGAAATGATCCCGGCCGCTGGGCACATTCAATTCAGCGAGGCGATGCCTGGCACCGGCGACGCGGTTTATCACCTAGTCGACAAGGCCGGGCTGGAAGGCATGGTCTCGAAGCTCAAGGGCAGCACATATCTCAGCGGCAAGACGAGCGCCTGGCGCAAGATCAAGTGCTTTGAGGAAAAGGAAATGGAGATCATCGGCGCGCAGCGCGAGCGCGGCAAAGCTGCCCAGGTGATCATGGCTGAAAAGGGCCACTACAAAGGCGGTGCATTCGTCTCGTTCACTGCCGACAAGCGGCGGGCGTTATGGGATCGCGTCCAGGGCAAGGTTGGCGGCCCGGTCCCGAAGGGGCATAAAAAGGACAAGGCCGAGTGGCTGAAGCCCGGATTAGTCGGCCGGGTCAAGACCCTCAAAGGCGAAGAGAAGCTGCGGCACGCAAGGTTGCTGGACTTCTGGGAGGATGATGCAAATGGCCGTGCGTAAAGATCAGGAGCGCGTCACCTATGCATGGATGTACGGTGCGCAGGCGCGCAAGGATGGCAAGGAGCGCGCGGTGCCAGCTTACTGGCAGGAGCATGCCGACGCGTGGCTGCAGGGCTTTGATGGTGTGGCGGTGGACGGTTTTGGCAAGATCAAGACCGTCAACGGCGAGATTGTTCTCGAGTTTGGGTAAGGTCTTTCTTAATAAGCGAAATCTAATGTGACGTATTTCTGTCACTCAAACAGCCGCAGACTTCATTTTACTGATCACCGTTAGCTTCTTGGTAGCTCTCATGACTGTAAACGTCTTGCGGGCGAATAGCTTTCATGCTGCCTTCAGCGCACTCAGGAATCAGGGAGCTTAGGCATGGCGGAGCGGACTTTGGCGCGCGATGGGATTTGGGTTTTGCATCTCGCGCGCTTGCAGCAGCCAGCGTCGCTTCGCTGGAGCGCTTCTGCCTTTGCGATTCTTACGGTCACCCTTGCGCTGAGCGCCGCGCCGGCTTGGGCCGATGGCGGCAATGGCACAGGCGTGAGTGCTGGACAGGGGGGTGTGGACGGTGCACTAGCGGGCGCCACGGGTCAGAGTATCCCCAATGGGTCGACCGCCGGCGGCGGTGGTGGCGGCGTTGACCTAACAACGGGTAACGGTGCGCCCGGGGGATCGGGAGCGGGAGTCTTCACGGCCAACAGCCCAAATGGCATTGCCGGTGCGACTGGTGCTACGGGTCAGGTCATTTCCACAGAGGGGACAATTTCAACCAGCATCAGCGGCGGGGCTGGCGCCACAGGCTCACCTGGCACGAACAACGTCGTCAGGAGCGGCGGCGGTGGCGGTGGCGGTGTCGGCGTCAGTGCCACGGCCGACGTTACAGTTACTGGCACCGGATCGGTGGCTGGTGGCACTGGCGGTCGAGGCGGAACCGGTGGCACTTCCGGCAGCGGCGGTGGCGGCGTCGGCATATTTTCGTCTGCAAACGTGTTTGTAGAGGCGGGCGGCAGCGTTACCGGCGGCACGAGTGGCCTTATAGTTGGGGTCCAATCAGGCGGCGGCGGTGGCGCAGCTGCCATCGTCTTGACTGCCGGCGGGACAATCCAGAACAGCGGACATCTGCTCGGGGGTGCCGGCGGAAGAACCCTGCTCGGCGGCGGTGGGGACGGTGGCGCTGGTGTTCTTCTACTTTCGGGTGGAACGGTCATCAACGGGACCGGGGCGACGATCATTGGCGGCATTGGTGGTCAGGCCGGGGCGACCGGAACGGCAGGCGATGGCGGCGCTGGGATCAAGGGCTCCAACATCGCCGTCATCAATGCGGGTACGATCACAGGTGGCGCAGTCGGCGCGGGTGGTGGAACGCCGGTAGCCGGCAGAGCCATCCAGTTCACCGGTGGCGTCAATTCCCTGGAGATTCAGGCCGGCTCGAACATCACTGGCAATGTGGTTGCCTTCAGCAATGCCGATACGTTCAAGCTAGGCGGCGATACCAATGCAAGTTTCGATGTGTCCCAGATCGGCGCTGGCGCCAAATACGATGGCTTCGGACTCTATGAAAAAACCGGAAGCAGCACCTGGACACTGACGGGGACAACGACTGCAGTTACGCCGTGGACGCTGTCCGGCGGCGTCCTGCAGATTTCAAGCGATGGCAATTTGGGAGCCCCTTCGGGCGGCTTGACCTTCAATGGCGGCACGCTGCAGACGACCGCCGACATAGCCAGCGACCGGAGCGTCGCCCTGACCGGCAACGGAACGTTCCTGACCGACAACAGCACGACCCTCAGGCTCAGCAATGCCGTCTCGGGCGCAGGCGGCCTCACGAAAGCCGGAGGCGGCACGCTGGTTTTAACGGGCGTCAACACCTATGCGGGGGGCACGACGATCACAGCCGGCACGCTTGTCGGCAATGCGGCTTCGATCCGTGGTGACATCGGCAATGCCGGAACCGTCGTGTTCGACCAGGCGGCGGACGCCAGCTTTGCAGGCAATATCTCGGGCACCGGCGTGATGGTGAAGGATGGCGCGGGATCGCTAACGCTGTCGGGCACCTCTCTGCTTGACTGGACAATCGACCAGGGTGGTCTCGTCTCGGCGGCCGAGCGCTTCGGCGGCGATGCCGCGATCGGCGCCGGCGCCTCGTTTACATTCGACCAGGCTGCCAATGCGAGCTATGCCGGCGTGCTCTCGGGCGCCGGCAATTTCATCAAGAGCGGCGACGGCACGCTGGTGCTCGCCTCGGACAACTCTGCCTTTGCTGGCGGAACTTCGGTCACCGGCGGCACGCTTGCCGCGGGCGCTGCGAACGCGTTCAGTTCCTCCTCGCAGTTCTCCGTCGCCTCGGGCGCCACTCTCGATCTTGGCGGCACCTCGCAGTCGATTGCGGGGCTGAGCAACGCCGGAACGGTGCGCATCGCGGGCGGCGGCCTCGGCAAAACGCTGACCATCGGCGGCGCTTACGTCGGCAATGGCGGCAACGTCGTTCTCCACACCGAGCTCGGTGGTGACGGTTCGCTGACCGACATGCTGGTGATCGCGGGCAACACGTCGGGGACGAGCACCCTTCAGGTCGTCAATGTCGGCGGCTCGGGCGATCAGACGGTCGGAGGCATCAAGATCGTCGACGTCGGCGGCATCTCGAACGGCACCTTCTCGCTCAACGGCAATTATATCTTCGAAGGCGATGCGGCGGTCGTCGCGGGCGCCTATGCCTACAGGCTCTACCAGGGCGGCGTGAACACCCCCGGCGATGGCGACTGGTATCTCCGTTCCGAACTCGACAACAGCCTGCTCTTCCAGGCCGGTGCACCTGTGTACGAAGCCTATGCGGGCGTGTTGCAGAGCTACAATCAACTGGGTACGCTGCAGCAGCGGCTCGGCAACCGCTCGTGGACCGTAGAAGCGCAAGGCGCGGACGGTATCTCCGACGATGTAAAGGCCGAGGCCGGTATCGGGCTGTGGGGCAGGATCGAAGGCACCAGCGGCTCCTACGATCCTGAAAGCTCCACCACCGCAACGACGTATGATACCTCGACCTGGAGGCTGCAGACCGGCGCCGACATGCTTGTCTCGGATAGCGCGGCCGGTCAGCTCATCGGCGGCGTCGCCTTCCAGTATGGCACGGTATCCGCCGACATCTCGTCGGTGTTCGGCAGCGGGTCCATCGATACGACCGGCTATGGCGTTTCCGGCTCGTTGACCTGGTACGGCGCGGAAGGCTTCTACCTTGACGGCCAGGCGCAGGTGGTCTGGTACGACAGCAATCTCGACTCGGCGACCGCCGGACAGCGGCTCGTCGACGGCAACAACGGCGTCGGCTACGCGCTCGGTGTCGAAGCGGGCAAACGCATCATGCTCGATCCCAATTGGTCGCTGACGCCGCAAGCGCAGCTTGCCTGGTCGTCGGTCGATCTCGACGCCTTCACCGACCCCTTTGGCGCTAGGGTTACCCCCGGCACCAACGACAGCCTGCTCGGCCGCCTCGGCCTCTCGCTCGACCACCAGACGCAGTGGCAGGACCGTGCGGGCCGCGCCGGCCACACGAACCTCTACGGCATCGCCAACCTCTACTATGATTTTGGGGATGGCTCCTCGGTCGACCTGGCCGGCACCAACCTCTCAAGCCGAGACCAGCAGCTCTGGGGCGGTCTCGGCGTCGGCGGTACGATCAATTGGGCCGGCGACAAGTTCTCGGTCTTTGGCGAAGCTCTCGCCCGGACAGGTCTGAAAGACTTCGGTGACAGTTATGCACTGACCGGCTCACTGGGGTTGCGGGTCAAGTGGTGACGGAGGGCGCTCCCATCTGAAACTGGACCCTAGATGCCGAGCAGCTCATCCGTGAAAGCGGGTATTCTGCTCCGGAGTTGTGTTGAAATTCACGTGTCCTGGAAACTGCGCCGCCGGCGGGGGAACACGCCGGGCCCGCGCCGAAGGGCATGAAGCGGCCGGCGACGCAATGGGTCAAGCCGGGGCTAATTGGAGCGTGAAGCACCTGCGCGGCGAGGATGACCTGCGCCACGCCTCACTTCAGGACTTTCAAGAGGATGACAGAGATGGCCCAGCTAAGAAAGATCAGGAGCGGGCCACCTACGCCTGAGCACACGCGGCGTCAACTTTCTCGATTGGGCGATCGGCAACAATCTCCCCGAAACGGCTAAGACCGACGCCGTTTCGGTAAGTGAGTACATACACAAATTGTATGCCGACGCTAAAGCCTTGACGATCAAGCGCGAAGAGATCGACGAAGAGGTTGATAGCCTATATCGGACGCTGGTCGATGCCGTCGTGCACTTTGCCCCAGGTGTTCCCGAATGAGCAAGCCGGCCGTCCTATTCTTGAACCAATGGAAACACGATCTATCCGACGCCGGTGCGCCGAAAGAGCGAGCGGAGATCGAGCACCTCGCAAAGCGGCTAATCGCCGACGCGGAGGCTGAGGGGATTGCGGAAAGCGAGCTGACCGAGGCGTTCGACGACAAGGAGGTCGACAGCCTTTATCGTACCCTCCTCGATGTTAATTCTGGTTCTGGGCAACCAGAATGAGTGTTCGCGGCCTGAACCTTCTGGACAAGGGATAGCCGAGCAGCTGCCCATCGTGGGGAGGGGCGATCCGATCGCCGCCGGTGGCAGATAGGGGCCTCATGCGAGTGCAGGCGGCGCTTTGAATTGCGCCAACTGTGGCAGAAAAACAACTGCATGAATCGGCGCGCTCTGCTACCAAAAAAGGCAGTTATGGGAGATCACTTATGAAGAAGCTGCTTTTCGCTTTGTCATTGTCGTTGCTGACGTCGTCAGCCTTTGCTGCCGATGCCATCGTTGCAGAAGCCGCGCCGGTCTTTAGCTGGACAGGGGGGTATGTCGGCCTTCAGGCAGGCTATGCTTGGGGTGATGGTCGCGTTGACCAAATCGGTGGACCGGGCTTTGTAGACACAGACCCTGATGGGTTCCTTGGAGGCGTCTACGCCGGTTACAACTATCAGATGTCGAACAACATCGTGATTGGTGCGGAACTGGACGTCGTCTATGCGAATGTTGATGGCAGCGGCCAAGTATTCGCCGCTCCTGGTTTTCCAATTCCGGGCGCCAGCGTCACCGAAGAACTCAATTGGAGTGGGGCGGCAAGACTTCGCCTGGGATATGCAGCTGATCGCTTTCTTCCTTATATTGCGGGTGGCATTGCGTTTGGCGACATCAAAATAAGCAATGATACCGGTCCAGGTTCGTTTGGAGATACATTTACAGGATGGACGATAGGAGTGGGCTTGGATTATGCCATGACGGACAATCTGCTGCTGCGCGCCGAGTATCGCTATACTGACTTCGGCAGCGAATCATTTGAAGATACGGGATCGGATGTTGATCTGAAGACCAACGAGGTTCGCTTCGGCATCGCCTACAAATTCTAATCCCTGAAGTCCCATAGAAAGCCTGTCGCTTGCCGCGACGGGCTTTTTTTGTGCAAGAACCGGAAACATGTCCCTCGTTGCGCGATCCCCTCAACGGAGTTCGCTACCATGGTCAAGACGAAAACCCCTCACAACGAGTTTCGCAGGAACAGCTCGCCGCTCAGGACCGAGGCGGAACGGCTGCACAAGGCATCGTCAGCCCGCTTGTCGCCGAGCTGCGACAACCACCAGGCCGTGCAGGATCCGCATGAAGTGCTGCTCAAGACCGTGAAACAATCACCGACAGGGATGCGCTATCCGATGGCCTCTTACAGGTCCGGCGTCGCTGCCTAGTGCTGGATAGGTGGAGTCCCGAGACCAGGGAAGGGCAACACGTTGCCGCCCGTCCCCCGCTGGCGGCGCAATTCGATCTCGCGATAGATTAGGATGCCCATCACCATTTCCGCGCTGGCCATTTCCGATCTCGATGGCAACAACTTGAGCAATTGGTGCAGTTGTCGCGTTTCCATGGTCGCAATGTGGTGGCCGATGGCTTCGATGCTATCGCCCAAGTCCGCCAGTAGCCCTGCGGACCTCTGCATAGGCTTGCTCTACAGCCGCAAAAACGTGTTGAGATGCAGACGCATCCTTTGGCCTTCTGCAAATGCCAAGGCGTAGGATTCGATCGCGAATGATCGGGTAAGTTCCTGGTCTTCCTCGACCACGCGGACAAACCACTCGCCGCAGGCTTCGCCAACTTCGACACGAGGGTGTGCTTTGCGAATTGGAACTACGACAGCCATGGTGTTGCCTCCCCAGCAATCAGGCCAAACGGGGACCGTACTGTCGAAAGCGGTCTTCAACAAGAAAAGTTTGGGCTCCTATACGAAGCTGACGTGCCTCCAGAATGGCCGGCGCCAGTGGTTTTGGGGAACCTGGGTGGGTGCCGGCCAAGAGCGGACAGGTCCGCCGCGATGCATACATCGCCGATTGATGTCGCGGTGGTAATGGTGTGAGCGCGGAAGCTACGCTTTAGCCTTAGCCGTCTGCCTTGCCTTGCCCGTTGCAGTTGCCGTGGGCTGCGGTGCCTTCCTACCCAGACCGATCGACTTCGCCATGGCAGACCGTGAGTCCGCATAGTTGGGAGCGACCATCGGATAAGTGGATGGCAAGTTCCACTTCGTTCGATACGCGTCAGGAGTGAGACCGAAATCCACGCGCAGATGCCGCCGAAGGGTTTTGAACCGCTTACCATCTTCAAGACAGATGATGTAATCGGGAAATACTGACCTTTTCGGATTTACCGCAGGCACTGGTTCTTCGGTCGCGGCAGCCACGCGATGGCCGATGCCAGACAGCGACGCGTGCACTGAGGCTATCAGGTCCGCCAAGCCCGCGACTGGCAAGGGATTGTTGCTGACGTACGCGGACACCACGTCAGCCGTGAGTTCTACCAGTTCAGCGGCGTGGTTGTGGGCGTCGGTCATGGTGCGAGTCCTCGATTTTGAAGTCGATCTATTATAGCTGCTGCCGCAGCTGCGCAACTCGAGGCCCGATGATGGGCCGCTTCCCTAGTGGCCAGCGCCATTCCAAGGCCAACACCAAGCCGATGGGAAGGCCAAGGAACAGCTGGCGCGGACAGGGCGCCACACATCCAGGCGGGGCTCTCTGAGGGCGTTTGCGATATCGTCGAAGATCGCTTCGGTCCGGGCAATGTAGATCGAAACCTCGAATCGGTGAATCCCCGGTTTGTTCCGTCAAAGTCTAACGATCAGGGAAGCGCCCTGGAAAGCACGTGCAGTAACGGTTGATTCAACCATTGCTGGTAAATTGTGGAATGTGGGTGGCGGCTCCGACAGTTCGGGTGGAACTCAATGCCGAAGCCGCCTGCGCAGCCAAGGTTGGGGTTTGACCGCGCCGTCCTATAATGGGACAGCGCGGTCAACGATTCGTTAAAACGTTCTGGAACTAATTAAGCACGCGCTAATTGACTCGCGGTCTCGGGAGTCAGTGCATGCGTGAAGTTCATTCCTCCGATGGTGCCGATTTTGGCGGGACAAGCCTCCCGAGGGCTTTGGACAGCGTCACGTACCGGCCGGCGTCTTCGTCTTCCCTCTTCCTAGAGATCGGCCATTCGTTGGGCGAGTGGGTTGTTCGCATCATAGGCAGGAACGGTGAAACGTATTCCCGAGCATTCGAAAATGAGGCAGATGCCGTCGCTTTCGCTGGCGATCAGTCTTCTCGTCTAGGATTGGAAGCTCCCCCGAAGCGAGCAACTTGACCGCCCTTCTCTGAAGATCGAAAGCGCGAATCTGTGAATCCCCCTGGAACATCGTCGCCTCGAAACACTTCGGGCGGGTCGCACTGTTCCCATTTCAGGGTCTCCCAAAACTGCCCACTACCTGAACGGAGGTGGGCTTTTTTGTACATTAGCGGAACCTGACATTTGGGGGCTTGTTGCAAGAAGGGCAGCGAGTGGGTGTTCGCTGCTGGTTGAGGTCCCGCAAGACTCGGCCGGGCTCGCATCACCTGCCCTGGTCGGTGCGAGCCCACCGTCGCGCGACCAAGCGAGCTTCCCTGTGTCGGTCTCTATTTGATACTAGGAGACGGCGTTTTCATCATCACGCGCAATTGCATCTGGTCAATGGTTGCGACGATTGCAGCTGCCAGTGCTTCCGCCTCGTGGATCAGTTCCGGCCCATAGAGGCCATTCACCATCTCTTCGCTCGGTAACACGCCAGGCGGACAGTGATCCTCGATAGTGCGCCGGATGAGCGTCAGCGCTGCCCGGCATTCGTCGGCTTCGATCTTCATAATCATTGAAACATGCATTTGAGCTAAAATGTTCCGGAACAGATTTCGGGCTCGCGGCTTGAGACGGTGAGGGAAGAACACTAGTCATGCCCATCAGACGAAAAGCCGTGGATGCCGGGATTTTTAAGCCTGCCGAATTGGCCTTGCTAGGACGCGTTTTCGAGCAGCTTAAACTCGTCGACGACCAAACACCCGATGCGCAGGGCCGGTTGGCCTCTCGGATCATTGCCAACTACATGGCCGGGATAAAAGATGAGGCCGAACTTCTCTCGCTTTCGAAGCAGCCGTTAGGGCGGTAAGGTTGGGAAAGCTAGAGCTTCACCAGCCGCACAACATCAAGCGCGACCGTCACCACCGGGCCACCCAGGCTGACCGTTACGGCGTCCTTCTCGACCCGTGTGACGCTGCCGATCAGTTCGATGGTCTGACCTTTGACCACCTTCGTGGTGCTATCCCGAACGGAATGCGGAAATCCGTAGGTTGGTATCGACACGCTGATCCTGTCGTCAGTGACGCGTCGAATAATGGTGGCGTCGATCGCCACCTCATCGCCGATGTTGAGATCGCTAGCCATGCACTGGAGTCTGGTGCGGTCGTCTCACGGGTCAAGTAGCGGAACCTAATATGCGCTTTGAACTTATCGGCTGATGAGCACACGCGGCATCAACTTTCTCGATGGGTGAATGGCAGAGCACCTGCCCAACGCGATGACTGATGATCCAGCGGCGGTTAGCGACCTCGCTGACGAAATGATGAAATCTGCGGAGCGTGAGGGAATCGGTGCCGACGAGATCAACGAGGAGGTTGGCAGCGTGTTCGAGGTCATCCTTGAGGCGATGAAGAACCGGCCGGCGGCGAGGGTGGATGACACCATGCCGAGGTCAAAATGGTTCTGGATTGTCGTAGGGGTTCTCACAGCGCTTATCGTGCTCGCCTTAGTTATGTCCCTGACCCTTACCGCGCTCGGCTCGCACTGATGCCTAACGGACAATTCCAGCGATCCGGAGGGCGACTGCATCAAGTCCGCTTTTGTAAATCCTGGTGAGGACGTGCTCTGCGGCTTCTGCCCTTTGAGCAGTGCATCCGCGGAGGTCACCGCCTCCTAGCCTGGCAGGCCTATTGGCGAGGCAGTCCCAAACACCCCAGGTTCCCTTGGCTTCCATGTGGCAGTAAAATCTGTGCTGATGATTTTCCATATCTGCACAACGCCTAGCGCGATCTTTAGGGTGCATCACATCCTTGGAGGTGGTTAATGCGCGCCCGAGCGCCGCACAAAGTGAGCACACGTGGCCTAAGATTTCTCGACAGGTGGGTTGCTGCCGAGCAACTGCCTATTGTGGCGCGGGGAGATCCGATCGCTGCCAGCGACCTGGCAGATCAGCTGATGACCGCAGCCGAGAAGGCCGGCACCCCTGCCGACGAAATCAACGGCGAGGTCGAAAGCGTCTTCGAAGTACTCTTAGAGGTGATGCGTCGTCGCAACGGCCAGCGGTTGACACGTTCCTATTTCGTTCCCATCTTGCTTCCCCAACGTAATGAATGTGGGTTCTGGCTAAAATGTGCGGACGCGTCTTCGTCAAATCGACAATTCCCGACATGGTGCGGCGGTTCGAATTCGCCCATGCCGGCGATATCGAACGGCTCGGCAATGGCTTTCCAATCTGGAACGGTGCGCCGAGCCTCACCTATCCGATCATCGTTCGCGAAGAGCTGTCCACCAGTATGGCTGGCTTTGTTTCCGCGAAGTGGGGCCTTGTGCCTGGCTGGGCTCGAGATGGCGGCGGTCGGCCGCCGCCCGTCAACGCGCGCTGTGAGACCGTTTCGACCAATGGCCTGTTCCGGAAGGCTTATGCCTCGCGGCGCTGCCTGGTGCCGGTCGACGGATATTTCGAATGGCAGAAGCTCGATGCATCGGGCAAGAAAAACCAGCCCTACGCCATCGCCATGAAATCGGGCGAGCCTTTCGCCATGGCGGGCATCTGGGTAGAGTATGCCGACAAGACGACCGGCGAACTCATTCGCAGCTTCGCGGTCGTCACCTCCGAGCCGAACGATCTGATGGCCACGATCCATGACCGCATGCCGGTCATCTTGGCGCCGTCAGACTACATGCGTTGGCTTGGGCCGGAGCAGGATCCTCGTGACCTGATGAAGCCATTCCCGTCCGATCTGATGACGATGTGGCCGATCGACAGCAAGGTCGGCAGTCCGCGCAACAACACGCCCGACATCATCGACAGGATTGGCCTTGGGCCGACCGACCTTTTCGACGTTTGATCATTCCATGTCGGGGACTTCTCCGCTGACGAACAGCGTCGTGGGCGGGCCGTAGTCCCCTAGCGCAGGGTCTGCATCGCGGCTCCAGGCGATGACGCCGACATGTTTTGAAGCTAGCGCCTTAGCTGTGCGGATAGCGCGGTCTTCGCTCTGCTGGTCGGTCGGACCGTAGGCGGTAAACAGATCGCCTTCATCGCCGCGGTTGAATGCGACGACAACGATCAGCTTGGGCTTTTTCTGTTCGGGCAGAACGTTGTCGAACATTGAACTAGGCACTTCCGTCGGTGGCGCTCTCATCATCGAGCCCGCACGGCACCGGCAGATAGGCGTTGGCGATCAGCCAGTCGCCGATGATGGTCTCGATTAGATCGGACTTCGGAACAGCCATTTCGCCGGCGATGCTGGCAAGTGAATCCTCCACGCGGGGGCCGAGCTCCATGCCTGCGGTGTTCCTGATCACCAGGGCGGCCCGTCGGAGCATGACCTGAAGATCGGCGCGAGATAGGTCCGCAATGTGGTCCGATACGGACTGCAACTCCCCTGCGAAGGATGAGCGGGTCATTGGTGCCGTCCTGCTCCAGCGAGATATCGCTCGCCTTCGCCGCGGTGCTCCATGCAGAACCAGTGCGACTCCAGACGCGGCTTCGCAAAGCCGAACCCGCCATCCCGGCCGCAGCCGGCATGTTCGCACGCATGGTTGTCGACGCGCCGTCGATCGCGCGGGGCCCCTGTCATGCCTTCGGCAAGCCGTGAAGGTTCATCGCTCATGTTGAAAAGATTCCACAAATCGGCTTGACGATCAAGAAGAATGTTCTCTATTCGTTCTCATGGCGCACGATCCGATCGACACGCTGGGAAAGGCGACCCGGCACAACATGCTTGTGAAGGCCGAGTGCAGCTGCGGCAACGTCCGCTACTGCCGATCGGCCGATCTCATGATGGTCTACGGCGGCGGCGTCGACCCGCAGAAGCTGAAGTTTGACTGCAACCGGTGCAAGCCGCAGATCAAGATCACGCTTCTCGAGGTTCATCCCGAGCACTTGCCGAAGCGTCTGATGATCCACAAGCCGATGAGGATCGACGGCAAGATCGTGTGGCACACCGAACGATTTCGAGGGTAGGCGTGGCAAGGACGAAGCCAGCCAAGCAACCTTCAGACGTCGAGATCGATCGCTTCCTGGTGGCCGCGTAAGCGATTCATCAGAGCATCGTTCCGCCGCTATGTCTCCTAGCCGCGACCACTACGGAGCGCTCCGATCAGAGCAGAGCTCTCCGGGCGGGAGGCGCCGTTCATTCGGCGGAACGGTGCATCAGCATGACGTTTGAACAATGGCCGGCACGATTTGCCCCCGCCTCGCCTATTTTAGCGATATCGTGAGGTCGATGCTAAATTCGTCACCGACGGCCCATGTCTGCGGGATGAGCGCACCCCATAGATTGGTGCCCCCGTGATGGTTCATGTTGATGACGGTACCCGCGTCAGCGACGAAACACGCTCCCGCAAGATACGCTGTCCCGGAATCTAGTCCCTGCGCGGCTCCAACGGCTCGACCGTTGGAGGAAACGCCTGGCAATGCCGACGGGAAACCTAGAGACCAGATGCCCGAACCGTAGGTGGTCGTCGAGCCCATAGTGACGCGGCCGCGAACGCGGATGGAACGGCCCGCTCGCTTCCAAAAGAATTGCATCGTGCCGTTGTTGAGTACCGGGTTGGTGACACTGCCCGTCCAAACCGGCGTAAACGACTGCTCGATCGGATCGTCGACGTTGTTGATGCTGGTGCTTGTGGCGCTGGAATTGTCAACCACGGCATTAGCGGTGGTGCTGTGGTTCCCGATGATGTCGTTCTTGATCGCGCCGGAATCCAGCGTAATGGTGCCCGACAGAATATTGCCTGAAAATTCTAGCTCGCTCGCCGTGCCGCCGAGCGTCACCGACCCACCAAACGAATTGTGGGCGATGTGATGTTGTGTGCCGATGATCGTAGTCAGGGCATTGGCGCAGCGGTGCCCGGTCATAAACACCCGCCCTGTGGTGTTGCCCGTGAAGTCGACGCCGGCGCTAGGGTCATGTTGCCGTTTTTGAAGGCAAACAGAACGCCACCGCCGCAACCTGGATTGTTGAAAATGCGGTACCCGAAGGTAGTCGCTTCGGTGGCCGGGAAGCCGATGCACGGGTTGGTGATCGTAGTGCGCAGGAAATACCCGCCCTCGCAGCGAAACCTCCCCCCCGACGCTGTCTGTCGGGAATTCGATGCAGAAGCCGTTCATGTCGTTGATGAACGGATGGATCATGACCTGGTCCTGCCCTTGGTCGACCACAACCCCGCGCCCCGTCCATGTAGCGCCCAAGCCTTGCAGAAGCGGGCGGACAAGCACCGAGGCGTCCCCCATGCGGATCATGTCGCCGTTAAAACCCTTGAGCCATGCGCCTTGCCCGAAGACAGCGGACGGGAATCCCCAGCCCCATTCCAAGCAGACGCCGGCGGGGATGTTGATCTGCGCCGTGATCGTGTGTGATCGGGCGTTATACGCCTTCCGGCCGGGGCTGCCGTAGCAATAGTCCAGTAGCGACTGAATAGCGGCGGTCTGGACCGCGTTGCTGGCCGAAGCGACGCCGCCGAACATCAATTCGTTCGGAGCGGCTTCGTCAACGTCCCACCAGCCGCCATTGGCCGCGTCTACCGTGCCGTTGGGCAGGAAGCGGTCTGTCGAGCGGATACCACCCCAAGCCGGCTGCGCGGTAACGCGCTTGCGAGTGTGGCCGCCCCCGTCGCCAAGCGCCGCAAAATCGTTGACCCGAATGGTTGTGACCGTATTCGCGATAGTTGCCGCGGCCATATCGACAGTCGTCGCGAGCGTGCCGGCCGGGCCCGTCGTGCCTGTAGCGCCGGTGAGCCCTGTCGGACCGGTAGGCCCTGTTAATCCGGTCGGTCCTGTGGGGCCAGTAATGCCCGTCGGTCCTGTGGCCCCGGTGATGCCTGTCGGTCCCGCCACTCCGGTAGAGCCGGCCGCGCCGGTCGCGCCGGTGAGACCTGTAGCGCCAAAACCGGTTGCGCCAGTGATGCCCGTCGGTCCGGTGGCTCCTGCCGGCCCAGCGGCCCCACTGGGCCCTGTAGGTCCAGTCGGGCCGTCGCCGCGCAGCAGCGCCAAGACGGACGGGGACAGACTGTCGACCGTTACCTTTTCGTTCGGCAGAGCGCCGTCGGCCCGGCGTACGTCGGCCAGCGCGTCGATCGTTTCGTCGGCGCTGCGCACGAGCTCGGCCAAGTCGTTGTCGAGTTGCGTTCCGTAGGGCAGGTAGTGGTAGCTGAAATCGATAACGGGCTTCGTTGGATCGGGCATTTGGTGTGCACCAGAACGTCGCTTCCACATCGCACCGCGGCGCCGGAGCAGCGCTCCGCACTCAGATTTCAGATGCTTGTTGGAAGACCGTTGACGTTAGCCCCGGCAGGATCCGAAGCGGTTGGTGCAGTTGCCCGAGTTCTGCTCTGTGCCGGGCCGCTCCTTTGAGTTTGCACGCAGCCCACCAATGTACTATCGAGCACAGTGGGTTGGCTTTCTGCCAGGTGAGGCAGCCGGATATGACAAGCACCGATAACGGGACTGCCGCGCGTTGACGCGCTGCGTGCCGCAATGGCGCGTTTTCCGGAATATTGATCAAAGAGGTTGAAGGCGTTGGCCGCGAGATTTGAAGCGCTTGAGAAGCTGCGCAACAGGATCATGGAAGCGAACCACGACTATAGGGTGGGTGCAGATATTTTCCCCAGCCTCGATGTCGACAAGGTTGCCCGGGACTTGCAACTCGTCGAACAGGGAAAAGCGCGTGGCGAACAAGAGCAGCCACCAAGTTCGTCAAAAACGATGGACGAGGTCGAACATTCCATCGTCGAACGGGTGCAAGACGAGAAGAAGGCGGCCCACCAGATCCTCGAGGATACGCTCCACCTGTACTCCGGTCGTGTCGCGAACCTCGGCCTCGAGGAGCAGTCCGGCCTCCTTGAACAAGCGCATGCTTCGAGCCTGTCTGGTTTCAAGGGCGAAATAGCGATCGGGCTGGATACACTTCACGCCAGGCGGACCGACCTTCACGAGGCCACCAGAGAACTCGCCACATTCCGCAAGAACCACCGCCTGGAACGTGTGGCCAGATTGCAGCACGGAACGGCTCATGTTTTCAGGGTGGCATTGCTTGTCTTTCTCTTCCTGGTGGAGACGTATCTCAACGGGTCCTTTCTGGCGAAAGGCAACGACCAGGGCTTTCTCGGCGGCGCCACCGAAGCCTTCGCATTCTCCTTTGTCAACATCGTGTCGGCTTTGATCTTTGCCATTTTCTGCGTGCGTCTGGTGACGCACCGGTCGCTTGCGGTGAAGCTGATCGGAGCTGCTTCCATACTGCTCTATGCCTGTATTGCGCTTGGGATAAACCTGCTGCTTGCGCATTATCGCGAAGTCAGCGGCACACTCGCCGACGGCGCGGGCAACCTTGCCGTCCAGAGGATGTTCGATAACCCGTTTGGGCTCGCGGAGGTCAGATCGTGGATGCTGTTCCTGGTGGGTCTGCTCTTTTCGATCGTCGCTTTCATCGATGGCTGGTTTGTACTCGACCCATACCCCGGCTATGCCGGCGTCGAGAAGAGGCGCCGGGAAAGGCGACTGGACTATACCGACACCAAGGCCGATCTCATTGACCGCCTCATCGAATTGCGCGATGACCACAACGCCAAGGTCGCTGACATATTGAAGGGGCTTGGCAGCCGCAGGCGCGAACACGCGGCAATCCAGTCCAGCCGTGCCCGGCTCCTGGCCCTCTTCAACGAACACCAAGAGCAACTGGAGCGCAGCGGCAACCTGCTGTTTTCCAAATACCGCGAAGCCAACATCCGGGCGCGCAAGACTGCCGCTCCCAAACAGTTCTCCCAGCCGTTCAAACTGCAAAAGACCAAACCGGTTGTCCAAAACGATGGTGAGATCAAGGACAGCGATTTCGCTTCATCAATAGCAGCGGCCCAGCAGACACTGAACGAGCAGATGCGACAGATCGGCAAGGAGTGCGAGGCTGGCATCGAGAAATACCGCGACCTCGACAAGCTGTATCCGGAGACACTCGATGGGCAGGCCTAGGAGCCGCCGAAGCGCGGGGCGATCCCGCGGCAAGGGCACTGGCGCGATTGTCGGGGCGATCCTGTTTGGTCTGGCGTCCCTGGCGATGCTTTCCGGCTATATCTGGCTCAACGTCAAGGCCCGGGACGTTGTCGAAACAGACGCAGCGACGGGTTGCCCGGCAAAGGGCGGTCCCAACAGCGTGACGGCCGTTCTCTTCGACACCTCCGATCCCGTCCCGCAAGCCACCATGGAAGATCTCGCCAATAAATTCAGGCAGATTGCCGGTTCGATCAAAGAGGGCGGTTATCTGTGGGTCGGCAGCCTGACGTCAGCGCCTGGGAATCTCAAAGAGCTGTTTTCCCGCTGCAATCCCGGAGATGGCTCAACAGTTGACGTCTGGACCAGCAATCCAGGAAAGCACCAAAAGGTCTGGGAAGAAGCGTTTGACAAGCCGCTTAAGCAACTGACCGGGCAGTTGCCGTCAGACGGCCAGGCCGATCAATCGCCAATCATGGCTGGCGTCCAGAAACTCAAACTCAGCCTGTTCGACAACGGCGCGTTCGAAAGCGTTCCAAAACGGCTGATCCTGGTTTCAGACATGATGGAGAACACACCCGCCTACTCGCAATACAAATCCGGCCCCGACTACAGCGTGTTCAAGAAAAGCACTGCGAGTGCCCGTTTCAGGACTGACCTTCTCGGCGCCGAAGTGACCATCCTTTATTTCAACAGGCCGGAGAGGAAGTTTCCTTCCGTTGATCATGCCAATTTCTGGACACAGTGGTTTTCGGACAACGGGGGCAAGCTCAGCGACTTTACAAAGCTTGAAGGGATGTAAGCCATGGCCGCCCGCGGACGTCCCTTGATCGATTCGTGGATCTTTCCTCAGGCCTTCTATATCGGGCTGACGGTCTGCGGCTGCATCTTCATTGCCGTCACCAAGGCCGCCGGAATAAGCCCTGTGATCTCCTCGACGGTGCCGATAGGCATCATGATCGGCTATTTCGCATTTTCCTGGTACGTCGGGAAGCTCCGTCTTCATGCTGAGCAGACCGGTGACAACCTGTATTACATGGGCTTCCTGTTCACGCTCTCCAGTCTGGGCGCCTCGCTTTACCAATTCGGCACGGATGCCTCGACCGACGAAATCGTCAGAAATTTCGGCATCGCGGTCACCTCGACGATCACCGGTATCGCCCTTCGCATCTTCTACAATCAGGTCCGCCGCGACCCGGCTGACGTGGAGCGCGCTACACGTCATGAGCTGGCCGATATGACACGCCGGGTGCGCACCGAGATGGAAAGCGTTGCGCGCGAATTCGCCGACTTCCGTAGAGTCTGCAACCAGATGTTGGAAGAAGGCTTTACCGAAATCGCCCGACAAGCGGAAAAGAACGGCGACCAGGTCCGACAAGCCTTCGAGGGAATGGCGGCCAAGGCGATAAAGCCGGTGCAAGACACGTCGGAGAAGATTGCCAAAACGCTCGAGGAGACATTCGGCCGTATCGAAAACAGGTTTTCTGGCGTTGCCGAAAAGGTCGAAACGGTGGCCGGGTCTCTGGACCGAGCGAATGGCTCGATGGCCGCCACGGTTTCGAATTTCGAGGTACAGGCCGGCACGGTGGCGGAAAAGCTCGCCAAAGTGGTCATTCCCGATGAGGTCCTCAAGACCGATGTCGTCATGGTGTTGAAGGTGCTTGCCGCTTCCGTCGGCAAATTCACAGAACGTGCCGAGACACTCTCCAAGGAACAAGGCGAGCGGACCGATAAGCTCTCGGATGCCGTGCTGAGAATAGCGGCGCTTCAGAAAATGCTGCTGGAGCGGCTTGAAAAGCAGGCCGAGCAGACTGCCAGCACGACAGATCTGTTGTCGCGGTTTCTTGAGCGCGATGGTGTACCCGCCCGGGACGAAAGGTCTGCCGCAGCGCCGCTGTCGGTCACAGAACCCTCAGTCCGGCCATCCATTTTCGTCCCCCTGCATGAGGACGTCGCGCAGGTTGAATCGCCAGAGCTTGGAGCCACGACCAACGGGGGTGACGCCGAGAACCATGTGCCGCAGTCTTCGGAGGCGACCGCGGAAAAAGCACAGCCGAGGTCGAGATGGTGGCGTTGAACGAGCCAGATGGAGCCTCGGTCAGTTATGAGCGCAAAGGCCACGCGCGAGGGCTGATCCTTGGCCTCACCATGGCGGAAACGATGCTCCTGCTGGTCTTCTGTCTTCTCCTGGTCGCCGGCGCCATCGTCGAAAAAAAGCAGGCGGAATTGCGAGCAGCCCTGCAGAAGGCATCGCAAACCGAGGCGGAAGTCTTGCGACTTAGCCAGGAGAACCGGAGCTTGGTCGCCCAGGTCGCCGAGTTCATGGAGAGAACCACCGGTCAAAAGGTCCCTGCTGAGGAATGGCGAAAGCTGGTGCTAGCCAAGAAAGCAGTCGAGCTGATCGAGCAAAAAGGACTGACGGCCGAGGAAGCAGTTCGTCTGGCTGAGTCGACAGCGGTAGTCCGCGACAACAGGCTGACCTCCAATCGTTTGCGCGAGCTGCTGTCGGCTGACAAGCGTGCGATCGACGCAGAGCGGAAGTTGGCCGAAGCTGAAAAGGAGCTCGCCGAAACGACACGGCAGCCCAGGGATTTGCCACCAATCATCAATCTTAGCGAAGCCAATGGCTATTCCTTCGAGGTCAGCAGTGCTGGACTCAAGCCGAACTTCCGGACCAAGCTTGAAGGCGTGATTGCTAGGCAGATTGCTGCAATCGTCGCGAAATACGATGTCGATGTCGTCGAGGTGATCGGCCACACCGACGAGCAGCGATTGTCGAGGCAATCGAATATGGACTTTGTTTTGCGGCGGGTCCTCTCTGGGGATGAGGACGTCAGTGAAATGGAGCCGGGCGACAACGCCGGTCTAGGCCTGGCGCGAGCGATATCCGTCGCCTCCGTTCTGAAGAAAATACCAGAGTTGGACAAGCTCAACATCCTTCCGATGTCTGGTGGGCAACTCATCTTGCCTGACGATCGACTCACCAATGGTGCCCAGTCGGGAGATGCGCCTGCAAGGCGTCGTATTGAGATCAGAGTGCGCAAAAGCAAGCAGAAGCTGGCCGATGAAGGCAATCAGGCAGACAATTAAGCTTCTTCGGTGCTCAAGCGGCACCTTAGGGCCCCACGACAGTCAGCGCCACGGCCCAATCCATTGAACAAAAGCGGACATCGCCATGGGCAGGCCTCCGGCTGTCATCTGCCCAACACTGGTCTCGAACGACCGGAATGAATCCGATGCGGATCATCCGACCAATGGGTCGGAGCTGTCTTCCTTTGGCTCTGCAGTAATGCCAGACTGGATGGAGGGAGCACGACATGAGTGAGACCCGCAAAATAGCAGCCATCCTGGTCTCGGATGTAGTGGGCTACAGTCGGCTAGCCGGCGCAGATGAAGACCGCATCTTGGCACGGCTGCGCGCGCTGCGCAGCGATCTCATCGACCCCACCATCTCCGTCCATCGTGGTCGCGTCGTCAAGCGCACTGGCGACGGGAGCCTCGTCGAGTTCAACAGCGTGGTAGAAGCAGTGCGCTGCGCGATCGAAGTGCAGAATGCCATGGTTGAGCGCAATGCCGGGTTGCCGGATGATCGCCGCATCGAGTTCCGGATCGGCATTCACCTGGGCGACGTCGTGCAAGAACGCGACGGCGACCTGATGGGCGACGGGGTCAATATCGCCGCGCGCCTGGAAGGAATCTGCGAACCTGGCAATATCTGTCTTTCCGAACAAGCCTACTGGCAGGTTAAATCAAGGCTCGATATCGCGATCAACGATCGCGGGGAGATTCAGCTCAAGAACATCAGCGATCCGGTCCGGGTTTATTCGCTACAGGTCGGCGTTCCCTCCAAGGCCAAGCCCGCGGCAACAGCTGAGCCCAAGAAGCTTTCGCAGCCGCTGGCGCTGCCCGACGAGCCTTCGATTGCTGTGTTGCCCTTCGTTAACATGAGTGGCGATGCCGAACAGGAATTCTTCACCGACGGGCTGACGGAGGACATAATCACCGATCTGTCGAATGTGTCCGGCTTCTTCGTCATCGCCCGCAACTCCACCTTCGCTTACAAAGGCAAGCCCACCGACGTCCGTCAGATCGCTCGCGATCTAGGCGTCAAATATGTTCTCGAGGGCAGCGCTCGGCGATCCAACAAGCGGTTGCGTGTCAATGTGCAGCTAATCAATGCGGCGGAAGGCGGCAATCACGTGTGGGCCGAGCGCTTCGACCGCGAAATCGCAGACATCTTCGACCTTCAGGACGAGGTCACGCGACGCGTTGTTGAAGCGATTTCTGGCAAGCTTGGTGAAAAGAAACTTGTTGCGCGTTCCCGGCCGTCAAATCTCGAAGCCTATGATCTTTGTGTTAGGTCGCGAGGCAAGTGCAACAATTCAAGATCGGACAACAGTGAGGCGTGTGCTGACTTGGAACGCGCCGTTCAGATCGATCCAAACTACTGCGAGGGGCACAGCAATCTTGCCATCTCACTGCTGTTTGGCTGGATTGTCTGGGGAGAGTCACAGGAACCGAGCCGCGCAAAGGCTCTGATACACGCGCAACGGGCCGTGGAAATCGATCCCGACGATTCCCACGCTCGCAGGATCCTGGGCTGTGTTCAGCTTTATGAGCGCAATTGGGATGAAGCAAAATCCCAATTCGATGCGGCGGTTCGGCTCAATCCCAACAATGCAGATGCGGTTGCATGGATGGGTGAGCTTCAAATCTACTTAGGCGATCCGCAAGCGGCGCTGATAGCTTGTGCCGCGGCGCTCCGTATAAATCCTCGTCCACCCGGTTGGTATTTCTGGATCATGGGAATGGCACAGATTTCCGCCGGACACTACGAAGAAGCTGTTGCGTCCTTGAGCCGGGAGGAAACGTACGGGACCGGCTCGAGGGAGCACCTAGTCGTCGCGTTTGCCCTTGCCGGCCGCGTTCCTGAGGCACAGGAGGAAGCCCGCCTATTTCTTGCCGGGAATCCAAATTGGAAATTAGCTGACTTGGCGGCGAACTCTCCCTTTAAGGACATGAGCAGTGCGCAGCCTTTTTTTGACGGCTGGCGTTTGGCCGGCCTGCGGGAATAGGCCCATTTCGGCGGTGGTGATGTACCCGGGGCGCGCGAAGTGGTGCTATCGACCGGCCTATCCTTGAAAGCTGCCCCTCCGGTCCGGCCAAAGCCGCCAGTCGGCAGTCGCGGTCAGCGGCTAACGTCGCCTTCTGACTCAAAGCAGATGTTTTCTGGTGGCTAGTTGCGCGTAGGCGCGAGTGCTACGCTATACACGGAGGCATCGTGGCGCGCCCGGAACGAAAGCTTGTGGCAATTTTGGCAGCGGACGTAGCTGGCTACTCCCGTTTGATGCGGGCCGATGAGGCCGGGACTCTCTTTCATCTAAAGGCACTCCGCTCCGAAGTGATCGATCCAAAGATCACGCAATTCAAGGGTCGGCTGGTCGGCACCGCGGGCGACAGTCTGCTGATCGAGTTTCCAAGCGCTGTCGATGCGTTGCAGTTCGCGGTCGAGACGCAAGAACGCATAACGGCACGCAATACGGATCTTCCCGATGACCGGCGCATGGTCTTCAGAATGGGTGTCAACGCCGGCGAGGTTATCCTGGATGAAACGACGATTCACGGTGACTGCGTAAACGTGGCGGCCAGGCTGGAAAAGGTCAGTGAGCCCGGGGGGGTCGTCATAGGACGCAGCGTCTATGATCAAGTGAAGGGAAAGGTTCCCTACATGCTCGTCGACCTGGGCGAGCATACGATGAAGAACATTGCTGAGCCAGTACGTGCCTACCGGGTTCAAACAGAAGAGCGGGATAAATCAGAACCTGCAGCGTTAATTGCTTCTGGCGAGGATTTGGCACTCCCGTACAAACCATCGGTGGCGGTACTTCCTTTCACAAACATGTCGGCGGACCCCGAGCAGGATTATTTCTCGGATGGAATAACCGAGGACCTCATCACCGAACTCAGTCGCAGCCAGTGTCTGTTCGTGATCGCGCGCAATTCCTCGTTCGCTCTCAAGGGTCAATCCGTAAACATCACCGAGATCGGAAGGAAGCTCGGTGTACGGTACGTTGTCGAGGGAAGCGTTCGAAAGGCGGCTGCACGCGTCAGGATCACTGCGCAGTTGATAGAAGCGGCCACCGGCAATCATATCTGGGCCGAGCGCTATGATAGAGACCTCGAGGACCTTTTCGCCGTTCAAGACGAGGTGACAGAGAGGATCGCATGGGCACTGGTCGGCAAGGTAGGCGCTGCTGAGATCGTTCGGACCAGGCAAACGCAAACGAGCCTCAGCGCATATGACGCGTTCTTGCGCGGCATCGATGCTACGAACCGATTCACCGAGAAGGACACCGTCGCTGGTGTCGAGTTCTTAAAGCTGGCTCTTGGCTGGGAGCCTGATTCAGCGCGGGCGCATGCATGCCTCGCGGACGCCTACGCGACCCTATCCGCTTTCAGAGCTGACGGAGACATGAAGGCGTTGGCCATGCAGTCGGCCTTGCGGGCTATCGAACTCGGCGACGCCAGCGGATTGGCAGAGGCGGTCGTCGCCGCTCTGCATGGATGGAAAGGGGAGTTCGAGGCTGCCGAGACTCATGCTCAACGCGCGCTCGCGATGGGCCCGACAAACCCGGGCGTACTCGTCTGGGTCGGGTACATCTGCCTCTGGAGTGGTCAACTCACCAAGGCCCGCGAGATCGGCGAGCGGCTCAGGAGGCTGAGTCCGCTCGAACACCGCGATGTCCACGAGCTACTCGCATTCGCTTACTATCTGCAGGGCGACTACGAGGCTTCGCTGGATTCGTTCCGCCGTTGGGACAACAACAACTATGATCGCGGGTTCGCCAATCTGGCTGCGTGTTTGGGACAGCTCGGACGTGCCCAAGAGGCAGGTTTGGCTTGGGGCAGGTGCCTTGAGCGCAACCCTGGTTTCACTTTAGATGACTACAAGCGCGGCTCTCCATATCGCCGGCAGGAGGACGTGGAGCACTGGCTTGATGGCCTGCGGAAAGCAGGCATTGCGGATTGACGGATGACGGGGCCCGCGTAGGCCGACAATGTTCAAGAGCAACCCCGAGCGGAATATCAGACGAATCGACTCCTCCTCCGGATGCAAATACAATTTGGCGCAGTGAGAGCACCCCTGCGATGTCCGAACAGCGCGTTCAACGCCGCCTTGCTGCCATTCTGGCCATCGACGTGGTTGGCTATAGTCGCCTCACGGAGCGCGACGAGGTGGGCACCTTGACTAGGCTCAAATCTCGGCGTCGAGAGATCCTTCAGCCAATGATCTCCAAACATCACGGTCGCATCATCAAACTGATCGGGGATGGCGCGCTGATAGAGTTCGGAAGCGCAGTCAATGCCGTAAACTGCGCTGTCGAATTGCAGAAGGCTATGGATATCGCGAATGCAGATGTGGCTGGAGACCGACGCATTGTATTGCGTGCAGGAATTAATCTTGGAGATGTGATCGTCCAGGGCAGCGATCTCTACGGCGACGGAGTCAACGTCGCGGCTCGGCTCGAAAGTCTGTCGGAGCCCGGGGGATTGTGCATCTCGGGAAGTGTCTTCGAGCAGGTGAACGGCAAGCTGCCACATTCATTCGTTTCGTTGGGCCCGCAGACTCTCAAAAACATCGATCGACTGGTCCAAACCTATCGGCTGGCGGGCGAGGATGGAGCCGCGGTGGTGGCCTCGGCCATTGAACTTTCTCTCCCCGTCAAGCCGTCAATAGTCGTCCTCCCCTTTGTGAATATGAGTGCTGACGTCGAACAGGAATATTTCGTCGATGGATTGACGGAGGATCTGATTACCGACCTCTCCAAAGTGCCCGAGCTCTTCGTCATCGCCCGGAACTCATCCTTTGCCTATAAGGGCAGATCGGTAGACACCCGCCAGATCGCTCGCGAACTGGGCGTGAAGTATGTACTGGAGGGTAGTGCCCGACGGCTGGCGGACCGTGTTCGGATCAATGCACAGCTCATCGATGCACCCGCCGGTGGGCACATCTGGGCGGATCGCTTCGACCGGGACCTTGCCGATATCTTCGCGGCTCAAGACGAAGTCGTCGGCAAGATTGTTGAGGCGCTGGCCGGCAAGTTGGCCACGACAAACCTGAAGGAGCGCTATCGGCCAACGAACCTGAAGGCCTATGATCTCTATCTACGGGGGCGAGCTGAATGGGCACACTCCACAGAGGCGGGCGTTGCGGCCATACCCTTGTTCGAGCGGGCCATCGCGCTCGATCCTAACTACGCGGATGCTTATCGGTGGTTGGCGATCAGTCAGTGCGAGGCCTGGGTCTTCAGGAACTATCCGATGAATCCCCTTCGTCAACAGTCTATGGCGTCGGCAAGAAAGGCGATTGAACTCGATCCCGAAAATTCTGGCACGCATTGGGTGCTCGCGTTCATACTCCTTATCGAGCGCCAATGGGATGAGTCTGCCAAGGAGTGCGAGATTTCGCTCCGCCTCAATCCGAACGATGCCGATGCTTGGGCAAACTTCGGGAATCTGAAAATCTATGAAGGTCGCGGAGTAGAGGCCATCGCCTGCATGGAGAAGGCATTGCGCCTGAATCCGCGCCCGCCGAGCTGGTATTTCTGGTTACTCGGAGGTGCCCAATCCGCGGCCGGTAAGTATGAGGAAGCAGTGAAGACTCTGAGGAATGATGCAACATATCGAACAGAATCCAGGGTTAAATTGGCGTCGATCCTGGCGCTGCTCGGCCGGTTAGAAGAAGCGCGTGAAGAGGCCACGCTATATCTGGCAACAAACCCCCATTTCAGGATTAGCCATTGGGTCGAATCCCAGCCCTATCGCGACTTGGCCTTGCGAGACATGTACGTCGAAGGCCTTCGTACGGCTGGCTTTCCGGAATGACTAACTTCTTTCTCGACGACCACCACGCTGGAGTCGGCTTCTGGCTGCTCCGCCACAAGCAGCCGCAACTGATAATGCGGGAGGCCGCCGTTGGCTTCGGCGCGCGCCCATCAGTGGGTGATGCAACGCGTTTAATCTTCACTGCGCGTCAGTTTTCCCGCCGGCAGCGCCACTACTCCGGTAGCAACTGCGAGCTAAAGCGCCGCCTATAATCGTAGGGCGCTACCGCAAGAGCTTTGACGAAAGCGCGCCTAAGCCGTTCATCGTCGCCGAACCCGACCCGGTGCGCGATCTGCTGGACTGAAAAAGTGCTGCTCTCCAACAAACGCCGCGCTGCTTCAACCCTAAGGGCCTCGACGCCTCGGCCGGGGCTTTGTCCCGTGGTTTTCGTATAGACACGGGCGAAATTTCGCGGGCTCATCGCCATGAACGAGGCCAATGCGGGCACGGAAAGGTCGGTAGCAAGATTGTCGCGCATCCACTTGTGCAAGCCATCAAACCGGCCGGCGCAGTCGTGTGCTTGCCACCGAAGTTCGATGCTGAACTGCGATTGACCACCGGGGCGCTTTAAGAAAGCACCAAGTCCCGCGCGAGCGCCAGAGCTGCTGTATGCCCAAGGTCCTGTTCCACCATCGCGAGCGCCATGTCGATGCCGGCTGTGACGCCGGCCGAAGTCCAAATGTGATCCGCTCGAACGAAGATTGGATCGGATCTGACCTCGACCAGCGAAAAGCGCGCAGCCAGCTGCGAGCAATATTCCCAGTGAGTGGTTGCCGGCCGGCCATCGAGCAAACCGCAGCCGGCCAGGATGAACGCGCCCAGGCATATGGAGCCGAGGCGGCGTACATGCCGGCTTTGCTCGATCAGCCAGTCGCAGAGCGCACCAGTTTGCGCAACTTGCAGTGCGGCATCACCTCCGGAAACGAGAAGGGTATCGATCTCAACATCGTTGCATTCGGTCAAACGTCGCGTGCTGAGAGCGATGCCTGTGTCCGTTACGACCGGACCGCCACATTCGGAGACAAGCAGGGTCCGGTAGGCTGGTGCCCCGCTGGGAGTTTTGGCGTCATTGAACACCTGGAGAGGCCCCGTGACGTCGAGCAATTTCGTGCGGTCGAACAATACGAAAACGACTAACGGGGTGGCAGAATCCGAGGGCATGTTGGCATTTATGCCATGCCTGGTTTGTGACATCCAGACATTCAGAAAGGGGAGCCTATGCTGGAGCTTCGTCCGAATTGTGAATGGTGCGATTGCGACTTGCCGCCCGAAAGTCTGAACGCGCGCATTTGCAGCTATGAATGTACTTACTGTGCGATCTGCGTCGACACGATTTTGCAAAACGTCTGTCCGACCTGCGGCGGCAATTTTTCTACCAGACCCCTCCGGCCCTTTCGTGAGTGGCGACCAGGCTCGCGTCTGGGGCGAAGCTTTGATCCGGCCAGTACTGCGCGTAGATATTCCAGGTGGACAGCGCAGGAAGTTGGGGAACTTAGCCAGCGATTGCGAGGGGTGCCGCCCGAGGAGAGATAGAGACAGTGTGCGATGGAGTGACCAGCATGCTCAAGAAACACGACTATACCTGCGCGATCGAGTGGACCGGCAATCGCGGGCAGGGCACGAGAGCTTATCGCGGCTATGATCGCACATGGGACGTTAGAACGCCCGGCAAGGCAGTCATTCATTGTTCAAATGATCCATTGCTTGGTGGCGATCCGGCGCAGCCGAATCCAGAAGATCTGCTTCTCGCGTCGGTGTCGGCGTGTCACATGCTTTGGTACCTACATTTCGCCAGCGATGCCGGAATTGTCGTGCATTCCTACTCAGATGAGCCTGTCGGCCATGGAGAGAGCGAGCCAACTGGTGCCGGCCGGTTCATTGGAGTGAAACTGAGACCCAAAATCCATGTCGAAGCCGGCGCCGATTTGGACAAGGCTGACGCTATCCATCATCGAATACATGAAGTCTGCTACATCGCGCGTTCGGTGAACTTCCCAATTATGATTGAGGCCGTATACGTGAGAGTTTGACTGACGCGCCGATTCCGCTTGCCCCGGCCGGCTTCAGCTGTTGCCGCAACGAAGCCAAATGATAGAGCGGCGCCGGCAGCACGGTTTTAGTCGGCGCCGTTCTGGCGTAAATTCGATCTTCTCTGCAGCGAAACGTCTCCGCTAGCCAAATAATGCTTCACGAAGGTCGGCTCCGGACCTGGCAGTTATCACGACAAATCGGGGGTCACCGGAAGTGCGCGCTTATGGGCTGTGCCGGAGTAAACATGGAGGATCCGCCTTTGTGCAGCGTCGTCGATTTCCTGGCCTTCCAGGAAATCGTGGATCTGTTCATATGTCAGGCCGTATGCATCTTCGTCAGGGCGAAGTGGGACGAGGTTCTCCAAGTCGACTGTCGGCACCTTGTCTACGAGAGCTGGCGAAGCGCCCAAGTGCGCCGCTAGTGCGCGAACCCTGCGTTTGTTCAAGCCAGAAAGCGGAAGGATATCCGCGGCTCCGTCGCCGAACTTGGTGAAGAAACCCATCAAGGCCTCTGCCGCGTGGTGGTTCCGATGACCAGTCCTCGATTGGTGGCCGCGAGCGCAAACTGGGCGATCATTCGCTGACGAGCCTTGATGTTGCCTAGCAAGAAATCCACTCGGCCGAATGGCCGAGCTCAACATCAGCAAGCTTGATCGACTCGAGCATTGCGTCGGCAGCTGGCTGGATATTGATCCTGTGAACCTCGTCAGCTCGGATTGTGTGCGTCACTCTCGTCGGCCTGCCTGCCGTATGGGAGCCGGACGGCTAAAAACCTTGCGTTGAATCCAGAGGCTCGCAGTTCCTCGACGGCTTTTTGAGCCAGGAGACGCCGCTCGCTCGAATGATCTCGACCGTAGGCTATTCGGGTAGTGGGTCAGTTTGAAATTATGGCTTCAAGCGAATGAAGCGCGGCACCGAACACGTAGATTTGACCCACCCCTGCGTCTCAGGGCAAATCCATTTCATCATTTGCATCAGTTCCGAGTAGAGCCCCGACAAATTGTAGCCGAGCAGCGGTTCTTGATGGAATATGCGATTCCGCAGATCCAAAATCCGGTTCACCCGATCATATATACCCTTATGGTCGAGATTGGCAGGCATATGGGGAAATGCTTGGATAAGATGGCTGCTCCAGACGGCGGGCTTGTAGCGCGGCGCCATCATGGCAGCCCAAAATCCGAACGAGAGGCCGGCGACCATTTCGTCACAGTTTGGCTTAATACCGCGTTGTTTTAGCCGCCTGCGAGCGAGCGAGAGTTCCTGAACGCTACGTTCATCTAAAAATTTGCTCGCAACGCTCTCACGCCACCACTTATCGCCATATTTATCAAGGAAGACCGCGCCAATCGAATTGCGGTAGGCGACCTCGAATGCCTGCATGGGAAAGTGAAAAGACTGCCCCATCATCGTGTTCCAAATGTATAGGTGGATTGCTCGCTGCTTTTTGAACCCGGCCGCAAACATGTAGGGGTGAAGCCGAGCCGGCGTGATGGTGCGATCAAATGCGACCAAAAGCGCATTTGGAACTTCTTCATAATTTGTGTGTTGACTGATAGGCATATGTAACACCATATTCCGCACGCAAGCCGGACTTCGCCACTGCTCGCAAGCGAACCCGGATGGATAGAACCCTCGGACAGCCGCAAGGCCCTCCGGGGGTTTCGATTTTTAGGCCTTAGTCTGAGACTATCTCCAAAAGCAATTTCACGCGGTCAGGCGAGAACCCTGTAGCGCGAGCGATCTCAATCCTAACATCATCAAGCATTTCAGCTATCGACCGTGTCTCCGGCTTACCTGGCGTCGAGGGCGTATCGTCGTTCTGTGGCTCTGTTCCCTTAACAAGGTAGTCTTCCGGCACGTCTAAGGCCACCGCAACGGCAGAGAGCGCTTGGGGGCGCGGCACGGAGTTACCGTTTCGCCAGTTCCACACCGCCGTTGGGGTAACATTAACCAAACGAGCCATTTCGGACGCACTCAACTGTTTCGCGTTCATAGCGTCCGCCAGCCGACTCGCAAACGTGGCGTGGTCATTCAATCGGACGCGTTTTCTTGTGATGGTGAGTGCCATATCTCGCTCCACGACGGGCTGGCCGTAACTCGTACTACCGCGTTTCAACTTTTGCAAGTTGCAGATTTTTATTTTTGTAACTTATACGGCCCACGCTTCATTGGTCTGTCCGCTTCCCTCGCCTCGACAAGCCCAACGATGTCGCTGATTTCCCAGAGCTTGTCAGTCACTCCCGCAGCCATTGCAGGCGTCACACGCAGCTTATGGATGCGCACGAAGTTGTGCTACATAAAGTGCAGAGCGCCCGCGTAGGCGTGGGCTTCCACCTTCTTTGAGAAGCCGTTGGTCAAGCGAGTGAAGCGGCGCATGTGCATCCGCATGGTTAGGTTCTGGCGCTCGGCAAATGACGTGCTGACATGCTTGACGTCTGGATTGCCTTCGATCCGTTCTTTCCGCGCACCGGTGCATTCGGCAGGGCTGTAACGTCCCTTGGCGCTGTCAGGCGAAGCGCCATAGAGCTTGATCAGCATCGCGTAATCGACGTCGCCACCGAATGCACCTTCAACGGCCTCCAAGCTCGGCCATTTGAAGGCTGAATTTCAAACTGACCCACTACCGCTATTCGACATACCTGGAAGTCTCTGCTAATTATCGGCCATGGGGCTGACGATCATTCTCTGGGCGCTTGGCGCCTTCCTGCTGATCCTATTCTTCGGAATGCTGCTCAGTGCGCCACGAGGCATCGGCGCACTGGTAGAACACGGTCTTCGTCGGAAACCGCCCGAATCCCCGCTAGCCCGCCTCGTTGAAGAACACCGACGTCATCGCGATCCCCGCGGATCCTGAAGCGTCTGTCCGCTCTCGAACAACGTGCGCAGCCCCGCCTCAGGGTAGCTGATGCGCGGCCGGCGGTCGGCAGCCGACCGTGTACGCTGCACCGCGTTCGGCCCTGTCATGATATCCGCAAGTTCGCCCAGGTTGCCGCGCAGCTGCGCGCGCTTCGTCGCGTCACCGGCCTGTGTAATGAAGCTGGTGCCCAGAGACTTAGCGAAATCGAACAGCTTGCCGACCGGCGACGACGCGCCGAGTTCGGACGTGATCATGCGATTTGCTTCGGTCGGGCTGCCCGCCCCGTGCCGGCGCATGCTGGCCTGGAGGACTTCAAGAAGCTCTGGCATGCTCGCCGAAGCTTGGTTGTTCGGTAGAGCGCGCAGAATGGCGTCGAGCAGAGCGCTACGTTCGTCGTTGCCGGCAACGCTCTTATGAAACTTCGCGCCCGCGGTCTCGCGGCTGCCGCTCTGCGTCTCAGTCTGCGCGGCGGAATAGCGATCGGCGAGGTTCTGCCGGACGAGAGCGGCCGTTGTCTCGGGATCTTCTGCAGCGAGCCGCTTGACGGCATCGGCGTTAGGCGCAGCCGCGCCGGCGAGGGGATCACGGGGCGAGATGGCTTCGCCCGCAGTCCTGGTGTCAGTTGCCTTCGCCACCTGCCCGACCGGGCCTTGCTCAAGCGGGTCCAACTGGGTGCGACGTAGCGCTTCCTGTTCGGCCAGTGCCTGCGCGATCAGGAACATGCCCGCAATCAGCGACGCCCCCTGCTACGAGGGCGCCCGCGGTCTCGCCAGACGAGGAAGACGGCCACACAGACAGGTGGAACGATGGCGCCCGGCAAGGGCACGGGTAGCGCGACCGCCCTTGGAAGCATCATCATGTTGAGCAAGCGTCAGCAAGCGTCAGCAAGCCACCCAGATCTCCACGCCCTATGATGTTCGCTGTTTGCGTCCAGACCCGAGCTCGAACAAGATACTTGATCTCGCCCGTGAGACGGATTTCGCGCGTGCGCCGCGCTAGGAGGCGATCAACTTCGGCCGATATGGCAGGGTCTTCCTGCGCTTCGACGTGCTAAAACCATGGACCTTCCTCATTCTGGCGGCAACGGGAAAGTTTGCCAGATTATTTTGAAGATTTGACTGATGGCTGACTTGGCGTCCGTGCCGAGGATTGCGCCTGCATCGAACGCAACGGCCCCCGGTATTCAAACCCAGGGCTTGTCTGTGGGAATCATCGGCGCTCCAGGTGGTCAGGTTGTCCTGTTGATCGATGTTATCGCAAGGTTCGTCAGCTTGTTGTTGGTGGCCTTCTCCTCGTCGAGGATCTCGCTGAGCAGCTTATGCGCCTCGTCATGCCCCAGTTCCTTTGCCCATTCCCTTAGAGAGCCGTACCGGGAAATCTCGTAGTGCTCGACGGCCTGGCAGGCGGCCAGCAGGCCCGCATCGAGGGCCGTACCTGAGGCTTCCTCCATCAGTCCATCGGCTTCCTTGATCAGCCCCTCAATGGCGTCGCACTTCTCGCCAGAGGCCTTCTTGCCGATTGACTTGAACACCTGCTCCAGCTTTTTGATCTGCCCCTTCGTCTCTGCGAGGTGATCCTCGGCCGCTTTCTTCAGCTTGGGGTCATTCGCGGCTGCGGCCACTTTGGGCAAAGCCTTGGTAATCGCGTTCTCCGCGTAATAAATGTCCTGGAGGGTATGTTCAAAAATATCGGCCAGTGTCTTCATGATGATGCTCCATTTGCCGGAAGCGGCTTCGGAAGAAAGTGCCAGCAAAGCGAATGGTTCCTTCGGCTGGAGGAGGAAGACGTGATGTCCGGTATAAGCGGATATGCTGACCTGACGTCCCCGGAACTTTATTGTCGTTCGGCACGTTTCTCGCCGAACCAATCGAGGTTCAAGCAAAAAGGGGGAAATATGGAAAATCCAGGTGTCGGTTGGGTAGCAGCGATTGTCATCGGCGGTGTCGCCGGCTGGCTTGCCGAGATGTTCATGAAAAGCAACATGGGCGTGCTCATGAACATCATTTTGGGGGTCGTCGGCGCAATCGTCGCCAATGTTCTTCTCGGGCTGCTGGGCGTATCGCTGGCCGGCTGGCTTGGCTATCTTGTCGCCGGCTTCATCGGTGCGTGTATTTTGATTGCCGTGGCGCGAATGGTTAAGCGCTGAGCCTGAATCAACCTTATGCACGCAGTTACATGTGGCTGAGACGCGTGATCCCTAGATCACGCGTCATCTTTCGCATCGGAAAATCGAGGTATCAAGATAGGTCGCGTCGCCGGACCGTTCTGCCTTACATGTGGAGGTGACGGCGAAGCAATCTGATTGTTGTGATTGTTCGGCTTTGATTACACGTCGAAAATCGAGCTAAGAATTGGGATGCTTCCCGACCGTATCAAGCGGGACGTTGCCTAGCATGCGGAGACTAAGCCATTCCGGCACCGCAGTTTCGGGCTCGCAAGAATCAATGCTTACGGCAATGGCACGCTGCGTCTCTTCGGGCGCGCCACCATTTCAAGGACTCAGGAGAACGCCGCAGACTAAGGAGAAGATAGTCTGCGAAAGTTCCTTGTCGTCACCACCAACGTTGAGGCGGTCGTATTCAAATCGCCACTTACCGATTGGTTCAGGGCCAACCGGCTGCCCTCTGGTTGAATGACAACCTGCTCGACCGCTGGGTGGTTGGCAACAGACGCGAATATCTGACCCGTCACAGGTTTCTCCACGCATGACGAGCGACCGCTATGCGCGTCAAGTAGGTCATGAGGCATCCCCTAAGCGGACATGCAACCGCACGGCTGGCGCGACGTTCACGCAGGCGGTGCCGCAGAGAGGGCGGTCGATAGGTCCGATCTGTGAGTCTTGGCTGACACTGCGCTAGCAGGTCCCCGTATCGCTTCTCACGATCGAATTCTTTTCTCATTTTCGGCTCTTCGGCGGCAACAGCGCTATAACGTCAGCAGAAGGAGCATTCTACCGATGACAATGATCAACTGCGGGCTTATCCACGCCTTACCACCATCGAATCGCCGCGTCTTTAGCCGTCCCGAAGCGGCCAGCTTCGTGGGTGCAAGCGTCGGCTATTTCGACAAACTGGTGCGTGCCGGTATTATGCCACCGCCGTTACCGCTGCCTGGCGTCAAGCGCTGGGATGTTCGCGCACTCGAGAGGGCGCTTGACGGTCTGAGCGGGATTTCCGAGTCTCAAGATTCCGACAACGAGTGGGATCGGCTCGTCCAATGAAGCATAAGCTGCCGAAGCACGTCAAAGCCTTCATTGATCGAACCGGCCGGCCGCGGCACTACTTCAGACTGTCGAACACTACCCTGCCAGGCCTTCCATACTCGACGGAGTTCATGGATGCTTATGAGGCGGCGCTGAAGGCTTGGGAAGCCGGTAGGGCGGCGCCAACAAGCATGATAGGAGCTGATCGAAGCCAACCCGGCACAATCGGGGCGCTGATCCACTCCTATTACGGCAGTGCAGATTTCAGAAATCTCGCAAAGGCCAGCCAGAAGACCTATCGGAACGCACTCGAACGTATCCGTACTGAATACGGCGTCGGCTCGGTCGCCAGGATCGAGCGCAAGCACGTCCTCAGGATGATGGACAAGAAGGCTGAACACCCTGGCTCGGCCAACGAACTGCTGAAGATGATCAAGCTGCTGATGGGGCGCGCCATCGATATGGGAATACGCAAGGACGATCCGACGATCCGGATACGGCGCCTGAAAATCAAGTCGGGCGGGTTCATCACTTGGGAAGAGGATGACATTGTCGCGTTCTACGCGGCGCACGCTGTCGGCACCCGCGCCCGCCTCGCCCTCGACCTTCTGCTGTTTACGGGCCAGCGACGCTCAGACGTGATTGCCATGGGTCGGCAGCACGTCAAGAACGACGTCCTGTCCATTCGGCAGCAAAAGACCCGCACAGCCGTCTCGATCCCACTTCACTCATACCTCAAAGGCATTCTCGATGCCCGACCTCACGACAATCTCACATTTCTCCTGACGCAATACGAAAAGCCCTTCCAGCCCGAATCTTTCACTAACTGGTTCCGGGTCTGTGTCCGCGAAGCTGGTTTGCGGGAGGATCTGGCAAGCGGCGCCATGGGGCTTTCGCCGCACGGTCTGCGCAAGGCGTGTAGCCGACGGCTCGCCCAAGCCGGCTGCACGCCCCACCAGATCAAGGCAATCACCGGGCACAAAAAGCTCGATGAGATCGTTCGCTACACCGAGGCGGTCGATCAAATGCGCTTGGCGCATGAGGCGATGAATGCCATCGCCGGGCACGGAGCAGGAACAAAAACTGTCAAACCAACCAGGTTGGTTTGACAGTTTGGGTCGTAAGTTGTTGAAAACGTATGGTAGCGAACAGGCTATTCTACACTGAGCCGATACCCAATACCGCGCACCGTCTGCAGCCAGACCGGATTGGACGGATCGCGCTCGATCTTGCGGCGCAGGCGGTTGATCTGGACGTCGATGGTGCGCTCGCCGACTTCCGAATCGTCGCCGACAAGCTCGTGACGCGGGATCGTTTCGCCGGCCCGCGCGGCAAAGATCGCCAAGATCTCCTGCTCGCGGTCGGTCAGCTTCAGCGCCTCGCCGCCCCGCTTCAGCTCGCGCCTGGCGATCTGGAAGGTGTAGGGGCCGAAGACCAGCTGCTCGACCTTGGGCGTCGTCGCCGGGCCGCCGCGGCGCAGAATGTTATTGATGCGCAGGATCAGTTCGCGCGGGTCGAAGGGCTTGGGCAGATAGTCGTCGGCGCCGGCCTCGAGCCCAGTGATGCGGCTGTCGGTTTCCGATAGCGCGGTGAGCATCAGGATCGGTACGTTCTTCTCCGCCCGCAGCGCCTTGGTGAGGTCGACGCCGGTCTCTCCGGGCATCATGACGTCGAGGACAAGGAGGTCGAAGTCGAGTCCTGCAAGCTTTCGCCTGGCCTCGCCGGCATTTCCGGCGACTGTGACGCGAAAACCATTTTCGGTCAGATACTGCTTGAGCAAATTGCGAATGCGGGTGTCGTCGTCGACCACAAGCAGATGCGGCGCGTCATCGTCCGGCGCCGTCGGCTGGTCCACCCTCTCAATGGTCTCCATGGCTTTTCCCTGACATGTTTGCAGGCACAATGTCGATCTGCGCCCTTAGTTCCGGATTGACCATGGCTTCCAGGAATCGTTCGATCAAGGGACGCTCGCTGGCTCCGGAATCTTCCAATGCAGCACGGATGCGGCGTGACTGTGGCCGCGCCAGGGCCAGCGCCAGGGCGCGCCCCTTGGCTGTCGGATAGAGCTCCCGCTGGCGGCGGTCGCGCGGACCCTGCAATTGCACGATATGGTCGGTGTCGATCAGCTGCTTGAGCACCCGCGCCAGGCTCTGCTTGGTGATCTTGAGCACGTCGAGCAGTTCAGCGACCGTCAGTCCCGGCCGGCGGTTGACGAAATGCAGCACCCGGTGATGGGCGCGGCCAAAGCCGTAATCGGCCAGGATCTGGTCGGGATCGGAAGTGAAATCGCGATAGGCAAAGAAGAACAGTTCGATGATGGCAAAGTCGATGCCGTCTTCGTCGGTGATCGGCGTCTTGATCGGTTTTCCGGCAGCTGGGCTTCGATCCGTCATCATTTCTCCGTCCATAGAGGGAAATTATGTCAGTACTATTGACGTAATTTCCCCGCAATGGTAATTTTTGACAAGCTTTTCGGCTGAATGCGAACGAAAAGGCAAGGGAGTGCGGTTTTTCCGGAACTTCCTGAGTTTGCCAGAGTTCGATTCTCTGCTTACGCTTCAAGGGCCGCCCGACGCGGCTGTCGCGCAACAAGAACAACACCAATGATATGCGGGTCGCCGCCCGCGGGAGGTTTCCATGGCATCCGTTCCCTTCGACCAACTGGACGGCTTCATCTGGATCAACGGCGAGTTCGTCAAATGGGCCGACGCCAAGATCCACGTGCTGACCCACGGCCTGCACTATGCCAGCGCCGTCTTCGAGGGCGAGCGCGCCTATGGCGGTGCCATCTTCAAGCTCAATGAGCACACCGAGCGTCTGCATGAATCGGCGCGCCTGCTCGGCTTCAATATTCCCTATTCCGTGGCCGAGCTCAATGACGCCTCGACCACGCTTCTGAAGAAGCAGGGTTTCCAGGACGCCTATGTCAGGCCGATCGCCTGGCGCGGCAGCGAACAGATGGGCGTGTCGGCGCAGAACAGCCGCATCAACTGCGCCATCGCCATCTGGCAATGGCCGAGCTATTTCGACCCGGCGCAGAAGCTCAAGGGCATCCGTCTCGATCTGGCGGAATGGCGCCGGCCCGATCCGCGCACCGCGCCGTCGAAGTCGAAGGCCGCCGGCCTCTACATGATCTGCACCATGTCCAAGCATGCCGCCGAGGCCAAGGGCTATGCCGATGCCATGATGCTCGACTGGCGCGGCCAGGTCGCCGAAGCAACGGGCGCCAACATCTTCTTCGTCAAGGATGGCAAGATCCACACGCCGAAGCCCGATTGCTTCCTCGACGGCATCACCCGCCGCACCGTCATCGGCCTCGCCAAGGACCGCGGCCTTGAAGTCGTCGAGCGCGCCATCATGCCTGAGGAACTCGAAGGCTTGGAACAGTGCTTCCTCACCGGAACGGCAGCGGAAGTGACGCCGGTCTCCGAGATCGGTCCCTACCGATTCGAGGTCGGCGAGATCGCCAAGACTTTGATGAACGACTATTCTGCTGCGGTGCAACCTAAGCATGCGATAGCCGCAGAATAACGAAAGTCACAGCTTTTTTCGCAAGCAGGGGCGGTTTTGAGGCCGGCCCCTTTATTTCAGCATCTGTGCATTTGACTTTCGTATAATTCAGCGTCTCATGATGGTGTCGGCCCGGGAGGCTGGCAGCTATGGAGGGACTAGGTACATGGATACGAATACGCTCATTGCGCTCGTTGTGCAGGTAATTGCAGGTGTTGTCGGTGGTCAGGCGGTCGGCGTTGCGCTGAAGAATGCGGCGATGGGCCAGCTGACCAAAATCCTCGGCGGCGCCGTTGGCGGCGTCGGCGGCGCGGCGATCCTCGGCAGCCTGCTCGGCGGTACGGCCGACCCGGCAGCGGCTGCCACGGCAGCGGGCGGATTGGGTGATACGCTGAACCTCAAAAACCTGCTCGGCGGCGCCGGCGGCGGCGCCATCCTGACCGGCATCATCGGTGCGGTCATGGGCGCGATGAAGAAGTAAGCCTCTAGATCATTCACCGTTTCACGGCGAATGATCTAGTTTGTTGTTTTACGCAATTCCGGACGGAAAACCGCTTTACACTTTTCCTGGAATTGCTCGAGACTCAGGCTTCGTCAAAATGGGCGGCCGTTGGGCCGCCCATTTCTGTTTTAGGACGGACTGTTTGCCTTTCAGCAGTGGACGGCCTTCGCCCGCGCCTCTACATCACGCTGGAACAGCGAAAGGACAATCATGGGTCAGCTCAATGCCGGCATCGTGCCGGTCACGCCTTTCCAGCAGAACTGCACCATCCTGTTCGACATGGATGACAAGCATGGCGTCGTCGTCGATCCGGGCGGCGACATCGACAAGGTGCTGGCGGTGCTGAAGGACAATGCGATCACCGCCGCTGCGATCTGGATCACCCATGGCCACATCGATCACGCCGGCGGCGCCATGGAGCTGAAGGAAGCACTCGGCATCGAGATCATCGGCCCGCACGAAGCCGACAAGCTATTGCTCGACAATCTCGAGAACCAGGGCCAGCGCTACGGCATTGCCGGGGCGCGCAACTGCGTGCCCGACCGGTTTCTCGCAGAGGGCGAGACGGTTTCGTTCGGCTCACATATGTTCGAGGTGCTGCACTGCCCCGGCCATGCGCCCGGCCATGTCGTATACTACAATCGCGCGGCGAAGTTCGCTCATGTCGGCGACGTGCTGTTTCGCGGCTCGGTCGGGCGCACCGACCTGCCGGGCGGCGACCATGCGGCGCTGATCGCCTCGATTAAGAACAAGCTTTTGCCGCTCGGTGACGAGATCGGCTTCATCTGCGGCCACGGCCCGGGTGGCCGCTTTGGCGAGGAAAGGCGGACCAATCCCTTCCTGACTTAGCGATGTCTTTCTGCCAAGAAAAAAAGCGCTGGCCTTGCGGTCAGCGCTTTTTGTGGGACAGGGAAGCTCAATTCGCGACGCAGAAATGCTGCTCACCGTCATTGCCGGTGAACGTGCCGCTGCGGGCATTGAAGCTCCGGTAGCGGTCCGAGCAGTATTCGTACCAGTCGCGGGTCCACGGCTCGGCATAGCGGTCGGCATAGACGACCCGCGGTTCGGCATAGTAACGGCGCACCGGCGCCGGCCGCACTTCGCGGTAGTCGTAATCGTCGTCATAGCTGCTGTAGCGCGGCTGCGGGTTGCTCAGCGCACCGGCGATCAGAGCGCCGGCCGCAAGGCCGACGACACCGGCCGCAAGCGCGTCGCCATTATGATGACGACCATGGCCATGATGCCAGCGGTTCCAGTCCTTGGCATTGGCGGCAGGCAAGGTGGCGAGGGTGGTCGCGGCCAGAGCGGCGCCCAGGATGGCGGTCTTGAAAAGGCGATTCATTTTGGTCTCCTTCGTGCCGGCCCGGATAGTTTTCGGGGATGCGGTCCAGCCTAGGGGACGATTAATAGAAGACCGTGGCTGAACGGGGGCTGAACGGAATTGGCTGATACGATCCAGTTCTTGCGGCAAAACCAAGCGCGTACGCAAGGCGCTCCGCCTCGTCAATCTCCGTCCGGACTGTCTTGAGCCAGCTTAGCCGACCGACAGGTTGACGGCCTTCGGACCCTTGCCGCGCTTGTCCGGCTCGGTGTCGAATGTCACTTTCTGTCCATCCTCCAGACCGGAAAGACCCGAAGCCTGCACGGCCGAAATATGAACGAAGACATCCTTCTGCCCGTCGTCGGGCGTAATGAAGCCGAAGCCTTTGGCATGATTGAAGAATTTGACGGTGCCGGTCTGCGGCATGGGAAGCTCCCTTTGATCCCATAAAGTCCAGTTTCGGGCCGGCAAATGCCCGAAGGGAAATTTGTCCTTTATTTTAGCGCTATCGGCAAGAGAAAGTTTTGGCGACGGCGGCAACGCTGAAGGCTGGTCAAATAGATCGTGGCACCGAAGGCAATTCGCGCCAGACGATTGCTCCGGCGATCAGCCACGCCATGGACCGGTAGAGCGTCCTTTGCCTGCGGCGACGGCGGACATGAAAAAGGCGCGACCAGAAACGTCGCGCCTTCGAAACTCTGGACGGCTGACAAAGCCGGTTCAAACACGCTTGAGGTGCTTTTTCGAGCGCCCTGCGCGCGGGCACCGCCGGTTCAGGCCGCGCGGAGGTTGACCGCCTTCGGACCCTTGCCCATGCGGTCGGGTTCAACGTCGAAGGTGACCTTCTGGCCGTCGACGAGGGTACGCAGGCCCGAGGCCTCGATCGCGGAAATGTGGACGAACACATCCTTGGCGCCGCCGTCGGGCGTGATGAAGCCGAAGCCTTTGGTCGCGTTGAAGAATTTAACGGTGCCGGTCTGGGCCATTGGGGAAACTCCTTCACCCGTGTCAGTCTTATGGTTTGCCCGCCGCCTGGCATCGTGGGCAAGTCCCGGTGGTTGCTTCGGCAGTCCTGCATTTGCGCATGGTAAAACCCCCCGCCGAAAATGGGGCCGTCAGAGATTCACAGTATCGGGGAAAGGTCGTCCAAAACGTTCCGCTCTCCGGGTCGCAAATGCCCGAACACAAAATTTATCGCACGGAAACGTGATCGTTGCAAGATAGCGCCGCGGGCCGCGTCCATCGACGCATCCCAACGAAGGCGCTTCGATAAACCTGGGTTCTTAAGAGTTCATCAGCCAGAGCCCGGCCACGCATGGTCCAGCGGTCTGGTCCAGGGCCAAACCAATGCGCGGGCCGGGCATCGCATGGCTCCCGCGCCGCAAACGGGGGTTGCATTTGGCAAGGGAATGGCGAGGATCGACAGGCGCGTTTTGCGCCGGGGACGGGGGTCTCGAGGGAGGCATATTCATGAGATTTCTTGCGACGACCTTCTCGCGCCAGGGTTTTACTATTCTCTTCCTGTCGGGTCTTCTTGCGGCCTGCACCGTCGTCGTCGATGACGGGCCGGGACCACGTCCGCGCCCGCCACGGCCGGAACCGGAATTCTGCACCAGGCAATACGAGCCGGTCTGCGCGCGGCGCGGCGGTGACCGCCAGACCTTCGCCAATGCCTGCCTTGCCGAACGGGAAGGCTACCGCATCGTTCGCGACGGCCCTTGCCGCGACGGCGGCGGTGGTGGCGGTGGTGGCGGCGAAGAGCCGACATTCTGCACGCGCGAATACGCCCCGGTCTGCGCCCGCCGCCATGGCGAGCTGCGCACCTTTCCCAACGCCTGCGAGGCCCGTGCCGCCGACTACCGCGTCGTCGAGGACGGCCCCTGCTGATTTTTCCTTCTCCCCTGTCGGGTGAGTCCGCCGGAGGCGAATTCACCGTCCCACTGGCACGATAAAAAAGGCGGCGAATGCCGGGACCCTGCGAAGCAGCGGGGACCGGGCGGGTGGACCGGACCACCCTTGGTCCTTCGCAGGCTCAGGGCGTTCGAAACTCGAAAAGCCAACAATTGGCTTTTCGTCTGCTGCGCGGACCGCTTCTCACCCCCAAGGGAGAAGGCAAGGTCGCGGATCGGAGTGGTTGCCTACGCCGAATACGCCCCGTCGGCCGGGCCGGCATAAAGCTCTGCGCCGTCCTCGTCGCAAATGCGCAGACGGTCGGGGATCTGCGGCATGGCGAGGCTGTGGAACAGCGCGGTGGCGCCCTGCAGGGCGGCGCGCAGGTTCGGCGCGTCCAGCGATACCTTGTCGAGCGTGGCTTCGTCGACGTCGCGCGAGCGGCTCGACGAAGAACGTCAAGCAAGCCTCCGTTGCAGAGTTTTGCGCGAGATCGTCAGTCCGAGATCGTCAGTCCATTGCCGGCAGGTGCGCCAGGCGCGCCCTGCCTGGTCAGCCCTTCGACTTCGGCTTCAGGCTGCTCTCTGCCTGCTTGACCGAGGAACCGAACGGGGAGGCGGCCTTGGCCACCACCTTGTCTTTCTTGGGCTTGCGAGTTTCGCGATTGCTGCGCTGCTGACCCTTGGCCATCCGTCTGCTCCTTCGTACGTGCTGGGTGGGTGCGGTGTCAGACGGCCGGGCTGTCGGGGACAGCCGGGGCGTCCGCCACTTCGAGGTTGTCTTCCGTGGTGACCCGCTCATAGGTCTCCTGCTCGCTGCGGATGCGATATTGCGGCGAGCCATCCTTGACCGGCAATCTGCTCTTGATCTGAAACAGCTCGGCGGTCTTCTGGGCGAGCCCGCTGCGGCTCTTCATGCGCACGGTCTGGCCGACGGCGAAGAGGTGCGAGGGCGTGTCGGTGCGCGGACGCGCATTCTGCTGGAAGCGGATCATGCTGCGTTCTCCTGGTCGCGCCTCAGCGCTGTTTCGAGTTCGAGGTAGTCGATGGCGACAAGCTGGCTGGTGGCCGGGTTCTTCACCGCCCTTGCCGGCAAATGGATGAAGGTGGCGACGCGACGCCAGGCAAGCCGCGACATGCCCTCGATCAGCTCTTCGTCGTGATCGATGTCATAGTCGCCGGCCGGCAGTTGCCCTTCCAGCCCGCCAAGCACGAAGGGTGCCGCGAAATGGGCGATGGAACGGGTGGTGCGATCCGGCATTGGCTTGGCTCTGGTTCGTCGATGCTTTCCGGCATCAACAGGGAACTCAACCATCGGCGATTGGAATGAGTTTGGCGGGTCGAGTATCTCCGACGCCGCTATATGCCAAGCTTGGCCCAAAAAACGATCTCAGATCAATAATCCGAAATTGTTGGTTATTCAAGCTGATTTCCGCCACGGCTCGACCGGTATAAAAAATTTCTCGTATAAACCCTAATAAATCTGCTATCGTGGAACAATATCAGCCAATTTCTTATTTAGAGAGCATCGGAATAATTATTCCGGTGCCCCTAAGATTATTTTTTACGAAAGGCAAAAATATATGAGATTCATGAAAACGCCGGATCGTCCGACCGCAACAATCGAGCCAATCGTCCTCTTCCCCAAGGCAATATCAGTGCGCCTGACGATAAGAAGCGACGAAGCGGCACGGCGCAAGATTGCCGACACCGACGGCACGCAACGGCGGGAGCGCCGGCTCGCCGAGAGCCACCGGCTGATTTGAACGCTACATTTTGCTGTAATTCCTCTAGAGTTTCGAAGAGGTCCGCGCCCTTGGCGAGCCCACTCTTCCCTTGAACCTGCAGCGCCGATGGCCTAGATCGCGGCAAGCGGACAAAACACGGCAGGTTTCCCATCAACAGAGATCAGAGAAGAGCGGCGGGTGCTGGAGCTGGCGGACAGGCGCCGCTGGGCCTCGACCAATATGTGCAGCAGGCGCTGCAGCTGCATCAGGCCGGGCGCCGGCAGGAGGCCGAGACGCTGTACCGGCAGGTGCTGGCGCGCAAGGCCAATCACCCGGCAGCGGCGCATTTCCTGGGCCTGTTGCTGCACCAGACCGGGCGCAGCCCCGAAGGGCTGGAGCTGATCGAGCAGTCTGTGCGTCTGCAGCCGAAGAATCCCGATTTCCTCAACAATCTCGGCACGGTGATGCGCGATCTCGGCCGCGTTGCCGCGTCCGCCGATTTCTTCCGCGGCGCGGTCGATCTCAAGCCCGACCAGCTCGCGGCACGCGACAATCTGGGTTCGGCGTTGAAACAGCTCGGCCAGTTCGAGGCTGCGGAGGACATCTATCGCGGCACAATCGGGCGCAATCCCTTCCATGTCCGCGCCCGCATCGGGCTTGCCGAAACGTTGCAGGAAGCCGGTCGTCTGGATGAGGCGCTGGCGACCTTTCGCGAGGCGCTGACGATCCGGCCCAAGGATGCCGACCTGTTGCATGGGCTCGGCGTCGGGCTGATGGAAAAAGGCAAGCTCGATGAAGCGGCAGACCTGTTTCGGCAGGCGTTGGCGATCACGCCAGGCATGGCAAAGGCCTGGCTGATGCTGACGCAGGTCAAGCGCCAGAAGGAGCGCGACGCCGAACTCGCCGGCATGGAGGCCCAGCATGCCAAGGCGCCGGCCGACAGCCTGGCACGCATGCAGCTGTCCTTCGGTCTCGGCAAGGCCAATGACGATTTGAAGGACTACAACAGGGCCTTCGACTATTTCGCTGAAGGCAATGCGATCCGCCGCAAGGGCATCGATTATGATCCGGTCAGGACGCGGGCCGAATTCGAGGCGATGAAGACGGTGTTCAACGCCGGCTTTTTCGAAAAGCACAAGCCAAGTGCAATCTCCGACGACACGCCGATTTTCGTCGTCGGCATGCCGCGCTCCGGCACCACGCTGGTCGAACAGATCATCGCCAGCCATCCACAAGTCTATGGCGCGGGCGAGCTCAGCATGTTGAAAACCGCGGTCGGCAAGCAATTTCCGCTGACCATGCCGGGAGGTTTCCCCTGGGGACTGGTCGATGTATCCGACGCGGAGTTTGCGGAGGCGGGCCAAGCCTATCTCGACATGCTGCATGAGCGCTATCCCAACTTCAGGCATGTCACCGACAAGATGCCCGGCAACTTCCTGCTCATCGGCTTCATCCATATGATGCTGCCGAAAGCCAAGATCATCCATTGCGCGCGCGATGCGGCGGCGACCTGCCTTTCGATCTACAAGGTGCATTTCCGCGGCGACAACCACCGCTACGGCTATGATCTGGGCGAGCTCGCCGATTTCCACAACATCTACACCGACATCATGGCGCATTGGCACGATGTTCTGCCGGGCGTCGTCCATGACGTGCGTTACGAGGATTTCGTGGCCGACCAGGAGGGACAGACGCGGGCGCTGATCGGGCATCTCGGCCTGTCCTGGGACGACAAGGCGCTGTCGTTCCACGAGACCGACCGCCCGGTGCGCACGGCCTCGGCCGCGCAGGTGCGCCAGCCGATGTATCAGGGCTCGGTCGATCTCTGGAAGCGCTATGGCGACAGGTTGAAGCCGCTGCTGGACAAGCTGGACTGAGCAGCGGCTAAAGCTCGATGAAGGGCTGGAAGCCGCCGAAGATCATGCGCTTCATATCGAAGGGCATGGGCCCCAAATCGGGTGTCAAACGGGGATCGGCCATCACCTTGGCCATTACCACGTCGCGGCTTTGCCTGGACGAATAGACGGCCCAAGCAAAGACGACGATCTCGTCGTCTTTTGCCTGAACGGCACGCGGAAACGAGGTCAACTCACCATAGGGCACGTCGTCGGCGATACATTCGACATAGGCGAGCGCTCCGTGTTCCTTCCATATCGGGCCTGCGAGGTTGGCCAGCTTCTTGTAGTCATCGATATTTGCCTTCGGCACGGCGAGCACGAAACCATCGACATAGGACATCAGGTTCTCCTTGGAGTATCTCACAAAGCTCCTTACCGGCGTCAGCCGGTGAGGAGCTTTGTCAGCAGTGGTCAGTCTTTCTTCGCCGGCGCGTTCATCGCCCATTCGACCCCGAAGGGATCGCGCATGTTGCCCCACTGGTCGCCCCAGAACATCAGCTGCAGCGGCACTGCGACTTCGCAGCCGGCATCGACCGCGCGCTTCCACCAGTCATCGATCTCGTCGGCGCCGAGATGGAGCTGCATGGTATAGCCCTGCGGCTTGACGGCAGGCATGCCGTTTTCGGGGTAGAAATCGGAAATCATCAGCGTCGAGCCGTTGATGTGGAGATGGATGTGCATGGTGCGGCCCTGGTCATCGGGCGGATAGAAGAACACCTGCTCGGCGCCGAAGGCCTTCTTGTAGAACTCGGCGGCCTTGAAGGCGCCGTCCAGTTGCAGATAGGGGGTCAATCCACCGAGAACTTTCGCGGCCGGCTGAATGGGGGTCTGGTCGGTCATGTCTTGTTCCTCTTTGGGTTTGGTCTGGGCGCTTGGTTGGCCTTGCGAAGCCTAGGACGAACGAGGCGGCGGCGATCCTACATGTCTGATGCGATTTTCTGGGCCGATGCGATTTTTGGGGTGAAATGAACTTGCGTCGGCGGCGCCCAATCAGAGCGCAATCCTCGGTATGAGCAGGCTAGAAAAGGGGACTGCTTCTCCAACCCGCTGAGACGACAATGATCCTCTATTACCAGACCCATTCGCCCTTTGCGCGCAAGGCGCTCGTCTTCGCCCATGAGGTCGGGCTTGCCGACCGGCTCGAGGTCATTCATCACGAGACCAGCCCGACCTTGCGCAATGCCCGTGTCTACGCCGAAAACCCGCTCGGCAAGGTGCCGGTGCTGCTGCGGCCGGATGCGTCGCCGCTCTTCGATTCCGATGTCATCTGCGCCTATCTCGATACGCTGCATGATGGCCGCAAATTGCTGCCGCAGGACGGCGAAGCGCGCTGGCAGGCGTTGCGGCTGCAGGCGGTCGCCCAAGGCCTGGCGCAGACGGGCATAGGCCTGCGCTGGGACACGGAAAGGCGGCCCGAACAGTTGCGCTATGCAGCGCTTGCCGAAGGCTACCGGGAAAAAATCGAGGCCAGCTATGACTGGATCGAAAGCGCGCTGAACGCCGAGACATCGCTCCATGTCGGCCATATAGCGCTTGCCACCACGCTGTCCTGGATGGCGTTCCGCCAGCTGCCGTCCTTTCGCGCGCGGGCGCGGCTGACGCGCTGGTTCGAGGCGTTCGAAAAGCGTCGATCGATGCAGGCGACGCCGCTGTCTGGCGATACGCATGACTGAGCAACGGTCGCCCCGTGGCGGCCTGCATCGATCTTTCCCGACCGCATGGTCAGGGCGCCCTGCAGATCCGCGGGCCGTTTTGCGCGTCGATGAGGATTTCCGGCCAGCCGATATCCTTGCGCAGTTCGATCGGCAGGGCCAGAAGCTCGCGCTCGCTGCGATAGCGGGCGCGGTTCTGTGCGTAACGGGCGGCGACGCGGCCTATGGATGACAGGATGGACATGATGCGTTCTCCTCAGATGAAGCCGGCATCATCGTGTCGGCATCCCAAGGACGCAGCAGGTTCAGGCGATCCGACAGAGCGCTGAAAATATTCTGGGAGATGTGAAACCATGGGCCGCAACACAGTGCGGCCCATGGTGGTAGTTCCTCAGCCCACCGTTTCAGCCACCGAGCGGAAGAAATCCTCGGGGTCTTCGACTTCGGTCAGCTTCCGCTTGTCGACCAGCCAGAAGCGGTTGCCGACGGCGCGGATGAAGGAGCGGTCATGCGAGGCGAGCACACAGCTCGCCTGGTGCTTGAGCAGTTCCTCCTCCAGCGCTTCCTGGCCGTCAATGTCGAGATGGTTGGTCGGCTCGTCCAGCAGGTAGAAGTTGGGGTGGGTGAGCCTGAGCGCCAGCATCATCAGCCGCGCCTTCTGGCCGCCGGACAGCACACCGATCTTTTTCTCCTGCATCTCAATGACCACGCCGGCGCCGGCAAGCAGCGAGCGGGCGCGTTGCTCGCCGACATCGTAGCGGTGCGAGACCAGGGCCAGCGGCGTGTCGTCGCCACTGATGCCGGCCAGCGCCTGGTCGCTGTAGCCAAGCACCGTCGACGGCGTCACCTTGACGTTCGGCACCGTGTCCGGCTCGGCGATGGCGTTGCGGATCAGATCGACGAAACGCGACTTGCCGACGCCGTTGCGGCCGAGCAGCACGATGCGGTCGCCCTGGCAGATGTGGCGCTTGCCGGTCTTGAACAGCAGCGTGCCGTCCGGCGTTTCCACTGCGGCGTCATCCAGCGTAATCAGCACCTTGGCATGGGTGCCGCGGTTGGCCAGCCGGATCGCGCCGGCCGATTTCTCGCGATGCGCCGATACCGCGGCGTCTTCCAGCTTCTCCGCCCGTTCCCTGAGTTGCTTGGTCTTCACCGTCAAAAGGTCGCTGCCGGAATTGATGCCGATGTTGTTGAGCTTGGCGGCCTGCTTGCGCAGTTGCTGCGCCACCTTCATGTCTCGCTCGAACCGGCGCGCCGTCGAGGCGTCCAATTCGTCCAGGGCCTGCCGCGCCCTGGAATAGTGCAGTGCAAACACCGGCGAGTCCTCCGGGCGCAAGAACAGCGTGCGGTTGGTGACGGCATCGAGAAAGGCGCGGTCGTGACTGGCGATGACCACCGGCACTTCGCGCGGCAGGGCGTTCAGCCAGCTTTCCAGCTGGCTGATCTTAGCGAGGTCGAGATGATTGGTCGGCTCGTCGAGCAAAAGCACATCCGGATCGGTGACCCAGACGCGGGCGATCAGCGCCAGCCGCTGCCATCCGCCGCTCAGCGCCTGCATCGGCCGTTCGCGCATCGGCTCGGGCACGTCGAGCGAATCCAGCACCACGTCGACGCGCCACATCTCGCTGTCGGCCTGCTCGGCCGGCAAGGCATCGGCCACCACCTGATGGAAGCTGCGGCTGAGAAGGGCTGGCGGAACCGACTGCTCGACATGGCCGACACGCAGGCCGCGCGTGCGAGAAATGTCGCCCGAGGTCGGCTCCAGCGCGCCGGTCAGGCATTTAAGCAAGGTCGACTTGCCGCGGCCATTGGCGGCGACGATGCCGAGCCGGTCGCCGGCGCCGATGGTGAGGTCGAGATTGGAAAACAGCGGCGCACTCATGGTGACGCCGAGGGATTTGAGGCTGATCAGGGCCATTGCGATTTCTCTGGTCTTGCCGGAGACAACTCCGGATGCACTTTGACGGTGTGCTTGCCGGCCGTCAGGCTCAGCTTTGCGCACCACGAAGGGCAGACCAAAAAATCGAAACGGGAAAAAACCCGTGATGTCCCTGGTCAGCCCTGCAAGCGAACTCGCAGGGCCGAAATCGGGCCACGCTGACGATGGTGATCGATAGACACGCAGCCCTCCTTTCAAGACAAAACTTTGAGTGTGTGGAGCGATTACAGCAAAGGCGGGGGTGGAGGCAAGTGGCGATGGATGCGGCGGTGGTGGAGCGCTCTTCCCTTCTCCCACAAGGGGAGAAGGAAAGAGGTGCTATTTCCCCGGCCGCCCCGTCTTGCCCGGCCGGCGCTTTTCGCGGCGGGCGTCGCCTGGGTCTTCGTAGGAGCCGATGCCGGCGCGCTGGCGAACGAATGGTTTTGGGGAATCGTCGCGTTCCTTCGCGCCCCCCTCTGCCCTGCCGGGCATCTCCCCCACTCGGGGGGAGATTGGCTGGGGCTTGGCCGGCACTTTCCCTTCGACCGGCTTTTCCGTGCGCCGCACGGTCATCTCGTCGAGCGAATTCTTCTTGAACAGTGGCTTGGTGGCGCCGCCCGGAATGCCGAAGTCGGAGCCGTGCGCTTCCTGCGCCGACTGTTTCTTGAACAGCGAGCGCGACACCGCGCCTGACGGTGTCGGCATGTCGGTACCAGGCCCCATATCGTCGATCGACGGCTTGGCAAACAGCGGTTTCTTCACCGGCACGGCGCCGTCGGCGCCCATTTCGTCGAGCGCCGGCTTGCGGAAGAGGTTGGACCGGGCAGCCCTGGCCGCCTCTTCGGCGGCACGTGCCTCATCGAACTTGCGGAACCGCTCCTGTTCCTCAGCCGTACGGTGCTTGGCCACGCCCTTGTTGTGCTTGCCCTTCTCGCGGCCCGAAACCGGGCTTTCCATGTCGGCATATTTGGCCAGCGGGTCTTCCGCGATCGACAGTTCCATTTCGCGCAGCCGCTTGATCTCGTCACGGATGCGGGCGGCCTTCTCGAAGTCGAGATTGGCGGCGGCGTCGCGCATCTGCTTTTCCATGGCGTCGAGATGAGCCTTGAGATTGTTGCCCATCATCGCACCGGCGCCGTCGGTGAACTGCGAGATATCGGCGCGGACATGGTCCTTCTCGTAGACCGAGTCCAGAATGTCGGAGATGCGCGACTTCACCGATTCCGGGGTGATGCCGTTGGCCGCGTTCCATTCCATCTGCTTTTCGCGGCGGCGGTTGGTCTCGGCCATCGCCCGCTCCATCGAGCCGGTGACCTGGTCGGCATAGAGGATGACCTTGCCGTCGACGTTGCGGGCGGCGCGACCGATGGTCTGGATCAGCGACGTCTCGGAGCGCAGGAAGCCCTCCTTGTCGGCGTCGAGGATGGCGACGAAACCGCATTCAGGAATGTCGAGGCCTTCGCGCAGCAGGTTGATGCCGACCAGCACGTCGAAAGCGCCGAGGCGGAGATCGCGCAGAATTTCGATGCGCTCCAGCGTGTCGATGTCGGAGTGCATGTAGCGAACGCGCACGCCTTGCTCATGCAAATATTCGGTCAGGTCTTCGGCCATGCGCTTGGTCAAAACGGTGACCAGCGTGCGGTAGCCGGCGGCCGTGGTGTCGCGGATTTCGCCGACGACATCGTCGACCTGGCTTTTCGCCGGGCGGACTTCGACCGGCGGATCGATCAGGCCGGTCGGGCGGATGACCTGCTCGGCGAACACGCCGCCGGCCTGTTCCATCTCCCAGGCGCCGGGTGTCGCAGAAACCGCGACGGAGAGCGGTCGCATGGCGTCCCATTCCTCGAAGCGCAGCGGACGGTTGTCCATGCAGGAGGGCAGGCGAAAACCATACTCCGCCAGCGTCGCCTTGCGCCGAAAGTCGCCACGATACATGCCGCCGATCTGCGGCACGGTGACGTGGCTTTCGTCGATGAAGACCAGCGCATTGTCGGGGATATATTCGAACAAAGTCGGCGGCGGATCGCCCGGCTGGCGTCCCGTGAGATAGCGCGAATAGTTCTCGATGCCGGCGCAGGAGCCGGTGGCTTCCAGCATCTCAAGATCGAAGCGGCAGCGCTGTTCGAGCCGCTGTGCCTCCAGCAGGCGGCCGGCGCGCTCGAGCTCGACCAGCCGGTGCTTGAGCTCCTCCTTGATCGACTTGATCGCCTGGTTGAGCGTTGGACGCGGCGTCACATAGTGCGAGTTGGCGTAGATCTTGACGCTCTTCAGCTCGCCGGTCTTCTGGCCTGTGAGCGGATCGAATTCGGTGATCGCCTCGATCTCGTCGCCGAACATCGAGATGCGCCAGGCGCGGTCTTCAAGGTGAGCCGGGAAGATTTCGATCGTGTCGCCGCGCACGCGGAACGAGCCGCGCACGAAATTGATGTCCTGGCGCTTGTACTGCTGGGCGACGAGATCCGCGAGCAGAGCCCGCTGGTCGTGCCGGTCGCCGATCTGCATCTGGAAGGTCATCGCCGTGTAGGTCTCGACCGAGCCGATACCGTAGATGCAGGACACCGAGGCGACGATGATGACGTCGTCGCGCTCGAGCAGCGAACGCGTCGCCGAATGGCGCATGCGGTCGATCTGCTCGTTGATCGAGGATTCCTTCTCGATGAAAGTGTCGGTGCGCGGAACGTAGGCTTCCGGTTGGTAGTAGTCGTAATAGGAGACGAAATACTCCACCGCATTGTCTGGGAAGAATTTCTTGAACTCGGAATAGAGCTGCGCGGCCAGCGTTTTGTTGGGCGCCAGGATCAAGGCAGGGCGCTGCGTCTGCTCGATCACCTTGGCCATGGTGAAGGTTTTGCCGGAGCCGGTGACGCCGAGCAGTACCTGGGTGCGGTCATTGTTATCGACGCCCTCGACAAGATCCTTGATGGCGGTCGGCTGGTCGCCGGCCGGCTCGAAATCCGACACCATCTTGATAGCGATGCCGCCTTCGGATTTTTCCGGGCGGGCAGGGCGGTGCGGCGTCCACAGCACGCCGTCCTTGTGCAGCGGGTTGCCGGATTCGATCAGCGCCGACAGCGCCGCGACCGTCGCGGTGACGCTGCCCGAGGCCATCGTCTCGGCGTCTTCCAGCGAGATGTCGAGACCGGCGACCGGGTTGAGGCCGGCGGCGGTGCGCTCGCGCGCCGTTGCCGCGCCACCCATCGAGGTCCCGCGCGAACTGCGGCCGGGCGCAGCGGACCGCTCCGGGATCTTCTTCGCGGACCTTGGTGATTTGCCATCGCCCTTACCGGTGAGACGGCCTTCCTTCTCGGCCTCCTGCTCGATCTGCTCGGCCCAGTCGGCAATCGAGCCGCTCAGCGGCGTGCCGGTGAAGTCAGCCTGCGGCGCCTCGGCGAAGCCACCCTTGTGCAAGGGCTCCGAAGCATCGAGGAAATCGGTCAACGGGCTGCGCCGCTTGGGCAGCGAAGCGCTGTTGTCACCCGCCGGAGACGGTGTCTTTTTCTCGGGAAGTTTGGCCATGCCCCAAATATGGGCAGAGTCCGCCAAAATGGAAAGAGTGCAGTGGCAAGGGACACTAAGCGGGTCGAAGCTCCTGACACAAGGGTGTCAGGAGCTGTGTCACGCAAAGCCGGGCCACCTGCTCAATTGAACCACAGCGCGAAGGTCAAAAACCCACCGCCACCGAACTGACGCTGGATCTGGTCGAACTCGCCGCTGGTCACGATCTCACCGCTCTCGAGGTAGGGCGCGATGGCCGGGCCGGTAATCGACAGCACGAGGTCGAAAGGCTTCGGTTCCTCGAAGAAACGCTTCATGTTGATGCCCTGGCCGGTGCTGGCCGTGATGCGGAAATGCGGCAGCAGCTTGCGGCCTTCCAAAAGGTCTTCGGCCATGGTCAGAGTGGCGAGCCAGGCCTCGACCTGCTCCTCGCCGACTTCGAGCCCGGTGAGCGGGTTCTCGCCCTTCTGCTGCGGTCCCGGCAGCCATTCGCGGTCATTGTCGGTCTCGGCGCGGATCGCCTTCCAGTCCTGGCGCGACAGCCGGATCATTTCGAGCAGATGGCGGCGCGCCGCTTGACGTCGCTCGGGCTCGACCACCGGCCAGTTGACGAGGTGAACCATGGAGATGAAATCCGCGATGCGCCATTCCGATGAGAAGATGCTGCTGCCCATGTCCCCGGCGGGAGGCACCAGAACGTCCTGCAGCGGCAGTTTGGCGTGCGGGAACAGCATGTGGAACGAGCCGTCGAACATGGTCCTGAAATCATGCGCCAGCCAGAAATCGGCCTGCGCCATCAGGAATTCGGCATAGCCCTGCAGCCAGAAACCGTCGGCCCGGTCGAAGCGGAATGTGAGCGAGGGAGCGGCGCCGTCCGACGAGATACCGCCGCGCGACAGCGAGGCCATGATCGCGGCCATGCTTTCATCCGGCGCGATGGCACCGTCTTCGTTGAGATCGATGCCGGCATGGGTGAGGTCGACGACCATGCCGATATCGGCATCGGCGGGTACCGAGCCCAGAGTGGCCGCGGATGTCTCCAGCCGGTCGCGGAAGGCGACCAGAATGGCGCGGAACTGCTCATAGGTCAGCGGTTCGGGATTGGGATTGTCCGGAATCGGCAGCCGCATCAGCGGCAGCATGAAGGATTGCGGGCTTTCGAACCCGTGGCGGTGCAGACCGCCGGCGAGGATTTCCAGCGCGGTGAAGAATTCGCCGGCGCCGGCGGCATAGGCTGACGCCGGATCGCCTTTCGCTGCAGACTCAAGCGTTGTGAGCGCACGGTTGCGCTCGGTCACCGTTTTGGCCTCGAACAAAGCGGTCGCTGCTTCGGGCGCGGCGGCGCGGGCCGAAGATAGCGGCATCAACAGGAGGAAGGCGGACGCCAGCAGGCCTGCAAAACGTGTCATCTCATCCCTCCACTATGCGATGCGCAGACATTACACGCATTTGGCGCCGTGTCTGCCGGCGGCAGTGTTTCAAGGACTGACGGTCGACACTCCCCGGGCAGACCGTCTACACAAGCTAACCGATTGGGCAAACGATTGGGCGTCGCGTGTCGAACTATCCGCTTTCCTACAAACTGTCATGGCTGCCGCGCTTCCTGAAGCCGTCGCTTGGCGGCGATGTCAGGGATTTTGCGCCGATCGCGGCGACGACACTCATCGATCCACCGCCAGGGCGGAAGGTGCGGCTGGCCTTTGTCGGCGATATTTCGGCGGTGGCCAACCATCGTGCGCCGGAGTGCGATCCGGCGATCGCAAAGCTCTTGGGCTCAGCCGATCTGGTGATCGGCAATTGCGAAAGTCCGGTCGTCGAGCGGCCGAGCGTGGCGTTTGGCACGCGGCTTGGCACTCACCATGCGATGAGCGAGCGGTTTCTTGCCGCGGCGCTTGCCGCCGTAGGCATCGCGCGCGAAAGGCTCGTGCTGTCGCTGGCCAACAACCATGTGCTCGACCAGGGCGTCGCCGGTTTCGACGAGACGGCTGCGGCGCTGAAGCGGCTTGGCATCCGCACCATCGGCACCGCGAAAGAAGGACCGGTCGAGCAGGTCAAGGCCGGGCCGCTGACGATCGGCTTTGCCGCCTTCACACTGTGGCGCAATGGCGACGCCGGGCCATTCACCGAGCTCGTCTCGATGCAGAGCGATCCGGCGGCATGGCCGAGAGGCGCGGCCGACAAGAACATCGATCTCACCTGTGCGGTGCCGCACTGGGACTGGGAGTTCCGGCATTTTCCGCAGCCGCAAACGCAAACGCTGGCGAGGTTGCTGGCCGGTCACGGCGTGGGGCTGATTGCCGGGCACCACGCCCATGTCGTGCAGCCGGTGCAATGGGTCGGCAAGACGCTCGTGGCTTACGGGCTTGGCGACTTCCTCGGCACGGCGCTGGCGCGGCAGCCCTGGCCCGGCCGCATCGCCGGCATTTTCGTCGTCGATGTCAGCGCCGATCTCGGCAAGCGCGGTGCGATCGCCGGCTACCGGATGCATCCCTTCATGCGGCTGCGCGCAGGCGGGCATGAGCGGCTGGTTCCGGTCGAGGCGCTGACTGGCCGGATGAAGGGCAAGGTCGAGGCCAGGCTGAAGGCGATCTTTGGCGACTGACAACTTTCCCGTTATCATAGGTATAATAGGACTTTGCGAGGGGGCGATGGAAGCAGCTGAGTTCATGCCTGATGAAGCGGTGGTCGCCGGCATCAGGAAGAATATCGAGATCTATGAGGCTGGACGGGCTTCGGCCTGCCGCCAGGTGCGCTGGCGGGTGCCGGTGTTTCTGGGGCTGCTGCTGGTTTTTGTCGTGCTGGTGGCCTGGCTGTTCAACAAGGTCGCCGACGTGAACGAGCAATGGTTCTCGACGCCGCATGTGTTCCTCTATGCCGGCGGTTTCTTCGCGGCGCTGCTGCTGTACTTCCTGGCGATCAGGCCGGCGACGCGGCTGCAGCAATCGTTCCGTGACACGCTGCTGCCGATCATCTTCGGCTTCATCAGGGATGTGCGCTATCAGCACAGCGTGACGCCAAATTCCTTCGACCGGCTGCCGCGCGCCGTGGTCGGCGCCTTCAACCGGCAGAGCTTCGACGACATCGTGTCAGGCCGCTACGAGGATTTTCCGTTCGAGCTCTACGAGGCGGAGTTGCGCCAAGGTTCGGGCAAGGGCTCGTCTACGGTCTTCAAGGGCGTCATCGTTGCGTTCGAGACGATCGCGCCGTTCCCCGGCATATTGGTCGCGACGCGCCGCAGCAACGCGGTGGTCGGTTTCTTCCGCGGCATCTTCGCCGGCAAGATGCAGGAACTGTCCAGCGGCGATCCGCTGCTCGACGGCGACTACGAATTTCGCACCGACAATGTCGCCGCCGCCCAGCCGTTGGTGAGCGGCCGGCTGGCGCAGGCGCTGAAATGGCTGCACGAGACATGGCGCGATGATCCGGCGCGGGTGGCGCTTAATGGCAGCGATGGTTTCCTGCTCTTGCCGCAGCCGAAGAATTTCTTCGAACTGCCCGCCATTTCCGTGCCGCTCGATTACACCAAGCACATCGCGCCGATGATCGCCGATATGGGCGCGATCCTGGCGACCGCGGCGCTGGTGCGCAAGACCGGCGCGACGGATGGCGAGGCCTAAAGCGCCGCGCGTCGAAACGAATTCATGCGACGCGCTTCAGGTCTTGTTTTCATGCATTCGTTGCCCCAAAACGGCGGTCCTGTTTGGGCGCATGCATTAGCCAGGCTGCCGCGCGTCAGCAGGCGAAGCCGTAGTTCTGGCGGTAATATTCGACGTCTTCTTGCGCCATCGTCTTGAACATCACGCAGACGGTGAAGCTCCCGACCTGGCGACCGTTTCTGGTGTAGCCCCAGTCGGAAATATCGTCCCGCTTGAATTCGAGTTCCTGGCCGGCCACGACATTGTGCACCGCTTGCGGTTCATTGGCCAATGTTCCTGCAAATCCGGTCGCGGTCTTGTGGAAGGGGATGATCCAGAAATGCTCCGAGGCGTCTCCGTCCCTGACCTCGACTTTCAACTTGTAGCTGGTTGTCCCGGCTGGCGGCGCATCCGACAAGGACAGGAATTCATCGAGGCTGGCGCGCGCCTGCGCAATGGCCGCCGCCATGTCCGGATCGTCCCTGGCGACGCCTACAACCTTGTCGCCGCCCTGGCCGGAATCCTGCGCACCGGCCGGAACCGGCCCCAACGCCAGCATCAGGGACAGCATGGTTCGAACTGCATGCTTCATGAAATGGCGCTCCTGCGTGTCGATGCCTGACACCATCATGCATTTATCTGGAGTTTTCAACGGCAGTGCGACAGCGTGGTATGGTCCGGCGGCAGCCCGCTCACAACCCGCTCGGCACCAGCCCTGCCAGCCAGTTCGCGGACCGCTTGGCCATGCCGACCGTTGTCGACGCGACGCGGCCGAGATCTGTCTTGACCACGGCGTAGCCGTTCCTGGTGCGGTAGAGCACGCCTGTTCCGCCATCGACCACTTGCTCGTAGGCGACGGGCCGTACCGCTGCTGCCTCCATGGCCGTCGTCGGGGAGCCGACGGGAACGCTCGGCCGATGGCTCAGTTCCGGCGGCAACGGGGTTTGGACATTCCGGCTGGCCGGCTTCAGTTCCGGGCGGGATGCGGCCGCCGCCAGTTGCGAAGAAGACGCCGACCCCTTGCTGCGGCAGATGCCAGAGACCAGCGGATAGTCGAAGTTCTTCTGGTGCAGCATCTGGCTTTTCATCGCCGCTTCGCAGTCGGCGATAGTCGCCCACTTCGCCGGCGTCTCGCCGATATATTCGCAAAGCTTGGCGTCGCAGTCACAGCCGACAATGGTCATGGCGACAAGGGCGGTCTTGAGCACGGTCTTGTCCTTCGGATTGCCCCCCGGCAGCCAGTCCTTCCATCGCGCGCGAACAAGGCGGGATTTTGGCCGCGATCACGCGATGAGCCGGGGGATGCGTTTTTCGGGTACGGCTCACTATAGGTGGATTTCTAGACACCCGGTAGCAGATAGGGCGGGGGCGTGATGCATTTGCAGGAAGAAGCCTGAATAAATCTTGTCGGCTATGGCCGCGACAACTGTTTCTTGGCCCGGTTTTCTACTACGATACTACGGGGCGATACAACAATATAGGAGGGGTTTGTCATGGGAAGAATTGTCCGGTCCGCTGAGCCTGTGCCGAAAAGGGATTCAACGCTCGAGGGCATTCCAGGCGATGCTCCGCTCGGCGTCGACGATGACAAGCAAGAAGATCAAGGATCGAAAGGCGGCGACGGCTATCTCGACCGGGTTGCGAAGTACGTGCCTGCCGAAGTCGTGGCATTTTTCATCTTCGTCAACTCCATCCTGGTCAATGCCACTGAGCAGCCGGTTGCCAAGGCGTTGACCGATGCGGTGGCGGAAGAGACCAAAGGCAATCCGGGGGACATTCCGGGTAAGGTGCAGGCAGCCATCTATAAGATTGAAATGGCCGGTATCAGCGTCTGGACCATTTCATGGATCATGTTGATCGTCGCGCTGGCGATGACGCCGGTGTATCTGAAATCGGTCAGCGATTCAGCCGACAATGCGGAGGCTCCGGGAGCCAACATCGTCATGTCGATGCTCGCCTTCCCATTCTGGGCCTATGCCGTCAACGCGCTGGCCCTCAGGCCATGGCATGACGGTGCGCTGGCCAGCATCATGCTCGCCACCTTCACGCTCATCAGCGGCGCCATACGGCCGGAATATATAAACGCTGGCCTCAATTTGATCCCGGGCATCGGCCCGAAGAAGTAGCTTGGCCCGCCGGGCAGGCCGCGGTGCAGGGCGCGTCTTCAGTCGGAGAGGTGTTCCAGCCTGGCGCCTGCTTCGAACAGCGCCGACAGCACGATGTGCAGTCTTGCGCACGGCGACGATCAGCCGGTGCGACGGGTGGCCGGATCGATCGGAACCGGTTGGCTGAACGGCGTGCGGGAGCCTTTGGGCGGAGCGAAGTCCGCCGCCGAAACACGGTGAGCATGATCGCGTCGTTGCCACCGATCTCGACGAAGGACACGCCTCTGTCGATCAGGCGCGGGATCATGTCGGTGAATTGCTGACCGCGCCTGGTGATGAAGTGGTTCCGTCAGCGCCGAAATCGCGTTCCAGCAAAGTATCGGCTTCTTCACGCGTCGCTTCGCCGACCGGACCTTGGCCCAAAAGACAGTCGGCGCCGGGATTTCTCCCAGCGCCTCCCTGTCAGATCAGGACACGGTCGCGGCAGCAACTTCCGCAAAGTCGTCGCGCCATGCCGGCCTTGATTTTGACGGTCCTGCCAGTCACCGCCCGAGGGCAGTGCCCGTTCCAGACCACGCCGTTCTCCACCCTTGCGAGCTTCGTTCGGCGCGCCATCGAAGGTTTTCGCCGTCCTTCATGGCAGCATCGGTCCGCCGTTGGCGTTCGCACGCTTTCCGCGGCCCCGTAGGTCTCGGCATCCGTCCCTCGAACAAGCAAGCCTGCTCTCGCTTCGGGCCGTACGGGCCTCAGGAAATCCGCCTTTTCGCTTTGCCTTTCGGCGTGGCGATCGGTAGCCGCCTGAGATGGTTAAACTTACGCCGGGTAAGGGTTTTGGGGAATGGGCGTGAGCCTGTGGATAACGGGATTATCGGGGATCGTTTGCCACAAAGCTCGGAATTTCGACTCCAGCTGCATTAGACAGCCCGCCGGCTTTTTGGCGCCTGATCGGCTGTGCCCCTTGCTCCGCCGGCTGGCGCGGGCTTCAATGCAGGCAAAGCATCGAGCCTATCGGCTCGGTGCGGGGAGGGTGCGCATTGAAAGTCGGGGTGGTGCTCAATCCGATTGCCGGCGGCGGCCGGCTGAAACGGCATTGGCCGGAGGTCGCCGCATCGCTGAAAAAGCATTTCGGCGAATTCGAGCTGCGCGAGACGCAGGCCGAGGGCGACGCCGAAAGGCTGGCGCTCGACCTCGCGGCAAGCGGCTTCGAGCTGGTGATCGCGGCCGGCGGCGACGGCACCGCCAGCGAGGTGGCCGACGGATTGCTGCAGGCTTTCGATGAGAGCGGCCGGACAACCGAACTTGGCTTGCTGCCTTGCGGCACCGGCATCGATTTCGCGCGCGGACTTGGCCTGCCGAAAGAGGTGGATGCGGCGTTGAAGCGGATCGCCGAAGCCAAGGCGCGCAAGGTCGATGCCGGGCGCATCTGCTACATCGACGACCATGGCGCGCTGGCCAGCCGGCACTTCATCAATATCGCCAGCCTCGGCCTGTCCGGCGCCACGGACCGTGCGGTCAATGCCGACAAGCGCAAGGGCAGGATGTCGGCCAAGGCGCTGTTTTTCTGGCGCACCGTGGTCGAGTTCATCCGCTACCGCTTCCAGGACGTCAGGATCACCGTCGACGATGGCACCCCGGTCGAGGCGCGCATGGCGCTGGTGGCGGTCGCCAACGGAAAGTTCTTCGGCGGCGGCATGATGATCGCCCCGGACGCCGCACTCGCCGACGGCCAGTTCGACATCGTCATCCTGCGCGCGGCCGGCAAGCTGAAGCTGATCTGGGATATTCGGCTGCTCTATGGCGGCCGGCACCGCAACCATCCGGCCATCACCATATTGCGTGGCCGGAAAGTGGTGGTCGAACCTATCGGCGATGTCGAGAAGAACGGCGCGCTGGTCGACATAGATGGCGAGTCGCCGGGGCGTATACCCGCGACGTTTGAGATCCTGCCCGGAGCGCTGACGCTGAGATATTGAATCAAGCCGTTGAGGGATTGATTCAGGTGGTTTGAGCGGCGATTCCGGCGAACCGGCCAAGGGCCTGAAATCGCAGGACATATTTACCCGGCTTAGCTTTCCAGCTTGGCTGGGAAACCGGGCGCGCGCAGATCCATGTCGACGGCATCCTCGAGCAGTTTGACGATCTGGGTCGACCAGGCGCCGCCGCCATATTCCTGTTTGCCCATCAGGAAAATCTCACTCACAAGCGGCGCCAATTGGAGTGGCAGTCTGAACTCCCTGCCCATCGCAAGCGCAAAGCCGAGGTCCTTCAGTGCCAGGTCCATGGTGAAGCCAATGTCGTAGGAGCCGTTGAGGATGAGCTGGCTTTCGGTCTCATGGACGAAGCTGTTGCCGGAAGAGGCGACGATGGCGTGGTAGGTTTGCGCGAGGTCGAGGCCGCCTTGCTTGGCCAACATCAGCGCCTCGCCGGCGGCGACGAGATGGATGAAGGCCAGCATGTTGGTGATCACCTTGATCACCGCCGCCGAGCCGACCGGACCCATCAGGAACGACTTTGCGCACATCGCTTCGATGGCCGGACGATGGCGCTCGTAAAGCGCAGCATCGCCGCCGACAAGCGCGGTGATCTTTCCGACCGCGGCCAGATGCACGCCGCCGGTGACCGGGCACTCCAGCGTCTCGATGCCTTTGGCCGCGGCGAGGGCGGCTAGGCGCAGGATCTCGTCGCGGCCGTTGGTCGACATCTCGATCCAGGAGCCGCCCCTGGGCAGACCCTCGAGCAGGCCGCCGGCATTCGCCAGCACCGCTTCGCTGACCTTGGGCGAGGGCAGGCAAGTAATGGCATTGCCGGCCTGTGCCGCCGCTTCGGCCGGGCTGGTCGCGGCCGTGGCGCCGAGCGCCACGAGGCGCTCGACGGCGGCGGGGTCGCGGTCGAAGACGATGACGACAAAACCGTTGCGCAACAGGCTGGCGGCGAGGTTGCCGCCGAGATGGCCAAGGCCGATAAAGGCGTAACGTTCGCTCACGGCATCAGCGGCATTTGCATCATCTGCAAATGCAGGTCCTTGCCGGTGTAGGGATGCGCCTCGCAGACCGCCTCGTTGAGCTCGACGCCGAGGCCGGGCTCCTTCGACGGAATGACATTGCCGTCCTGCCACTCGATCTTCTTCTTCAAGAGCGTGGCGTGGAAACCGTCCCACTGCTTCAGCGATTCCAGGATGAGGAAATTGGGCAGCGTCACCGCCAGCTGGATGTTGGCGGCGCCGACGATCGGCCCGCAATAGCAGTGCGGCGCGATCTGGATGTGGTATGCCTCGGCCATGGCGGCGATCTTCTTGGTTTCGAGAATGCCGCCGGAACGGCCAAGGTCCGGTTGCAGGATGGTGGCGGCGCGGTTCTCGATGATTCGGGCGAATTCGAACTTGGTCGTTAGCCGCTCGCCGGTGGCGATCGGGATCGACGTGCCTCGCGCCACCTGAGCCATCACTTCGGGCATGTCGGGCGGCACCGGCTCTTCGAACCACAAGGGATCGTAGGGCTCGATGGCGCGTGCCATGCGCAGCGCACCCGACGCGGTGAACTGGCCATGCGTGCCGAACAGAATATCGGCGCGGGTGCCGACGGCTTCGCGGATCGCCTTGACCATGCGGGTGGAGACATCGATGTCGATCAGGCGCGGCTGGTGGCCGTCGAAGGCGGTGTAAGGACCGGCCGGGTCAAGCTTGACGGCGTTGAACCCCTGCTCGACATATTCGAGCGCGCAGGCCGCCGCCAGTTCAGGGTCGTTATAGACGTTCCTGCCGTCCGGCGCGTCTTCCGAATGGACGCTGCCGGTATGCGGATAGAGATAGGTGTAGGAGCGCAGCGTCTCGTGCACCTGGCCGCCGAGCAGTTTGTAGACCGGCTTGTTGGCTTCCTTGCCCACAATGTCCCAGCAGGCCATTTCCAGCGCCGAGAAACAGCCCATGCCGGTAACGTCGGGGCGCTGGGTAAATCCTGAGGAATAGGCGCGGCGGAAGAAGGTCTCGATGTCATGCGGATCGTGGCCGATCAGGTAACGCTCGGCCATGTCCTCGACCAGCTTCGCTGTTATGTGAGCCGAGAAGGTGGCGTTGTAGGCCTCGCCGTAACCGACGACGCCGCCATCGGTGGTCAGCTTGACGAAGATGAAATACTTGCCGCCGATGCCGGGCGGCGGGTTGCCGACTACCCAGGTCTTGACGTCGGTGATCTTCATTTTTGGTCCTCCAGAACCAGTTCGGCGCCCTTCCATCCGGTCATGACCGAGGCGGCGTTGGTGTTGCCGGTGATGTTGGCGGGAAAGATCGAGGCGTCGATGACACGCAGACCTGCGAGCCCGTGCACTTTCAGGCGCGGGTCGACGACGGCGGCCCCGGCGCCCGGCCCCATGCGGCACGTCGAGACCGGGTGATAGACGGTGCCTGAGCGCTTCCTGAAATCCTGGATCAGATCGGCATCCGATTGGATCGATGGGCCCGGCAAAACCTCCTCAGTGATGATCTCGGCCATGGCGGGCATCGAGGCTATCTTGCGCACGAATTTCACCGCCGCCAGCATCTCGTCGACATCGGCGTTGGTGGAATAGGCGTTGGCGACGATCCTGGGATAGTCCAGCGGATTGCTGGAGCGGATCATGATCTCGCCGCGGCTGGACGGGCGGCAGTTGGAGAGGCCGATGGAAAAGCCCGGCCACGGATCTGGCGTCAGGATCGGCCGCTCGCCGCTCTTCGGAATGACGGTCGAGAAAGCCTGGAAATAAAGCTGCATGTTGGGGCGCGAAAACGCCGGGTCGGTTCGGAAGAAGCCGCCGCCATGGTTCATCGACAGCGACAGCGGGCCGGAGCGGGTGAGGATGTACTGCATGCCGACCAGCAGCTTGCCCCACCAGGGCCGCAGGATTTGGTTAAGCGTCGGCACGTTTCCCTTGAAGGTATAGTTGATGCCGACATGGTCCTGCAGATGCGCGCCGACATTTTCGTTGGCGTGGACGACCGGGATGCCAAGCCCCTTGAGCAGTGACGAGGGGCCGACGCCGGACAGTTGCAAGAGCTGCGGCGAGTTGATCGAGCCGGCGGACAGGATGACTTCGCGGCCGGCCCGCGCCGTCTTGGTCTCGCCGTTCTGCAGATATTCGATGCCGACGGCTCGCTTGCCCTCGAACAGGATTCTGGTCGCCAGCGCATTGGCTTCGACGCGCACATTCGCGCGCTTCATCGCCGGGCGCAGGAAGGCGCGCGCGGCCGACATGCGGCGGCCATTCCTGGTCGAGATCTGGTAGACGCCGACGCCTTCCTGGGCGGCGCCGTTGAAGTCAGGGTTGAGCGGCAGCCCAGCCTGCTGGCCGGCTGCGAGGTAGCGCCTGGTCAGCGGATGGACGGCGTTCGTCGTGTCGGTGATATGCAGCGGCCCGCCGGTGCCGCGCCATCTGTCGGCGCCGGCCTCATTGTCCTCAAGCGCCTTGAAGCCCGGCAACAGATCGTCATAGCCCCAACCGGGATTTCCGGCATCGCGCCAGTCGTCAAAGTCCTCGCGCGCGCCACGGATCCAGACCATGGCGTTGATCGAGCTGGAGCCGCCAAGCAGCTTGCCGCGCGGCCAATGGTCGACATTGCCGGCAAGGCCGGGGTCCGGCACGGGCTTGTAGTTCCAGTTGACCGCCGGATCGAAGAAGGTCTTGCCGTAGCCGAGCGGCATCTGGACATAGAAGCGACGGTCGGTGCCGCCAGCTTCCAGCACCAGCACGGAGTAACGGCCGGAAGCCGACAGCCTGTCGGCGAGAACCGAGCCGGCTGAGCCGGAGCCGACGATGATGAAGTCATAGGTCTGCATGATTGGTGTTGGCGGCTCCGCAAAACTGGCTGCAGCCTATCCGCGGCAGGCTTCCGAAGTCGCGGTGCCTTCCGGCATGCGTTGTGAAAAATGCGACCGTGAGACGCCTGGCCGGAAAAGCTGCCATGGAACCGACATTGCGCCGGGAGCCTCGCCCGTCGCGTTGACCTCTTGGGTCCATGACGCTAGGGGATCGAGGGCAATCGTTTCAGGGGATCCGGCAGATGGTGCATTACGCGGACGGACGGCCGATCGGCGATCTGACCTTGCGTACGCTCGCCATGCCGGCCGATGCAAATGCGGCCGGCGACATCTTTGGCGGTTGGGTGATGGCGCAGATGGATCTTGCCTGCGGCATCCGTGCGGCCGAGCGGGCCAAGGGTCGCGTGGTGACGGCGGCTGTCAAGGAAATGTCCTTCGCCAAGGCGATGAAGATCGGCGACACGCTGTGCATCTACACCCATGTCGAGCGCGTCGGCCGCACCTCCATGACGCTCAAGGTCGAGGCCTGGGCGCAACGCTACCTCTCCGACCTGATGGAGAAGGTCACCCACGCCGATTTCGTCATGGTGGCGCTGGATAGCGACGGCAAGCCGAAGCCGATTCCAACCGAAAGTTGACATCGTCGATTCTGCCAAGCTTGCGCTTAGTAACATCCCCCGCGCGGGCGATGCGCTGCGCGACATCCAATGGTTGCCTTCACATCCGATTCTGCGGGCGGCGGAGGGAAGACAATGCGTCAACACATGCTGAACGGCTGGCTCGTGGCGGCCCTCGTCGCGGTGATCTGCCTGCTTGGCACGACCGCTTATACCGAGATCAGGAAAGAGCTTCCAGGCGTTGCCTGCACGCACGACCGGACCGTTGGCAACGAGCGGACTGCCCAGCGGTCTGCAAGGGTAGAGACGTGCGGCGCAGTGTGTTGCAGCAACCCTGCGTCAAAGGCCTGAGGGCCCGTCAGCGGAAGACCTCGTCAGCCTCAAAATGATGATGCGCCGGCGAACGAAACGCTGCAGCTATGTCGCGATGGCGTGACCAACGATGCAAGGGCGGATCCAGTTAAACCCGGGTACGCGTCGTCGACGGCAAAATCCGTAAACTATTGCTGGGCAACGGTTTTCAGGCGTGCACGCCATCGAATCTTTCACGCGCCGCCTGGACCCGCGAGGTGTTCTTCCGCGCCCATTCGCCGAGCGCGCCGACCGGCACCAGCAGCTCATGGCCGAGCTCCGTCAGCTCATAGTCGACGCGTGGCGGGATGGTCGGGAACACGGTTCGGGTGACGAAGCCGTCGCGCTCAAGACCGCGCAAGGTGGTGGTCAGCATCTTCTGCGAAATGCCGCCGACAGCGGCGCGCAACTCATTGAAACGCAGCGGTCCGCCGCCCAGCTTGCCGACGACCAGAACGGTCCATTTGTCGCCGACGCGCTGCAGGATTTCCGAGACGGCGCGGCAGTCTTCGGTGTTGTGCGGGTGCCTCAGTAACATAACGGTGCCTCCTTGCGCTGCCATTTGTCAGTATCTCATATAGCGCCGGTATCCAAACGATACCAGCTTTTGCATATATGGAGAGCCCCATGTCCAAGCCCAAAATCGCCATCGTCGTCGGTTCGACACGCGCCGCGCGTTTCGCCGATGTGCCCGCCCAGTGGATCGCCAAGATCGCGAAATCTCATGCCGACATCGACGTCGAGACCGTCGACCTGCGCGACTGGCCGCTGCCCTTCTTCGACGAGGTCGCCTCGTCCGCCTGGGCGCCGTCGCAGAACGAAGTTGCCCAGCGCTGGCAAAAGAAGGTCGCCGAATTCGACGGCTTCATCTTCACCGCCGCCGAATACAATCATGGCCCGACGGCCGTGCTGAAGAACGCCATCGATTACGCCGCCAATGAATGGAACAAGAAGCCGGCCGGTTTCGTCGGCTATGGCAGCGTCGGCGGCTCGCGCGCTGTCGAACATTTGCGTCTTGCCGCGGTCGAATTGCAGATGGCGCCGGTCAAATCCGCCGTTCACATTGCCTGGAGCGATTTCCTGGCGGTGCGCCAGGGCGAGAAGAAGCTCGAGGAGATCGAGCATCTGAACCAGGCTGCCACGGCGCTGGTCAACGACGTTGCCTGGTGGGCCCGCGTGCTCAAGGCAGCGCGTCAGGCCGACGCGATTGCCGGCGAAGCCCAGGCGGCCTGAGCCTTATCCTCCCAAGGATCGATGATTTTTCCAAAGGGCGGCGTTTGCGCCGCCCTTTTTCATTCACGTGAAGGGCGCTCTCGGCTCCCTTGGCCGGATGGTGGAGTCGGACCGGCAAACTCGCGCTGATGCCTTGACGATCCCGCGCGAAGGATCGCCGCCTGTCACAGCCAACCGCCGGAAAACCCGGCCCGGCGCAGTCCTGTGGTGATGGCCGGCACGCGGCGCATCAATCGCCACAGGAAGTCGGACCGGTAGTTCTCGATCATCAGGGCGATCGGCCCCTGGTTGATGCCGACATGGTCCGGCGATACCCAACCGCAGGCGCGGCCGTCGTCGGCAGCGATCGTCGGGTTGAAGCTCGCGGTGAAGCCGTAAGGGTTGCCGTCGCGCAGGTCCATCTCGTGGAAATGGCGCAGCGCCGGCAGCACGATTTCCGGCGCAAAAGGCAAGGAGGCGATTGCCGCCCATGGCGACAGCGTGCCGTCATCGGGGCCAAACGGTGCGCCGCGGGCGAGATAACCGAAGAAGCGGCGTCCATCGGCTCGCCGCGCGATCGGACCTGGGCCGTCGCTGGCGGTGACGCCCCAGCAATTCTCGCCATAGCCCGCGAACCCCCTCGGATTGCGGATTGCGTAATCGCGCTGCAGATACGTCGCCTGGCGGCTGTTTTCGAAATAGTCCCGGTCGTGATCGCGCACGAAGGCATCGCCGATGTCGCGAAAATCGATCCAGATATGCGAGAACTGGTGGATGAAAAGCGGGCCGGCATAGACCATCTCGCGGCCGTAGATGGTCTTCCATTTGTAAGTGGACAGCCAGGCCGCGTAGCTCTCGGGAGTTAGCGAGTGGGTCGGCGAACCGAGACCCAGGACGTACAGGATCAGCGCCTCGTCAAATCCTTCCCAGCGGTAGCGGAGAAAGCCTTTTCCAGGCCGCCAGCCATGGGTGACGGTGGCGCCGCCGTTCTGCGCCCAGCGCCAGTCGGCACGGCGGTAGAGCGCATCGGCAAGCTGGCGGATTTCCAGTTCGAGCTCATCGTCCTCGTCGAAATAAGCGCCGGCGGCCAGAACACCGGCAAGCAAAAGGGCGGTATCGATCGTGGACAGTTCGCAATTCCAGACGCGGCGGCCGGTCTTCATGTCGAGGAAATGATAGTAGAAACCCCTGTAGCCGGTGGCATCGGGCTCCGGCCCGTGCGGGGCGTTCCAGAAGAAGCGAAGCGTCGCGAGCGTCCGCTCGATTGCGGCATCGCGCGTCATGAAACCGCGCTCGACACCGACGGGATAGGACGACAAAGCGAGCCCGACGGCGGCTATGCTGGCAGGCGACGCCTGCGTGTTGCGGTCGGCGACCAGGCCGTTGGCAGGGTTGGCCTCGTTGAGAAAATACTCGAAGGACAGGCGCTGGATATCTTGGAGAAGCTCGTCGTTTAGCGCGTGTTCGTTCGATGCATCCATGACAATCGATATAGAGGCTTTGGCTGCTTTTGCCATTCTTCCAGCGGATCAATCATCGGTGAGGGCAGGCTGGGGCCGATAGCGAAAGGCGCTGCCGACGCACCGAATTCAAATCGAGGGGCTGCGAAGATCGGTTGGACCGCCATATGCACGGCCCTGCCATCTGGCCTGGCCGTCCTCCCCTGATATATCCGGCTGCGATCCATCACATGAGCATGCCCCGTGAAGTTACCCAGCCCGTCAGGCGTCGTTTCCCCCATGACCCCGGTGCTGGTCTGTGCACTTGCGATCTTCCTTCTGTCCGCCATGGATGCGGCAATGAAGATCCTGGTCATCGCCGTCGGTGTCTACAACACGGTGCTGTGGCGAAGCATGCTTGCGAGCGTGGTCGCGGGCACGGCCTGGGCGGCGGGGCCGCGTTCCCTTCCCACGCCTTCCGTGCTGCGGCTACACGCGCTGCGCGCCGTGGTCGTGGGCATCGTTCTGCTGTCGTTCTTCTGGGGCCTTGCCAGATTGGCGCTAGCGGATGGGATCGGGCTTAGTTTCGTCGCGCCGCTGTTCGCTCTCCTGCTGGCGGCGCTGCTTTTGGGCGAACGCATACAGCGCCAGGCGATCTGGGCGTCGCTGGCGGGCATCGCCGGCGTCGTCATCATCATGGCCGGACAGTTCGGGCAAGGGAACTATACCGGGGATGCCCTGCTTGGCACGGTGGCGGTGCTCGCATCGACGGTGTTCTACGCCTACAATCTGATCCTCTCGCGGCGGCAGGCGCTGGTGGCCAAACCAGTCGAGATCATGCTGTTCCAGAACCTGTGCGTTGTCGCCGTCCTTCTCCCCGCCGCTCCCTGGCTCGCGGTTGCCCTGCCGGGCAATCTCTGGCTTCCACTGGCCGGAGTGACGGCGCTGTCGCTCTCCGGCCAGTTCCTGATGAGCTGGTCCTACGCGCGGGCCGAAGCGCAATATCTGATCCCAACGGAGTATTCTGCCTTCATCTGGGCGATCGTGTTTGGCTGGCTGTTCTTCGACGAGGCGGCGACCTGGACCACGCTGGCTGGAGCGGCCCTGATCGTGGCCAGTTGCCTGATCGCCTCGCGCTCCAATCCGAAGCTTGCCGAACCGATCGAAGCCGCGGTCTGAGGGCGCTATTCGCTTTGACGGCAGAGTGTCAACGCACCACTTCGCGATGGCCGCTGGGCAGCCGGGTGGCGATCAGCTTGTCGATACGGCGGCCATCGAGGTCGACGACCTCGAAACGCCAGCCTTGCGCGTCGACGCATTCGCCGGTCGCCGGCAGATGGTGCATGTGCGACAGCACATAACCGGCGACGGTCTCGTAGTCGCGGTTTTCCGGCAGGTCGATACCGAGAACGTCAGCCATCTCGTCGGCTTGCATGTATCCCGCGAGCAGCCATGAGCCGTCCTCGCGCTTGACGGCGTTTTCCTCGTCGCCGGCATCAAGGTCGGCGCGGAAGACGCCGGTGATGGCCTCGAGAATGTCGGCAGGCGTGACGATCCCTTCGAAATGGCCGTATTCGTCATGCACCAGCGCCATCGGCACGTCGGATTCCTTCAGCTTCTGCAGCACATCCAGCGCGTCGGCCTGATCGTAGACGATGGGGGCGGCGCGCACATGCTTGCGCGGATCGAGTGCGCGGCCGGCGAGCAGGGCGGCCAGCACGTCGCGCGTCTGAACAACGCCAACCATGACGTCGACGCCGCCATCGCCGGCCGGCAGGCGCGAATGCTGGGTCTCCATCAAGAGCTTGCGGATGGCACCCTCATCGGACTGCAAATTGATCCAGTCGACCTCGGTGCGCGGCGTCATCACGGCGCGCACGGCGCGATCGCCGAGCCGCATGACGCCGGCGATCATGCGCCGCTCGTCGGATTCGATGGTGCCATGGTGCTCGGCCTCGGCGACCAGCATCTTGATCTCTTCGTCGGTGACCTTCTCCTCGCTCTCGCCGCGCTGGCCAAGCAGCCACAATATGGCGCGGCCGGAAATGTCGAGCAGGAACACCAGCGGCGCGGAGACGGTGGCTAGGATGGTCATCGCAGGCGCCGCGCGGGCGGCAACACGCTCGGGATCGCGCAGCGCGATCTGCTTGGGCACCAGCTCGCCGACGATCAGCGAGAAATAGGTGATGATGGCGACGACGATCCCGACGCCGAGCGGGTCGGCGATGTTTTCGCGCATGCCGGTCGTGGCCAGGTACACCGAAAGCCTGTCGCCCAGCGTGGCGCCGGAGAAGGCGCCCGACAGCACGCCGACCAGAGTGATGCCGATCTGCACCGACGACAGGAATTTGCCGGGATTGGAGCCGAGCGTCAGCGCACGCCCGGCGCCATTGACGCCGCGGTCGATCATCGCCTTGAGCCGCGCCGGGCGCGACGACACGATGGCGAGCTCGGACATCGACAGAAGGCCGTTCACACAGATGAGGACGACCACGGTGGCGATTTCGACGTATAGCATCAGGGCTCAATAGCATTGCGGCGGGCCGCAGGAAAATAGTCCGCGATGATTTTTGGAAAATGACAGTGGTTCAGGGGAATTGCCTGAGCACCCCGACAACAGCCTTGCCGTCGGTGAAATAGGGATCGCCGCCGCCGTTGCGTCCGGTCCTGGTGGCGCCGATGCCCGGGATGTCGCTCACCGAGATCACCATGCCGGCCGCCGACAGGTCGTGGATCACGAGATCGCGCTCGGCGTCGATGTCAGGGGCGATATGGTGGGTGATGGCGCCGGTATCGTGGCTGAGACCAACGCCGCGGTCGAAGCTGGCCGAGCCCATCCAGAGCGTTCGGCCGTCGTCGCCGGTCGCATCGCTGCGCCAGAAGCGGACATGATGGCGCCGGTCGGCGCTGCCGCCGACCGGCTTTTCGAAGGCGAGATCCTGGGCGCGGCCTTCGAACAGCAGCCGGCTGACCGGGGCGTCAGGATAGGGATGATCGAACAGCACGCTCTCACCGATTTCGATCGCGGTCTTTAGCGTCACGCCATCGGCCGTATCCCATCCGGCCATGGCGAAGGCATGGATCATCTCTTTTTCGGTACCGACAAGGCCGATATTGATCGGGTCGCCCGGAATGCCTTGCGGCGTGTGTGTCACCATCTCGAAAGTCTGCGTGCGAAAGCCGCGGTCGCGAACCGTCCAGAATTCCGGCGCAGCGACATAGGCGAGGGCCAGCCAGACCGCCAGAAGAGCGGCGAGCCAGGTCAATGCGCGTCGTTGCAGGCTTCGTCGGCTCATGAAAGCGGCTCGATCCGTGCGGTATCTGTGCCTGACGGACCCCGGAAATCAATGGCCAGCGGCGAGCAGCCGTTCTATCGTCGGCCATCGTTTTTGCGGGGGGTGAGCAGGAATGGATAAGAAGCCGGTGGGTCGCAGCTCGATGGCATTGACCGCGGACCTTGTCGCAAGGGTCGAGCGTGTCGAACCGGATGCGGGTCCCGAGCCCGGAACAACCGAGCATACAGACGCGGAGTTCGATAGTCTTGTCGAGCAACTTCTGTCGGAGCATCGGCCTGAAGCGCTATGGGTCTTTGCCTACGGGTCGCTGATCTGGAACCCCGAATTTGCCCATGTCGAGCAGCGCCCGGCCACGGCGCCAGGATGGCACCGCTCGTTCTGCCTGACGCTGACCCGTTGGCGCGGAACCCGTGATTTGCCGGCGCTGATGCTGGCGCTCGATCGAGGCGGCAGCTGCAACGGCATCGTCTATCGGCTGCCCGCGGAAGACCATTTCGGGCAACTTGGCCAGTTGATGCGCCGCGAGATCGATGCCAACCCGCCGACTAACGTGCCATGCTGGATCAAGGTCAAGACCAAGGATGGGCCGTTGCGGGCCTTGGCTTTCGTCGCCGCGCCAGACGGCAGGGCCTATGCCGGCCGGCTGCCATTGGAGCAGGTTGCCGACACGCTGGCGCGGGCTGCCGGGCATTGGGGCTCGTCGGCTCAATACCTGTTCCGAACCGTCAGCAAGTTGGAAGAGAGCGGTATCCGCGACAGGAACCTTTGGCGCATCCAGGATCTGGTGGCCCAGCAAATCATCGCTTCCACCAGGAACGCCAATCCCGACTGATTTCTGAACGGTGAAACGCTTTAGCGGCAGGCGCGGTAGCCGCTTTTGCGGTTCTTGATGTCGAAATGGAAATGGTTGCGGTGATCGTAATTGTAGCCGGGACCGAGCACGGTGGTGAAATACTGGCAGCCGTCGGCACGCACATTGTTGAGGAAGCCGCGGGTGCGGAAGGCAAACAGGCCGGGCTTGCGCACGTCGATGTCGTCGCCGTTGTTGAGCTCGATGCTCATGACGTCGAGGGCGTTGCCCTTGCCGTGCTCGGACAGGACACCTTCGCCGGCGATGTTGCGGCAGGAATAGCTCGAGCCCTGGTGGATGGTCTTGACGCCCGAGAAATAGCGCCAGCGGGCGGAGGGAACCAGTTCGTTGCTGGTCCAGGCGGCGAAACTTGCGGCCATGTCGCAGGTCAATGTTGCGGCGGGCTTCATCTGGATGCCGCCGATGGCGGAGACCTTGACCGGCCAGTCTATGCCGCACTGTCCCTCGTGGATCGGCTGGACATCGGTGTAGACGACGCGAAGGCGCTTCAGCTCGCCACGGCAATCGGTTTCGCTGGCCGGCATCTGCTGCGGCTCCGACTCCGACATCGGCTCGTCGATGCGCGGATAGGCGGCAGTCATATAGGGATTGGACGGGACGAGCTTCTGCATGCCTTCATATTGCGGCACGGCCGCGGTCTGCGAGCCAACATCGACGGCCGGCTGCAGCGACAGCACGCTGCCCGTGTTGCAAGCTGAAACGGCGGCCAGCGCAAGACCGGCGGCCAGTATCGCTGTGCTTTTTGCCTTCGCGGCGGCGCGAAATATTGCGGCCATGGGCGGAATCCTGTCCTTGATCGGTGGGATTTTAACGATCAAGGGTAAAGGAAAACTCAGCGTCCGCGTTCATGCCTGCGGCCGAAATGCGGCAGCCAGACCATCACCGGCATGACGATCACTGGAGGGCCATCACTGGCAGAAAGTGCCACCATTCCGGCGCGGTTCGAGATCGAGATGGAAATGCAGGGAATGGTCCGGGTCCGCGCCCGGTCCAAGCACGGTCTTGAACGGTCCGCAGGCGGCCTTGCGCACCGCATTGAGGAATTTGCCGTCCTTCTCGGGCGGCGTTGGACCGACTTCGACCTTTCTGCCATCCGACAACGTGAAGCTGGCAATATCGAGCGCGTTGCCGAAGGCATGTTCCGACAGATGGCGCGTGCCGTTGCGCGGCCGGCAGACAAAGGCCGATGCCTGGTTGATCGATTTCAGGTCGGCGCCGAATTCGGCTTTCGCCGCAGGCTGGATGATTTCGGCGGCAAAGCGGGCTGCCGCCTCGGCCATCGGGCAGTTGAGTTCGGTCGCGGGGCCGATGGCGATGGATTTTCCGAGCGACTTCAGCACCAGGGGATAGGGGATCGAGCAGCCGATGTCGGGATTGCTTTCCGCCTTATGCTCCTCGAATTCGACACCAAGGGCCGTCAGCCGCTCGCGACAGGCGACTTCCGCCGCCGGCATTTTTGCATCGGGCACATCGGCCGAGCGCGCATCGGGCAGCATCTTCTTGTCGCCGGCATCGGGTTTTTCAGGTGGTTGCGGAGCAACGGCCAGCGGCTGAGCTTCAGGTTCCGAAGTGTCTGGCTTTTGTGTCGGAATCGGCACCGCGGCCGGCGGCTCGGGCTCGCTTTGCTTATCGGTCGACGGCTTCGGGGCTGACGGTCCGGGCCGCGCCTGCTTTTTAAAACGGGACTTTTCTTCGTTGAATCGATCGTCATTGGACCGGTTGGGCGCGCCAAGGGGGTTCGGACCTTCGGCCTTTTGCTTTTCGATCGGTGCCGCGCCGGTCTTCGGCGCCTCTGAAGGACGCGCCTCGGGCAGCGGGACAACGCGCGAGGGCTGCACCGGAACATCGGCGGGCGAGGGCTCTTTATCCGGGGTCTTTTGTTCCACCTGCTTTGGCGTGATGTGCCGCTGTGGCCTGGGCTTCTGGCGGTGTTTGCTGCGCGGCTTAGGATGCGAGTCGACCCGCGGTGAAAACAACTGCTCCAACCGCTGTGACAGCGGCGTGTAATGCTTCTTGCGCTGTTTGGCGTCGGCTTGCGTCAGCAGCAGAGCCGTGACGACCATGACTAGTGCAACCCTGCATGTTCGGGAAAGTACAACAGACCCCATCGTCCTCAACGGCGCGAACGCCCGGAGGTTGCCTGCGGCCCATCACGAACGGTAACGACGTCGTTACGCGCCAATCGCTTCCAGCCCTTCTTCCAGCCAGTCGGCCAAAAGCGGCATGCCGAGCAGGTATTTCGCCGTGCGCTTGTTGGCGCGGTCGCGCGCGGCGGCAACCGCATCGGACCATTCCGCTGCGTCATAGTCGCCGCGGCCGACCCAGGCCAGCGCGATCAACTCGGCCGCTTCGTCGACGTTGAGGTCGTTGATCAGCTCGCGCAGCTCTTCCTCGGTGAGGTCTTCCGCGCTTTCCTCCGCCAGACCGTCATGGTGGTGATTGGCATGTGATTCACCATCGAGCTCGACCTCATGCTCGGCACCGTCGGCATAGTCTTCGTTGACGGCAGCACTCAGTCCCTTTGCCTTGAGAATGAACAGGCGCACGGTGTCCGGGCCGATAGATAGCTCCCATTCCCGCTCACGGCGCTGTTGCACTCTCGGGGTACCCCCGCTGATCTTCCCGAATGATAGCTGATTTGCAGCGCGCGTCACGTCATGTTCTGATCCCTGGCTCCCGCCTTGACGGAATTCAGGTTAGGCACGGCCGCACAAATAGTTTCGGCGGCTGCGGGTTTCCGGGATGAAAAGTCTGCATCCCGGCGTTAGCTTTTCATTATCGTCATTTTCCCTCAAGATCGTCATTATCCCTCAAGGAGGCTTCGATGCATAAAAGAGTGTTGATCCAGGCGGCTGCGGCGGTTGTCGCGCTGCAGTTCTTTGCGGTTCCGGTGTTTGCGGCCGGCGGCGGTGGCGGTGGTACCGAGACCACCACCCAGTGCAAGAAGGGGCAGGTCTGGGACAAGAAAAAGCAGAAATGCGTCGCGCCGAAGTACGGCATGCTGGACGACGACAACATCTATGATGCTGGTCACGACCTGGCCATGGCCGGGCGTTATGATGAGGCAATCGCCGTACTCAGCCTTGCCGCCAACAAGCAGGATCCGCGCATCCTCAACTATCTCGGCTATTCGCATCGCCATTCCGGCCGTGTCACCGTCGGCCTCGGCTATTACGAGGAAGCGCTGCGCATCAACCCGGATTACACGCTGGTGCGCGAATATCTCGGCGAGGCCCATCTGCAGATCGGCGATCTGGCCGGCGCTCAGGCGCAACTGGCCGAGATCGAGAAGCGGACGGGCAAGGATTCGCGCGAATACGGCATGCTGGCCGAACAGATCTACCATTTCATGAGAAGCTGACCCCACCCCAACGGCTTCTCTGGGCCGGCTGCGAGCAATCGCAGCCGGTTTTTGTTGTCGCAACTGCAACACGCTGCACATGCCGTGACGGCAATTGCGCAAGTCGGCTCATGATTTTTCAAAAAGCCTGCTTTTTGAGCGTGAAAAACGCGCGAGGATCGCTATATTGGGGAAAATTGCGGTGAAACGGTTCCGTTAGCCCGAGGCTGCCGGACCCGTTTTCTTTTTATACCCATCGACAAGGCTTTCCCCGAAATGCGGGGGTGGCGGCAGGAAAGGTCAGGCATCATGAACAAGGTCCCGATGACAGGCGAGGGGTTCGCGTCATTGAAGGAAGAGCTGCGTTGGCGCCAGCAGGAGGAGCGGCCGCGCATCATCGAGGCGATCTCCGAAGCGCGCTCGCATGGCGACCTGTCCGAAAATGCCGAATATCATGCCGCCAAAGAGGCGCAGAGCCTCAATGAGGGCCGTGTCAACGAACTGGAAGACTATATTGCTCGGGCCGAGGTGATCGACGTCACCAAGCTTAGCGGCGACAAGGTCAAGTTCGGCGCCACGGTGGTGCTGGTCGACGAGGACACCGAGGAAAAGAAGACCTACCAGATTGTCGGCGACCAGGAAGCGGACGTGAAATCGGGCCGTATCTCGATCTCATCGCCGATCGCGCGCGCGCTGATCGGCAAGGAAGTCGGCGACGCCATCGAGGTCAACGCGCCTGGCGGCGCCAGGGGTTATGAGATCGTCCAGGTGCAATTTATCTAGCACCTCAGATACTTCTGAAAGGCTCTAGGCTGGTGCTCGTGATTTGAGCGCCAGTTGCTTCTTAGCTTCCGCCACCACCTTCGCCGGCGTTAGGCGCTCCCCCGATGCGGCCAGCAGCGTTGAGGCATATTGCCCGCGCGGGCCGGTCAAACCCGGCTCGGTCGCCAGGAACACCGCGACCGTCGGCAGGCCGAAGGCGCTGGCGAGGTGGGTCAGACCGGTGTCGGCGCCGATAACCAGCGTCGAGCGGCCAAGGATCGCGGCAATGTCTGCCAGCGGCGATCTCGGCACCACGATCGTTGACGGCACGGCTTTCGCGATTGCCTCGGCGACCGCCTTCTCACGCTCGTTCGACCAGGTGGTGACCGGCGTCATTCCGGTACCAACCAGCAGGCGAGCGGTTTCGATCCAGTCTTCGGCGGGCCATTTCTTGTCTTCGCGGCTGGTGCCGTGCAGCAGGAAGGCCGTCTTGCCGTCGATGCCGGCCAGGTGGCCCGGAGGCGGCACAATCCCGGATGCCAGGGTCGAAAGGTCGGGCTCGTAGCCGAGCGCCAGCCCGAACAGCCGGCGCGTGCGTTCGATGGCGTGCAGGTTGCGCGGCACGGCGTATTTGCGCTGGTAAAACAACGTTGCCGAGGGCTCCCGCGCGCTCGCGCGGTCGAAACCTGCGATTGGTGCCGCTGCCTGTTTCGCCACCAGGGCCGATTTCAGCAGCCCCTGCGCATCGATGACGAGGTCGTACTCGCCTGCTTGCAGAGCGCGGCGCAAGCTTGTCGCCTCCCGCCATGTGCGGGCGTTGAACAGATGCTTGCGCCAGCGCCGGATGGCGACGGTATGGATCTTTGCTATCGCCGGATGCAGCGCGACGATGGCGGCAAAGGCTTCTTCGACGCACCAGTCGAAGGCGATATCGGGGCGCTTGCGGCGTGCATCTTCGACGGCGGGGAAGGTGTGGGTGACGTCGCCCATCGAGGAGGACTTGACGATCAAAACCTTCATGCGGCGGCCGGGAGTTCCAGCAACCTGTCCGCCGCCGCTGCCACTTGGGCAACGTCCAGCGTCTTCAGGCAGTTGAGGTGGCCGAGCGGGCAGATCTTCCGGTGGCAGGGCGAACAGGACAGATGCAACCAGATCAGTTCGCGCTGTTCAGCCAACGGCGGCGTGTTTTCCGGCGAGGTCGAACCGTAGACGGCAACGACCGGTGTGCCGACGGCGGCCGCGACATGCATCAGCCCGCTGTCGTTGGACACCGCCAGCCTGGCCGCGGCGATCAGGTCGATGGCGTCCTCCAGCCGCGTCTTTCCTGCCAGATCGACGACACCGGGCGCGAGTGCTGCGATCTCGGCGGTGACGTCGCGATCGTTCTTCGAGCCGAACAACGCGACCTCGAATCCTTTCGCCATCATCTCTCCGGCGAGGCCGGCATAGCTTTCGCTAGGCCAGCGTTTGGCCGGACCGAATTCGGCGCCGGGCATCATGGCGACGAATTTTCCCGGCTGCAGGTCGAAGCGGGCGAGCAACTCTTTCTGATTGCCGCCATCGACGGTCAGGTGCGGCGCCCGGAAATGGCCACCCTGGGCAAGACCGAAATAGGCCTGCGCGGTGCGCCGTTTGACGGCATCGGGCAGCGGCACGATGTCGGTCAGCAGGCCGTAGCGCATTTCCCGGAGATTGCCGAAGCGGCGGGGGATGCGGGCAAAGAACGGGATCAGCGCCGATTTCCAGCTGCCCGGCAGGACGTAGGCCATGTCGTAGCGGCCGCGCAGCAGGCGGCCGAAGCGGCGGCGAATGGTGAATTCGAGCGCGCCCGGTTGCAGCGGGAAATCGATCTGCTGGCGAATCTCGGGCATGCGCTTGACCAGCGGGGCCGCCCAGGCCGGGGCCAGCACGTCGATGGCGGCGTTGGGATGGACGTCCTTCAGCGCTGAAAACAGGCACTGCGCCATGACCATATCGCCCACCCAGCGTGGGCCGATCACGAGGATCGTTGGGCTTTCAGCCATTCGACATAGTCTCTGACGCCGGTTTCCACGCTGCGGAATTGCCCATTATAGCCGGCTGCGCGCAAGCGGGACATATCAGCTTGGGTAAAACTCTGGTAGCTGCCCTTGAGGTGATCGGGGAATTCGATGAACTCGATCTCGCCCTGGCCCAGCGTATCGATCACGGTCTCGGCAATGGCGCGGAACGGCTGGGCGCGGCCGGTGCCGCAGTTGAAGATGCCGCTCGAGCCGCGCTTCCACAGCCACAGATTGACGTCGGCGACATCGCCGACATGAATGAAGTCGCGGCTCTGTTCGCCAGGCCCGAAGCCGTCATGGGCGCCGAACAGCTTTGGGTTTTCGCCGCGCCCGACCTGATTGAACAGATGAAAGGCGACCGAGGCCATGGCGCCCTTGTGCGCCTCGCGCGGGCCATAGACGTTGAAGTAGCGCAAGCCGGCGACCTGCGAATGATCGGTGTCGAACACAGTGCGCCTGACATAGTCGTCGAATAGTTTCTTCGAATAGGCGTAGACGTTGAGCGGCCGCTCAAGTGCGGGGTCCTCGCGAAACTCCGAACCGCCGCCGTAGACGGAAGCCGAGGAGGCATAGAGGAACGGTATGCGCAGCGAAAGACAGCCATGCAGCAAGCGCTTTGAGAAGGCGTAGTTCACGTCCATCATGAACTTGCCGTTCCATTCCGTGGTGGTCGAGCAGGCGCCCTGGTGGAAGACGGCCTCGACGCGGCCTAGGTCGCCGGCTTCCAAGGTGGCCAAGAATTCGTCCTTGTCGAGATAGTCGGCTATCTGCAAATCGGCCAGGTTGGCGATCTTGTGGCCGTCGGTGAGGTCGTCGACGACGAGGATGTCATCATGGCCTTCGGCATTGAGTGCGGCGACGATGTTGGAGCCGATCATGCCGGCCCCGCCCGTGACGATGATCATGAATGCCTCTGGTTGCTTGCGATTCCGGTCCTTATAAGGGAGGCCAAGCGTACTGTCGATGAAGCACCACGACGCCACAGTGAGACCGCGAAGCGGCCGCTTTATTCGAGGCCCGCAAGCTAGGGGACAAAAAATGCCGTCGACCGAACTGCTCATTGCGTTTTTCGCCACCACGGCGATCTTTGCCTATATTCCAGGACCGGCGATGCTCTATGCCGCCGCGCAGACCATGGCGCGCGGGCGCTGGTCGGGGCTGACGGCGGCACTTGGCATCCATCTTGGCGGTTATTTCCATGTCTTTGCGGCTGCCGCCGGGCTGTCGGTGCTCTTCCATGCGGTGCCGCCGCTCTACATGGCGGTCAAGCTCATCGGCGCGCTCTATCTGATCTGGCTTGGCGTGTCCTTGTTCCGCAAGCGCGGGGACGGTGACACGGCGCTGCCGGCGATCGAGCGCAAATCGGCGCGCCGGGCATTTTTCGAGAGCATCACCGTCGAAGTGCTCAATCCGAAGACGGCGATCTTCTTCATGGCGTTCCTGCCACAGTTCATCGATGCCTCGGCGGGTTTCCCGGTGTGGCTGCAATTCGTCGTGCTGGGCACCATCGTCAATTTAATGTTCTCTTCGGCAGATATTGTCTGCGTGTTGCTGGCAGGCATGGTGATCGCCCGGCTGAAGCGCTCCAGCCGTGCGCAGCGCATCATGCAGCGGGCGGGCGGGGCGGTGCTGGTCGGACTGGGCGTCCACGTCGCGTTGCAGAAGAGCTGACGGCCGCCCTGACGTTGCGCTGCGCGGATTTGCGGTATATCGGCTTCGCCATGAACGATCCGGCCCGTAAATTGACAATTTTCAGCGTGATTGAGGTCGGCCTTTCCCTCGCATTGCCAGTGACATGATCAAGCACAATCCGCCTTCGCCCGAACCTTTGCACCGCGCCATTGCCCGCTTTGGCGACGTTGCCGTGCTGGTGGTCGGCGACTTCATCCTCGACCGTTTCGTCAACGGCGTCATCGAGCGCATCTCGCCGGAAGCGCCGATCCCGGTGCTGCACGGGCGCGGCGAGACCTCGACGATGGGCGGCGCAGGCAACGTTGTCGCCAACATCGTCTCGCTGGGTGCCAGTGCTATTCCCATATCGGTGATCGGCACCGATGTGGCCGGCGACAATCTGGTGCGCATGCTGCGCGAACTCGGCGCCGATACGGCTGATATGGCGCAGGAGCGCGGTCGCATGACGTCGTCGAAGAGCCGCTTCAGCGCGCTCAATCAGCAGGTGCTGCGCTTCGATGAGGAAGAGATCAAGCCGCTCGACGACAAGGAACGGGCGGACCTGGTCCGGCATTTTCGCGCCGCACTCACGCGCGCCGACATCGTCATTCTGTCCGACTATGGCAAGGGCATCTTGCTCGACGGCGTCGCCGCCGACCTGATCGCCATCTGCCGCGAGGCGGGAAAACCGGTGCTGGTTGATCCCAAGGGCCGCGACTATGCGCGCTATGCCGGCGCGACCGCCATCACGCCCAACCGCAAGGAGCTTGGCGAAGCTGTCGGTCGCCCGGTTTTCGCCGACGACGAGATCGTCGCGGCGGCACGCCAGCTGATTTCGGCACATGGCTTCGACTTCGTCGTCGCCACCCGCAGCGAAAAGGGCATGAGCGTCGTCGGCGCGGATGAGGCGCGCCACATCGCCACCCAGGCGCGCGAAGTGTTCGACGTTTCGGGCGCCGGCGATACGGTAATCGCGAGCTTCGCGCTGGCTCTGGCCGCGGGCGCCGATCGCGTCATGGCCGCCTCCATCGCCAATGCCGCCGGCGGTGTGGTGGTGGGCAAACGCGGCACCGCGCGGCTGACCGTGGAGGAACTCACCGGCGCGCTGTTCCGCTCGCACGGCCCCACCGCCCATAAGGACGCCATCCTCGATGCCGCATCGGCCGCGCGCATGGTGGCGGCGTGGAAGGACGAGGGCCTGAGCGTCGGCTTCACCAATGGCTGCTTCGATATATTGCATGCCGGCCATGTCAGTCTTCTCCACGCGGCGCGCAGCCAGTGCGACCGGCTGGTGCTCGGCCTCAACAGCGATGCCTCGGTGCGTCGGTTGAAAGGCGCCGGGCGCCCCGTCAACGATCAGCATGATCGTGCCTGCGTGCTCGCCGCCCTGGCCTCGGTCGATGCGGTCGTGGTGTTCGAAGAGGATACGCCGCTGGCGCTGATCGAGGCGCTTCTGCCCGACATTCTGGTCAAGGGCGCCGACTACACGGTCGAAACCGTTGTCGGCGCCGATGTGGTGCAGAAGGCGGGCGGGCGCGTCGTCCTGGTCGACCTTGTCGCCGGCAAGAGCACCACCGGCACGATCGGCAAATTGCGCGCCGGCGGCGGTACCAACTGAGGGATTTCATGTCCGGACTGAATGACTATCTGGTCCGCTCGGCGGCCGCGATCACCGCGACAGTCGAGCGTGACCTGACCGCCGAGATGGAACGTGCTGTGAGTGCGGTCGTCGCCGCGCTTTCCTCGGGCAAGGCGCTGCTGGTCTGCGGCAATGGCGGCTCGGCCAGCGACGCCATCCACATTGCCACCGAACTGGTCGGCCGCTTCCTTAAGGAGCGCAAGGCCTACAATGTGATTGCGCTGCCGGCCAACGCGGGCATGCTGACCGCCTGGGGCAATGACTATGGCTTCGACACCGTGTTTTCGCGCCAGGTCGAGGCGCATGGCGCGCCCGGCGGCGTGCTGCTTGCCATCTCGACCAGCGGCAATTCGCCGAGCATTCTGGCTGCCGCCGAACAGGCTCGGATGATGGGCATGACGGTGGTCAGCCTCACCGGCGACAGCGGTGGCAAACTCAAGCCGCTCACCGACATACTGCTCAACGTGCCCTCGACCTCGACGCCGATCATCCAGCAGGGACATCTCTGCCTCTACCACTATCTCTGCGAGGTGGTGGAAGACCGTCTGTCGAATGGCTGACACCGGGGCCTACGGTCCATACCCGCTGGCTGAGCCCGGCCTGTGGGTTGAGCGGGTAGGTTCGCGGGTGTTTCCAGCCAACGCGCCGGCGCTGTTCCTCGACCGCGACGGCACCATCAATGTCGACACCGGCTATCCCGACGATCCAGCCAAAATGGCGCTGCGCGACAGCATCGTGCCGGTCATCGCCGCCGCCAACCGGGGCAACATCCCGGTGGTCATCGTCACCAACCAGTCAGGCGTCGCGCGCGGCTATTTCGGCTGGAAGGAATTTGCCGCGGTCAACGGCCGGGTTCTCAAGCTGCTTGCCGCCGGCGATGCCTTCGTCGACATGGTTCTGGCCTGCGCGTACCACGAGGCGGGCAGCGGTCCGCTGGCGGTCGCCGACCATCCGATGCGCAAGCCCAATCCGGGCATGCTGCTACAGTCCCGGCAGCGCCTCGGCCTCGATCTCAAACGCTCGCTGATCGTCGGCGACAATCCCGCGGATATGCAGGCCGGACAACGTGCCGGCCTGCCGCGCGGCTGGCTGGTGGATGGCGAGGGAAGTAATGAGCCGGGCTTCGAGGTTCTGCCGCTGCGCAACCCCGATGATCTGGAAGGGCTTTTGAGGGCTGTCGAGTCGCTCGGATCGAGACTGATTTAGCTTTCCGGATCTGTTGCGACGCAATCTCAATGGGTTAGCTTGAGCGTTTCACCGTTTCGCAGAAACGGCGAGCCGATCCATTTCTTTGCTTTGACGCTATTCCCCAGGAAAGCACCACGCTCTTTTGCGGAAAAACTGCAGAGATCAGACATCATTCAAGCAAGAAATTTGCAGATGTCATTCCATCGAAGAACGAGGGGAATTCATTGAAGAAAGCAATCTCTGTTGCCGTTGTCTTATCGGCATTGGTTGTGCTGTCAGCCATAGGGTATGTCTGGCAAAAACACGGCGTGTATGGGCTCAATGCACTTCTTCGCCGCGGCGGAAGCTACTGGATCGCCGTTGCACCCGACGATGCGCGTCTCTCGCCTGCCATGCAGCTTGCGTTGAAATCGGAAATTCCTGATGTGACCGCTGGAGCCAGCTCATGGAATGAAACCGAGCCTGGATTCCAGGTCAGAGAAATCCCCGTCATGGCGGGCGACCGTGAAATTGACCGGCTCTATCTCAACCGTTTCGATCCAGCCAAATTCCGTTTCGTTGCCCGTAACGAGCCCAGTGGTGCCAAGGACATCGACCAGTGGGAAGCGGCACTCAATCCACAAGGCACAGGCGGCACCGTTCTGATCGTCAATGGCAGTTATTTCGGACTGAAGGGCGAAGCCGACACGCCCTTTGTCAGCATGGGTGCGAGGCTCGGGCCGGATGAATACGATGCGAAGGCCGGCGCCTGGTTCGTGAATGCCTCCGGCACGCATGTGGTCGATCTCAATTCACGTGACTGGCGCGCAGTCACGGAGAATGCCGAAAACGCTATGGTTTCCTATCCATTGCTTGTCGGTGAGGACGGCCGCAACAATGTACGCGCCAAGAGCAACTGGTTGGCCAACCGCACCTTTATCGCGGAAGATCGTCAGGGCTGGATCATCGTCGGTTCGACCAAGGACGCTTTCTTCTCGCTGGACCGGCTAGCAAACTTCCTGTTGCAGACCGACCTCGATCTCAAGACGGCGCTAAACCTCGATGGCGGGCCTGTTGCCTGCCTCAGCGTCCGCTCCGGGAACTACCGGTTGAAACACTATGCCAAGTGGGAAGCCCAGGTCGCAGATGGCGACGTCTCACTGCTTCAAGCACCGCTAGATGTGCCCTGGGGATTGCCTGTTGTTCTCACGGTGGAGCGCAGGTAGCAGATCCTGCCCTTGGCAGGGTGGGTCAAAGTACTCCCGATTCCGTAGCTGAAACCGGATGGCATATTCAACCTTGGCCGCTCATGTTCACGCAATCTGACCCGGAATACCCTACGATTTCGGCGCCAGAATTCGCTTTCTGGCTCATATTCGTCGTCAACATAATTGTGATCGGCGCGGCGTTCTCACGTCAAAAAACATTTTCCGTCTCAAATGGTTGCCGCATGTCATCACATTCGTCTGGCTTGCTTGCTCACCTATTTTGCTGGCCTTTTTAGCTTTGCCGGAGATGTCCCCTGGTGAGAGCCCCGGCCCTGGGGACGGCTTCATTCTTTTGCCAGTTGTCGGAGAGGTAGCAGTGTGTCTGTTGGGGTATGTCTTGGTCGGCGTCGCACATGCTTTTTCGAAGTTAATCTCGCCTATCAGGCGCTGAACGCCACCAGCCCTTCGTCCTTGACGCGGCGGATGGTCAGCGCGGTGCGCACCGTGTCGACATTCGGCGCCGAAGCCAGTTCTTCGATGACGAAGGTCTGGAAGGTGCCGAGATCACTCGCCACGCAATGCAGCAGGAAGTCGGATTCGCCCGAGACCATCCAGGCGTCGCGCACGATCGGCCAGCCGCGAGTGCGCTCGGCGAAGGTTTTGAGTTCCGCGTCGGCCTGGTGATGCAGGCCGATCAGGCAGAAGGCGACGACATCCATGCCGAGCGCCGGCGCGTTGAGCAAAGCGCGATAGCCTTTGATGATGCCGGTTTCCTCCAGCCGCCGGACACGGCGCAGGCAGGGCGGCGCGGAAATGCCGACGCGGCTCGACAGTTCGACATTGGTCATGCGCCCGTCGGCCTGAAGCTCGCGCAGAATCTTCCAATCGATGGCGTCGAGGTCGGCTTTCAGGGGCATGGCGGTCTCTGCTTAGCGCAAGAATCTTTCGCGATCTCGTCATTAAACGACTTTTGTGGCGATGCCAGCCCTTGGTCGGGCGATTTTGCGACCGTAACGGAAGCGGCCATTGCGCGAATAAGCCTGTGGGCCGAAGCTTTCCGGGGACGACGGCCTGATCGTCTTGCTGGTGTGGTTGGCAACCCTTACATTACCAGCACCGTTTCACGTCTTTTTCCAAGGCACACTCGATTGTCCGCCCCGCAGAGGCTTTAGATGACCACCAAGCACGCGCCTGTCCTTATCATCGGTTCCGGCCCGGCCGGCTATACGGCGGCGGTCTACGCCGCGCGCGCCATGCTGAAGCCGATGCTCGTCGCCGGCCTGCAGCAGGGCGGCCAGCTGATGATCACCACCGATGTCGAAAACTATCCGGGCTTCGCCGATCCGATCCAGGGCCCGTGGCTGATGGAGCAGATGCTGAAGCAGGCCGAGCATGTCGGCACTGACATCGTCAACGACATCATCACCGAGGTCGACCTCAATGTGCGGCCGTTCCGCGCCACGGGCGATTCCGGCACCACCTACACGGCCGATGCGCTGATCATCGCCACCGGTGCGCAGGCGAAGTGGCTGGGCATCCCCACCGAACAAACCTTCATGGGCTTCGGCGTGTCGGCCTGCGCCACCTGCGATGGTTTTTTCTATCGCGGCAAGGATGTCGCTGTCATCGGCGGCGGCAATTCGGCGGTGGAGGAGGCGCTCTATCTCTCCAATCTGGCGAAGAGCGTGACCGTCATCCACCGGCGCAACGATTTCCGCGCCGAGCGCATCCTGCGTGAGCGGCTGTTGAAAAAGGACAATGTCCGAGTCATCTGGGACACGATCGTCGACGAGATCACCGGCCGGCCCGGCAAGACGCCGCTGCCGCCTTCGGTCGAAGGGCTGAAGCTCAGAAATGCGATGACCGGCGAGGTCAGCCATCTCCAGGTGGACGGCGTGTTCGTGGCGATCGGCCATGCGCCGGCGGTGGAATTGTTTGTCGGCAAGCTGAAGCAGAAGCCGAACGGCTATCTGTGGACGGCGCCGAATTCGACCCGCACCGATGTGCCCGGCGTGTTCGCCGCCGGTGACGTGACCGACGATATCTACCGTCAGGCGGTGACCGCCGCCGGGCTCGGCTGCATGGCCGCGCTCGAGGCGGAAAAATACCTGGCCGGCATCGAGGTGCACCGCGAAGCGGCGGAATAAAATCTATCAAGACGGCGTCGCAAGCCGTTCAAAAGCCTGATTTTTCATTCAGACGCCAAAAACAGAACGAGGGGAACTCAATGGCGTTGGACTGGGACAAGCTTCGCGTGTTTCACGCAGCGGCGGAGGCTGGGTCGTTTACCCATGCCGCCGAGACTTTGCACCTGTCGCAATCGGCGATTTCACGCCAGGTCAGCGCGCTCGAACATGATGTCGGGGTGCCGCTGTTCAATCGCCATGCCCGCGGCCTGGTGCTGACCGAGCAGGGCGAAATGCTGTTCCGCACGGCGCATGACGTGCTGATGAAGCTGGAGACCATCAAGTCGAAGCTGACCGAGGCCAAGGACCGTCCCTCAGGCGTGCTGAGGGTAACGACCACGGTCGGGCTCGGCGCCGGCTGGCTGACCGAGCGGGTGCAGGAATTCATCGAGCTCTATCCGGAAATCAGCCTGCAGCTGATCCTGGCCAATGAGGAACTCGACCTCACCATGCGCCAGGCCGACTGCGCGATACGGCTGCGCCAGCCGCAGCAGCCCGACCTTATCCAGCGCCGCCTGTTCACCGTGCATTTCCACCTCTATGCCTCGCCGTCCTATGTCGGCAAGCACGGCAAGCCGACCTCGGTCGCCGATCTGAAGAACCATCGCATCGTCACTTTCGGTGTGCCGGTGCCGTCGCATCTGTCGGAGCTGAACTGGCTGGAAACGATCGGCGATTTCGACGGTGGGCAAAGGGTGCCGACGCTGCAGATCAACGACATCTTGTCGATCAAGCGCGCCGTGCAGGGCGGCGCCGGCATCGCCATGCTGCCCGACTACGTGATCTCCAAGGAATCGGATCTGGTGCAGCTTTTGCCGGAGACCGAGGTGCCGTCCTTCGACACCTATTTCGCCTATCCCGATGCAATGAAGAACCAGGCCAAGCTGCACGTCTTCCGCGACTTCATCATCGCCAAAGCGCGCAGCTGGTCATTTTAAACATGCCCTTGGGAGGTGCTGGTCACCCCCGCCAAGGCGTCAGCCGTGGCAGCCAGCCGGGAACATTGCGGCGGTAGGTCTCGTATTCGCCACCGTAGCGGCGGGCGAGAGTCGGCTCCTCATAGAACCTGACGAAAGAGCCCATGACGATCGCGCCGATGGCGGCATAGGCAGCGACGCTCCAGCTTGAAAACAGCAACGCCTGGCCGAGGATGATCGACAGCACGGCGACGTACATCGGGTTGCGGACATGGCGGTAGACGCCGCCGATCACCAGTCTCTCGGTGGGTGCTACAGGCGCCGGCGTGCCCATGCCTTCGAGCGCGAAGCGGGCAAAGGAATGGACGAGCAGGGCGATGGCCGCGACGATTAGGATGGAGCCAGCCGGCACGAAGCCGGGCACCGTCGACAGCGGCAGACGGTAGCGGTCCGTCAGCAGCCAGGGCACCAGCCCGGCCACGACACAAGGTGCGGCGATGAAGAAGACCGCGCTGCCGGCGATCGCCTGGGTGTCCGCATGTCAGGTCTCCCTTCTTCCGGCCGACCCTTCCCATCCCGCTGCCGCAAAAATAAACGCCTGCTGCCCGATTCAACGTCATTCGGCTTTTTGCCCGCGAGCGCGAGAATCAGCCCGACTTGCGGTTCTGCGAAGGCAACCGCACGGTCGCGCCATTCATTTGGCAACTTTTCGTGGTCCTATGGCCCCTAGACATGGGTTAGACCACAGCCTGTACCTTTTTGCATGCGTGTGTTGCAAAATAGATGCTTGTTTCTTGGGCATGAACAGCACATATATAGATCATCTCCTGGGCGCGTTCTCCTCCCATTAGCGCCCTCGAGTGTTCCCCTCTGGAGGTTAGCCTTAACAGGCACTTCCAATCAAACTCAGCCGGATCTTCATTGATCCGGCTTTTTTGTTTCCGGGCCTGCCGTAGCCAGCGAAAAATCGAGCAAAATCGCCGCGTAACAGTGACATGTAACCTCAGGTAACATGCCGCAGGCGCGATTCATCGTTTAAGCAGATCATAGGACGCGGTGTGGTTCGACCGGGAGATGGGGGCATCACTCGGAAGATCCGGGCTCAGGCGGCTACCGCGTCCGAACCTATTCGTCTGTCAGTGCCGCATGGCGCGGCGGATACGTGCGGCGGACCTGCCGTTTTCCTCCCAAGAAGACGGTCCGCAATAAGAGCGGCGTCCGGGTCATCCGGGCGCCGTTTTTTGTGCGGATCATCCTTCGGCCTGTCAGGCAGCCTTGCCGTTGGCGTTCATCGCCTCGTCGGCCAACCGACCGGTCAGCTCGGCCATGTGATCGAAGGCGCAACGATAGCTGGCGACGCCGGAGGTCGCCGAGCGCAGTTCGATGATCAGGTCGCCGATCTCGGCCTGCGGCATGGTCGCCTCCACGACATCCCATCCCGGCCAGTCAGGCCGCGCGTCGTAGCCAAGGATCTGGCCGCGCCGTTGCGGGATCAGCGCGATGATCTTCGAAGTGGCTTCGGACGGCGTGACGATCTCGACCTTCATGACCGGCTCGAGCAGCACCGGCGAGCAGGCCGCCATGCCTTCCTTCATGGCCAGCTTGGCCGCCATCTGGAAAGCCATGTCGGAGGAATCGACGGCGTGGTAGGAGCCGTCGGAGAGGTTGACGGCGACATCGACGACAGGGAAGCCGAGCGGGCCGGATTTCAGATAATCGCGCACGCCGGTTTCGACCGACTGGATGTAGGTCTTGGGCACGACGCCGCCGGTGATGGTGTCCGAGAACTGAAAGCCGGAGCCGCGCGGCAGCGGCTTGATCTCGATCACCACATCGCCGAACTGGCCATGGCCGCCGGACTGCTTCTTGTGGCGGCCGCGCTGCTGCACCGTCTTTCGGATCGTCTCGCGATAGGGGACGGCAGGCGCATGGCCTTCGACCGGAATCTGATTCTTGCCTTCCAGCCGCTCGCGCACGACCCGCAGATGCATCTCGCCATGGCCGGACAGCACGGTCTCGGCCGAGTCCTGGTTGTGGCGCAAGGTGAGCGAGGGATCTTCCTCGGCCAGGCGCTGGATGGCCGCCGACATTTTGACCTCGTCCTTGCGCTCCTTCGGCCGTAGCGCAAAGGCAAAGACCGGCTGCGGCGGCGTAAGCGTGACCAGCGGCTTGATACCGCCCTTCGTGGAACTCAACGTCTGGCCGGTCTTGACCTCGTCCAGCTTGCCCAACGCCACCGTGTCGCCGGCCTTGGCAGCGGTGAGCTTGGACTGGTCCTTGCCGAGCATCTTGTAGATGCCGGAGACCTTCGCCGTCTCGCCATTCGACAAATAGAGTTCGGCTGCATCGGCGATCTGGCCGGAGAGTACGCGCGACACGGACAGCTTGCCGCCATGCGCGGTGTGGATGGTCTTCATCACCTGGACCACGGTGTGATTGCCGTCGGGGACGCCGAGCCGTTTGCGCGTCGCCTCGACATCCGGTGCGTCATGGCGGATCGCCTTCAAAAGGCGCAGCACGCCGTTGCCTTTTTCGGCGGTGCCGATAAGCACCGGCGTTATGGCGCCGGCGCGCAGGTCGGCGGACAGATCGTCGAAGACCGCGTCTTTCGGCGGCTCGATCTCCTCCAGCAACTGCTCCATCAACTGGTCGTCATGGTCGGCAAGCGTCTCCAGCATGGAGAAGCGAGCCTCCAGTTCGCGCGCCTTGTCGTCAGTTGGAATTTCGGCAACCTGGCTTTCGGCATATTCGCGGTAGATGTAGGCGCGCTCTAGCGCCAGGTCGATGGAACCGATCACCACATTGTCCTTGCGCAGCGGAATCTGGCGCAGCAACAGCGGCGCCGCGCTCGTCGGCTGCAGCATCTTCAGCGTATCGCGTACGCCGGCGATTGCCTTGTCGACCTTGTTGAGGAACAGGATGCGCGGCACGCCGAGATCGTCGAGCTTGCGCATGATGAGCTGCAAGGCTGGGATCTTCTTCTCGTCGGCCTCGGCGACGACCACCGCGAGATCGCAGGCTGCCAGCACCGGCTCGGCCTCGAAGGAGAATTCGATCGATCCGGGACAGTCGACGAAGGTGATCTGCTCGCCCATGAATTCGGTGGTGGCAAAGGTCGCCTCGACGCTCATGGCGTGCGCCCGCGCCTCGGGCGAATGATCGGAAACGGTGCTTCCCGATGAAACGGGATTTTGGCGGGGGATGGCGCCCGTACGGGCGAGGTTGGCTTCGAGAAGTGTCGTCTTACCGCTTGCAAAGGGACCGACTATGGCAATGCATTTCGGTCCCGTGCGTCGTCCTCCGGCGCGAGTACCCATGGCTGACCTCCACTCAGGCTTGGCCCTTGGAGTGCGATCAGCAAAAGTGGAAACGGTTTTGCGCCGATCGCACCCTGTCGTGAGCGGCGGCCGGCCTGTTCGACCGTCGCGGGGCGGGGTTGTTTCTCTTAGCCACCTGCCCAAGCCCATCGTCCCACGGGTTAGCCGGCAGGGCAAGGAAAATAGGAATCCGGTGCGCCGTCAGGCGGCCGAGGCAAGACCCCGGGGATCAGAACCGTCCGGCGATTTCAGCTTGCCTGGGTGCGGCGCGTGGGCGTGGCGGCTGCACTCTGCTTCACCACCATCTCGGCGTAGCGCGACAGCAACGGGTTGAACAGGTCTGGGCGTTCCCAGAACGGTGCATGGCCGGCGCCTGATATGACATGGCATTGTTCCCACAGCAAGCCATAGGCCACCGTCTCGAAGTAACTCAGCCGCACCAGCGGATCATGCTCTCCATTGATCACCGCAACCGGGAACGGGGCGTGCTCGACCACCTGTTTCTGGTCGGCGCCCTTGCCGGCAAACATGCTGCGCGCCACGCCGGCGCGAAGCCTGCCGTCGGTGCGCCTTATGGCTTCGCGGAAAGACGGACTGGCGGTATCGCCGAAGCAAAGCGCCTCGAAGCGCTCGATGTCGCGTTCGGAGTAGACCTTCTTGGAGGCCAGCAGCATGTCCCAGTTGGCGTGAAAGCCGCGCAGCATGCCAAGCGGCCCCCGCGACACCGGCGGCGCTCCGGTCAGCACCAGGCCGCTGACCGCATGGTGAAAGCTGGCCAGTTCGACCGCCACATGGCCGCCGAGCGACCAGCCGAAGATGATGGCGTGGCCGATGCCCAAAGCGTCGAGAAGCCGGGCTGTGGTCTGGGCAAGGCCGGTAATCGTATAGGCGGTCGCCGGGTCGCGGGCATCGGAGGACTCGCCGTGGCCGGGAAGGTCGAAGGCGATCAGCCGATGGCCGTCGGCAAGCGGGCTATCGAACTGACGGGCAAACACGGCGCGCGAACTGCCCGACCCATGGATCATGACGATGGGCATGCCGGACCCAGACGACTGGCTGAGGCGCAAGTCGGCCTGCGGCGTGCGGATGGTGCGGTGAGTGATGCTCATGCTGGATTAGACCTTGAGATTTGCCTGACCGCCAACATCGCATCGCTGGCTCTATATGTTCTTTAAACATGTGGTTAAGAAAGGATTTCTAAAGAGATAGCCGGCACGATCGCTGGCTCCATGGCAATCACGCGCGGAATCCCGACAATGGAACCAGTCCTCGATCTTCTTGTCTCGATCTGCAGCATCGCGATGCTTGGCCAATATGTCTGGTCGATGCGGGCGCATTTCCAATCGCAGGCGATGTCTCCAGGCGCCATGGTGATTTCGGCGGCGGTCATCGCCACGGCGCTGTTCTTTCTCGCCACCCTTTGGATCCAATCGCAGCCGGGTTCGGCAAAGCTCACCGGACTTGCCGTCGAACTGGCGAGCTCTGCCCTGTTCTGGTGGGCGATCGTCACGTCGCGCAAGGTGCGGCTGCGCTTCGTCTTCGCACCCGACGATCCGCACAGCCTGCTGACCCACGGCCCCTACGGCCATGTCCGCCACCCCTTCTATACGTCCTACATCGTCTTCTGGATCGGCTGGGGGATCGCGACCTGGTCGGTCTGGGCGTTGGTGCCGGTCGCCGGGATCGCTATCCTCTATGTGTTTGCGGCGCTGGACGAAGAGAAGAAATTTTCGCGCACGCCGCTGGCCGGAGCCTACGCGGACTATCGCGTACGTGCCGGCCTGTTCTGGCCTCGGCTGGGGTGGTAGCGAGCACCGGGGCAGGGTAGGTTCTACTGAACTCAGGGGTCACCAGAGATGAAGATCATTGCCTGCGGCAGCGTGCCGACCATCATCGCACCGGAGAAGTATTTCACCGGCCGCGTGCTGCAGACGCCCATCATCGAGAAGGAAGCGCCGGCGCGGCTGCGGGCCACGCTGGTCAGCTTCGAGCCTGGCGCGCGTACCCACTGGCACACGCATCCGCTCGGCCAAACGCTCTATGTCACGTCGGGCGCCGGCCTTGCGCAGGCATGGGGCGGGCCGATCCAGGAGATCAAGGCGGGCGACGTCATCTCGTTCGAGCCGGGCGAGAAGCACTGGCACGGCGCGGGTCCAAAGACGACAATGACCCACGTCGCCATGCAGGAAGCGCTGGACGGCGTCCACGCAGATTGGATGGAAGCGGTCACGAGCGAGCAGTATGGCGGCTGAGGTCTGCTCTTGACAAAAACCCGGCTCGAAAGGCCGGTTTCATGTCTCGGAGCCTGATCAGGTCAGCGATGCCGTGAACCGCTGGATGCGCGTGCAGGCTTCCTCCAGCAGCGTCTCCGACGTCGCGTAGGAGATGCGGAAGTTGGGGCCGAGGCCGAAGGCCGAGCCGAACACCACTGCGACACCCTCGCCTTCGAGCAATTCGGAGCAGAAAGTCTCGTCGGTGTCGATTATCTTGCCGGCTTTGGTCTTCTTGCCAATCAGCTGGGCGCAGGACGGGTAGACATAGAAGGCGCCTTCCGGCGACGGGCAGGTTATGCCCCGCGCCTGGTTGAGCATCGACACGACGAGGTCGCGACGGCCCTGAAAGATCGCCTTGTTCCTGGCGACGAAATCCTGCGGGCCGTTGAGCGCCTCGACCGAGGCCCATTGCGCGATGGTGCAGGCGCCCGAGGTCTGCTGGCCCTGGATCATGTCCATCGCCTTGATCAGCTGGACGGGACCCGCGGCATAGCCGATGCGCCAGCCGGTCATGGCATAGGCTTTCGAGACGCCGTTCATGGTCAGCGTGCGCTCGTAGAGTTTCGGCTCGACCTCGGCGATCGTCCTGAAGACGAAGTCGCCATAGGTCAGGTGCTCGTACATGTCGTCGGTCAGTGTCCAGACATGCGGATGCTTCAAGAGCACGTCGGCCAGCGCGCGCAGCTCGGCTTCCGTGTATGCGGCGCCGGACGGGTTCGACGGCGAGTTCATCAACAGCCATTTGGTCTTCGGCGTGATCGCCTTTTCCAGCACGGCGGGAGTGAGCTTGAAACCATTGTCGATCGAAGTATCGGCGAACACCGAGGTGCCGCCGCAGATCGCCACCATTTCGGGATAGCTGACCCAATAGGGGCGGGGGATGATGACCTCGTCGCCTGGGTTCAGCGTCGCCATGAAGGCGTTGAACAGGATCTGCTTGCCGCCGGTGCCGACAATGGTCTGCTCGGGCTTGTAGTCGAGATTGTTCTCGCGCTTGAATTTTTTCGCGATCGCCTCGCGCAGCGGCGCGATGCCCGAAACCGGCGGGTATTTGGTCTCGCCGCGGCGGATCGCCTCGATCGCCGCATTCTTGATGTTGTCGGGCGTGTCGAAATCCGGTTCGCCAGCGCCGAGGCCGATAATGTCGCGGCCGGCATTTTTCAGCTCGCGGGCTTTCTGCGTCACCGCGATGGTGGCGGAAGGCTTTACGCGGGCAAGGGCGTCGGCAAGAAAGGCCATGACCAGATATCTCCAGAGGGGTCGGCGCAACCGCAAACAGCTGCGGCGCTTCTCATGTCGCATCGACCCGGCAAGTGCAAGCATTGTCGGATGAGCCAGGGGTCAAGGACCTGTGAAGATCGGCTTTTGAAGCGCGTGCATGACGGTTTCGCTCTGCGCTGCGGGCTCTGCAATCGACGGCTTATCCCCGGCAAGACTAAATTCATCAACGGCCGCTAAAACCTTTGACGGCAGGATCGCCAGCCATTTCGCCTGTCTCGCGGAGCGAGGGACCCTTGTCGCGCAGCACCGGGCTTGCCCACATCATCCGTCACGATGACGGCACCGTTTCAGGTGTCTGGGGTCCCTACACGCTGCAGAGCGCCTTTCAGCCGATCTTCGCCTTCAAGGAGGGCAAGCTCTCGATCGCAGCGTTCGAGGGGCTGATCCGGCCGTTTCGTGACGGCGAGCCGCAATCGCCGATGAACTTCTTCCGCACCTGTCCGGCCGGCGACCGCCTGCATATCGAGGCGCTGACGCGCACGCTGCATTTGCTCAATGCCGGCGCCTGCCTGCCGCAAGAGGCTTCGATCTTCGTCAATTTCGATCCGTCGGTGTTTACCGAGCGCTCCATCGCCGACAACGCGTTGCGCGACATGCGGCTGGTGCTGCACGAAGCCGGGATCGATCCGCGCCGCATCGTGTGCGAGGTGACCGAGCAGAAGTCGGCGTCGCAGGAAACGCTCTACAGCTTTGTCGAGGCGCTGCGGGCCAATGGCTTTCGCATTGCCGTCGACGATTACGGCGCCGATGAATCCGACATCAACCGCATCAAGGGGCTCAAGCCCGACATCGTCAAATTCGATGCGCACTGGATCACGCAGCTCATGGAATCCGGCGCCGGCTTTGCCCTCTTGACTGCCATGGTGACGAACTTCGAACTACAGGGCATCCGCACGGTGTTCGAAGGCATCGAGGAAGGCTGGCAGCTTCAATTGGCCGAGAAATCCGGCGCATCGATGGTGCAGGGCTTCGTGCTGGCAAAGCCGGAACTGGCGCCGACCAGCTTTCGCGCTTTCGGCAAGGATGGGCAGCCATCCGTCGCGGCGGCCGAGCCTGGCAAGACGCCTGCCGGCCCGACTGCAGGGCCTCCGGCGCGGTCGGGCAGGGTGTTCGGGCGCAGGACCGGGCCATGACCGGGCAACGCGAGAGGCGTCGCGATATCGGCGAAGCGATCTTTGCCGACGAGGTCGGCATCGAATACGGCGTCTATGGCGCGTTCCGGCTGAAGAGCGCCTACCAGCCGATCTTTGCGCCACGCGGTGGCGCGTTGGCCGCGGTTGCCGTCGAGGCGCTGATCGAACCGCAGCGCGCTTCCATGCCGGTTGCACCGGCCATGTTCTTCGACAGTGTTGCGCCGGGCGACCGCCTGTTTGTCGAGACGATGTGCCGGATGCTGCATCTGAAAAACTTCCGCAACATCGGCGTCGACGGGCTCGACCTGTTCTTCAATTACAACCCGATGATCAACGATCATCTCGGGCGGGCGCTGGCCGAGATCCGGCTGATGACGCGGCATCTCGGCGATCTCGACCTGCATGCCGCCATGCTGGTCTGCGAGATCACCGAACAGGCGGCCGACGATAATGTGCTGGCCCCGCTGGTGCGCGAGATGCGGCGCCACGGCATCCGCATCGCCATCGACGATTTCGGCACCGGCCACTCGACCGCGGAGCGGATGAGCCTGCTTCAACCGGATATTGTGAAGATCGACGGCGGCTGGTTCGCCGAATTCTGCCGCCACGCTGCCGCCGAGCGCTTCTTCCGGCCGCTCGTCTCGTCGCTGCACGATCGCGGCGCCAAGGTGCTGGTGGAAGGCATCGAGCAATCCGTGCATCTGCGCGTCGCGCTGGATGGCGGCGTCGACCTGCTACAGGGGTTCCATCTCGGCCGCCCGGCGCTGGCCGGCACGATCTTCAACCGGGAGCCGCTGTCGATCGAGGCGCTGCTTGGCGCCGACAACAAGGTGGTGCCGCTGCATCTGCGGCGCTGATTTGTGCTCGCGCTTGCCGCCGCTTCGCGGCTCGTTCCGGACCGGACGCCAACGGGCGCGATGCCCGGTTGGGCTTGCGGCCTTCGGCCGTAGCGCGCATTCAAAGAGGGCGAACTCGGCCCGCGTGAAGTTCAGCCAAAGCCTGCTCGGCAAACTTATCCAGCCGGCCAGCCTTGGCGTCCGCCTCGATCTGCATATCCCACACCTCTGCCTGATACGCTGCGAACCATTTGGTAAAGGCCTTTAGTTCTTTGGTGTTCAGGGCTGCGATGGATCTTTCAATCTGTTCGAGCTTGGTCATGGGGCGATACTAGCATGGCCATCGTCCAATTCCAGACAAACAAAAAGGCGGGATAAATCCCGCCTTCCCATTTTCGGTAGCCTGATCGGAGCTTTAAGTCCGGGCCGGCAGCTATCTGCTGATCCAGCTTGTCGGGTCTTTCCGCTCCAGCGCGCTTCTCGCGCGACCGTCAGTACATCCGTGACTTGCCGCGCGCCCCGAACTCTCGTCCGGCGCGCGCTATCGCAAAATCAGGCTGCCTTGCTCAGAGAACCAGCGGACGACTTGCCTGTGCGGCGGTCCTGCTCGATCTCGAAGTTGATTTTCTGGCCTTCGACCAGGGTCGACAGTCCAGCGCGCTCGACAGCGGAGATGTGAACGAAAACGTCCGCACCGCCCGAATCAGGCTGAATGAAGCCGAAGCCCTTGGTGGCATTGAACCACTTGACCGTACCAGTTGCCATATGAATAGTCCTCGCATTTGCTTTGGTTTGACCGAACCGAGGTTCAGCCGGTTTGTATCGAGATTTTGGAGATAGACGTCAGCAAACGCGAAGATCGCGAGGCCCGGATCGATCGGCCGAAATATCAATGGAGCTGATATAGGCGGGTTTCGCACCAAAAACAAGATGGCTCGAAAAATGGCGTTGCGGTGGCGCCGCCCAAAGGCCGCCCCAATCGCATGAAAGCGTCCAGCAATCGGGAAGATCGGGACGCCCGACGGCGTTAGTCCGGTTTTGGGAGACTGTCATGAAAACGGTTGTGAAAACCATTCTGCTTGCTGCCTGCCTGACGCTGGCGGCCGCCGAGGCGCAGGCGATCTCGCGCTACGACCCCACTCGTATGAGCTGCGACAGGGTGCAAGGCACGATCGCGCGCCAGGGCGCGGTCATCCTGCGCTATCAGTCCAGGCGTGTGCCGGGGCTGCCGCTCTTCGACCGCTATGTGCAGAGCCAGCAATTCTGCAATGTCGGCGAGGTCAGAAAGCGCGCCTATGTACCGAGCGCCGATACCGAATCCTGCCCGGTCTATCTCTGCAAGCGGATCGAGAACGACCATTTTCACCGCCGCTTCCTGCGCCGTCATTAGGCATATTGATATTCAGGTGAGGCCGGCCTGCGAACGATGGTCTTCTGCGCGTCCGGTGCCCACGTACATTAAGCACGCTCCGCTCCGGTTCTCGAAGACCATAGTTCTCGGTGCGGCCTGACCTGAATCTCAACATACCCAGCCGGCATACCATTCAAGCTCTTAGAACCCGAACGAGACCTGCGCCGCCGGCGGCGGGCCGACGCGCACGCCTTCCATGGCCAGCATCTTTTCCTTGGTGGCCGAGCCGCCGGGCGCCGAGAAGCCGCCGATCTTGCCGCCCGCGGCTAGAATCCGATGGCAGGGGATGACCAGCGGCACCGGGTTGGCGCCCAGCGCTGCCCCGGTTTCGCGCGGCAGGCCGGCTTGGCCGGCGCGCTTGGCCAGTTCGCCATACGTGGTGGTTTCGCCGTAATGCAGTTTTCGCGCCGCGTCGTAGATGGCGAGACGGAAGTCGTCGACGCCGTCGAGATCGACCGGCACGCCGGAGAAATCGACGTCCTCGCCTGTGGCATACGCCTTGATCGAGGCGATCAGCTCGACCACCCATTGCGGCTGCCCAGTGTTCGCAGTGGTATTGGCGGCAACACCGGCATGCCGCATCAGCCGGCGCTCCACTGCTTCGCGGCTCCTTTCGGGCAGGCAGAGCCGGATCAGGCCCTTTTCGCTCCAGGCGATGCCCATGAAGCCGATCACTGTTTCTAACACTGCGTGGCCGGCTGTGATCGAAGATGCCGTTTCCATGATGCGCTCCTTTCCGCAAAGCGGCGAAAACCGGGATACCAACCGGTACATATGCAGAACAATATGGCATCTGATCCCGGCTCTCGCCACCCGAAAACCACCAGATGGTCCCGATTGCCCACCAGGAATCGCTGGTGTAAGGACTTCTTAACAACCGACAAATCGGACCCGCGCGGCTTGCCAGCAAAGTTCAACCTTATCGCAATCTCTGTGATCGTCGGCGCAGCTGCCCTCAGCGGCTGCCAATCGACCTCGCAAATGAAGGCTACGCCTGCGCTGACCGAAACCGCGACCGCTGCCGGCAGCGATGCCGGCTTCACCGTGCCGCTGCCCGATACGGTTTCGGTGCTGCCGCAATCCTCGGGCATAACACCCGTTCAGTCGGCCGAAGCGACGCCGGCCACGCCAGCGCTCGATGCCGCTGCGCAGCCGGTTGCCGCGACCGCGGCCTTTGCCGGCGCGACGCCCACGGCCCCGGCCGTGCCTGCGGTGATGGCCGCCAATGCTTGGCAGGCGCCTGCGCCCGCCAAGGCCGGACAGCCGGTCGCGGCGCAATATACGACCGCCAGCCTTGTCATGCCGGCGACCGCCAAGGGCGGCCAGAACGCCATGCCCGGCGTGCAGCAGGTAGCCTATGTCGTGCCGCAGAACCCTGCTTCCCTGGGCCAGTTCCCCGCCGCGCCCCTCGGTCTCCCGGAAGAAGAGCATGCGACCGGCATGCGCGGCGACGTCGACCGGCTGATCCAGAAATACGCTGCTCTCTACGAGGTGCCGGTCGATCTGGTGCGCCACGTCGTCAACCGCGAAAGCACCTACAATCCCAAGGCTTACAATAACGGCCATTGGGGGCTGATGCAGATCAAGCACGCGACGGCGCGCGGCATGGGCTATGACGGGCCGGCCAAGGGCTTGTTCGACGCCGAAACCAATCTGAAATACGCGGTCAAATATCTGCGTGGCGCCTGGCTGGTGGCGGGTGGCAACGCCAAGAAGGCCGATTGGCTCTACCAGACCGGCTATTATTTCGACGCCAAGCGCAAAGGCCTGCTCGAGGCCACCGGCCTCGGTGTCGACCGCAAGCGCCGCCGGCTGCAGCCCGACGCCTGAGCGCGATGCCTGAACCGCGCCCGCCGGCTCCAAACGACATCCGGCTGCGCAAAATCCTCGACGAGACGCTCGTTGCACCGCACTGGCCGGCCGGCTTTACCATGCGCTGCTTCGAACATGGTGACGCGCAGCCCTTGCATGCGCTTTTGACCGAGGTGTTCGACGACGGCACCGACGGCCCGTTCGACGAATGGTGGCCGCGCATATCCAGCGATGCCGAATTCGACCCGGCGCTGTGTTTCCTGGTCATCGACGCCAAGGGACGGCTGGCGGCGGCAGCGCTGTGCTGGACCAGGGCCTTCGTCAAGGACCTCGCGGTCCATCCCGAAGCGCGCGGCAAAGGCATTGGCGAAGCGCTGATGTGGCAGGCTTTCAACGCCTTTCGCGATCGAGGCGCGGCCCATGTCGACCTCAAGACCAACACGGTCGAGAACGCCGCCGCGCTCAGGCTCTACGAGCGGCTGGGAATGGTGCCTGTCGCCTGGGAAGGGTAAGGGCTTTTTTCTTGCCGCAATTCCCTGGGGAAAACGCTACGCGCTTTTCCCAGGAAAACCGGTTCCCACTTTTCCTGGAATTGCTCGAGCGCTGTTGAAATCCTTCGGATTGTGAACTGCTTCACATAGGCCGCCGCAACCGGATGCTACCTCACCATCCATGCCTTTCGACCGATGGCGGATCGACGACTGGCAGATGTGGAGGGGCTGCACCGGCATGTGTTCAGCCACTCCTTGGCGGGTCCCAGGCGGGGGTTTGGGGCCCGCCAGTCGTTTTACGGCAGCCCTCAGATATCGGGCGCATTGCCGATCTTCTTTTTGAGCTCAAGCGCCCAGGCGCGGCCCTCGTCGCCGCCCCACAGCAGCCAGGCGATATGGCCGGCCGATGGATTGTCTTCATTGCCGTAATTCTTGCCGCGCTTGTCGACCTCGTGGCGGGCGAAGTAGCTGACCATGCGGCGGATAGTGGATGGCGCCAGCTTTTGGCGGTTCTTGAGTTCCGTCGCCCGCGCCACGCCGATCTCGGTGCCGCCCCGGCCGAATTCTCTTCGCAGCCTCAACCCCTTGGCGGCATTGTCGGCCACCACTTGCGGGCAGCGCAGATCGATCTCTTCATCCTCTTGCATGTGTCTCCCCAGCTCCGGAAATCTAACCTGCAGACGCAATACAGGGAAGTGCAACCGGCTCCCAATGCAGCGCCGTCCATTAGGATCAGCGCGCCATCGGCATCTGCGAGATCCTGTGGAACCTTATGGATTTCACGCCTGAGGGTCGGCCGAACTGGAACGAACAGCTGCAATATGGCGAGGCGTGCTGTCCTGAGGTTTGTCCGCCAGGGGCTCGGGACGGCTCTTCGGCAGATGGTCGCTGACGAATAGTTCTCCGGACGCAACCCTGCCGCCAATGCCGCGTTTGATTAGCCGAGGGAAATTTTCAAATCGGAGACCTCAGATGAAAACGCTTCTCACCATTGCCGCCGTCGCCTTGTTCGCCGGTGCCCCTGCCGCCTTTGCGGCCAACTCGACTGCGGTCGCGCCTGCCATGGCCGCCAGCAAGGTCGATACCCCAACCTTCGTCAAGACGGTGCCTAGCTCCAACGAATTCGAAATCCAGTCGAGCAAGCTCGCCGAGGAGAAATCCAAGGCGGCTGACGTCAGGAAATTCGCCAAGCAGATGGTCAAGGACCACACCAAAGCCGGCAAGGAGTTCAAGGCGGCGCTGAGCCAGGGCCAGACCACCGGTTCGACCAAAGCCGCGGGGCCGGCCCTGCAGCCGAAGGAGCAGGCAATGCTCGACGAGTTGAAGAGCGCAAGCGGCAAGGATTTTGATGCCAAGTACATCCAGATGCAGACGGACGCGCACAAGGAGGCCGTAGCCCTTTTCAGCAGCTATGCCAACTCGGGCGACGACCCGGCGATGAAGGAATTCGCCAAGAAGACGCTGCCGACGCTGCAGATGCACGAGAAGCACGTGAAGGAACTCGCGGCGGCGCATCAGGGTTGAGGGTTGGTGACTGGCCAGCAATAGCATTCTACGGCGCCCGCCTCTGTCCTGCCGGACATCTCCCCACGAGTGGGGAGATCAGCAGCGTCGGCGCCGTGCTTTTCTACCGACGGTGAAAATTGGCGAAGGCTGAGGCGACAGCCAATCTCCCTCCTTGTGGGGGAGATGTCCGGCAGGACAGAGGGGGGCGCCGTAGAGTGCGACGGCCGATGCCTGCCGTTGGCAAGGCATTGCGGCAAAGTGGCTCTGTGGCTGCGCCGGCAGTGACATACACTGCCGCCACCAATTCAATGGAGCTCCCATGCCCAAGATCGACCTGTCCACCGTGCCTGTCCGCAAGGGCTCCGGCTACCCCGCACCCTTCGACGCCCCTTGCGCCGAGCGCACACGCCACCGCCTCGGCGATGCCGGCGGCCTCACCGATTTCGGCGTCAACCTGATGACATTGCCATCAGGCGGCTGGTCGAGCCAGCGCCACTGGCACAGCCATGAGGACGAGCTCGTCTATGTGCTGGAAGGCGAACTGGTGCTGGTCGAGGATGGCGGCGAGACGCTGCTCAAGGCCGGCGATTGCGCGACCTTCGCCAAGAACAGCGGCAACGGCCACCACATGATCAACCGCTCGTCCACAACGGCGCGCTATCTCGAGGTCGGCTCGCGCGATCCGGATGATCTCATCACTTGCTCGGACATCGACATGATGAGCCCGAGTTCCGATGGCAGGTTTCTGCACAAGGACGGCATGCCCTATCCGGGGCAGGGGTGACGGCTGGACTATGGTCCGGCGCTGGTGTTCGCTGGGCGGGGGGATAAGCTCCTCACAATCAAAGGTGGCGCAGGCCCCCTCATCCGACCGCTTCGCGGCCACCTTCTCCCCACTGGGGAGAAGAGGGAAGCGCTGGCGCTGACCGGCTCCTCTCCCCTCGGGGAGAGGTCAGCCGAGCGAAGCGGAGGCTGGGTGAGGGGGCCTTGGCGCCAGCTTGGCAAACAAGGGGAAGATCACCATGAAAAAAGAAGTCATCGAAGTGCCCGTCATGTCGGCCAAGGTGCGGGCGCTCGGGCTGCCGTGCTCGACGGCGGTGAGGGCCAATGGCTTCGTGTTCATCTCGGCGACGCCGCCGGTGGACATGGTGACCGGCGAGATGGTGCGCGGCGACATCGAAACGCAGACCGAGGCGTCGCTGAAGGCGCTGAAACACTGCCTGGAAGCCGCCGGCACCTCGCTGGACAATGTGGTGATGGTGCGCATCTACGCCGTCAATTCCGGCTTCTACAACGCCATCAATCGGGTCTATGCCAGATATTTCAGCGTCAACCCGCCGGCGCGCAGTTTTGTGCCGGTGGCATCATGGCCGATGGAGTTCGATATCGAGATTGAGTGTGTGGCGGTGGGGTGAGAGACGAAGGAATGTCTAAGGCAGTATTCGCAAGCCGAGCACTCAGTGCTTGTGCCGCACTTCTCCTCCGCCGCACGCACGTGTGTCGTGTCAATTAGAATCTTTGGATTAGCAACTCGGAATGTTTGACAACTGTGCTCCAACGAGCAATGCTTGGAAAGGGGGAGACAATGTTTACTCGTTTATCGTTTGAAAACTACCGGGCCTTCAAAAAAGGGTCTCTTCGAATCGCGCCGATAACGATACTGGTTGGCGCCAACAGTATAGGTAAAAGTAGCATCCTTCAAATACCATTGCTGTTCAAGCAAACTCTGGATCAGACGGATCATAAATATCAAGCAGCCTTAAAGATACACGGAAAAGATGTGAGCTTTGGCAGCGCTAGGCAGGTGTTCAATAAACAAGATACAAGCAAGCCTGTGATGTTTAAGTTTTCATAGACCATGCCTTGCTAGGTTTCCTCAAGCAGCAAATGCAGGAAAGGCTCAGGGATATAGAGGAGGAGTTGCTTCAATATTCATATTATATATTACGTTCAGATAGCAAAATCGTACCATCTGAACTTTCTGCAAGTATTAGACGTGGTATGGAAATGCGGCACAGGTCGCGATCCGGCGAGAGAATTTCTGCAGACGTCATATCTGCTATCATAAAATTCATCTCTACTGTCAATCTGGATAAAATCGACGTTCCAAGATTCATATCTCGCTCGCTCATATCTGGAGGTGGTCTAACTGCAACCGATTTTGAATTGAGTAAGAGCTTTGTGAGTAAGCTCCAAGATATACGATCTCCCTCTTTTAGTCTCGTGTTCCATTTGGGTTACAAGGAGGGCGCTGTCGAGTCTGTTCTCGGAATTCAAAAATTCGAGCTTTTCAATGAAAAGCTAAGGGTTCTCGCCTTTGATTTTAGCGATGCCACTGAGCCAAGTATGAGTTCTGATTTTTCTGAAAAGAACATACCAAAATATATAAGGTCTGCTATCGATTCATCGATCAATTCTGGAAAATCGGTTTTCCATTTTTTTGGCGAGAGCAAAGGCAAGGCTTACCTCTTCCAGACATTTGTCGAGATGATACTCGACAAGGCGTTATCTGGGTTTAATTCTCAATTCTCTCCGAACTCCATATCTCACATTGGTCCTTTGCGTGCGCATCCGAAGAGATTCTACTTTCTGGATATAGCACAGCCAGGCTCGTCTGAAGGTGAGTTGATGATCGAAGCGTTGCGTGAGAATGAGGAGTTGCGTAAACAAGTTAACAAATGGCTAATCCAGTTCGGCGTCAATGTAAGCGTAGCGCAATTCCAAGAGATAATTTATCGTCTTTCGGTTAGAAGCGCCGAGAATCCCTTTGATTTAGACATTACTGATGTTGGATTCGGAATATCGCAGATTCTTCCTATTTTAGTGGAAGGTTTTCTTTCGCCATTTGGGAAAACAATTTTGATTGAGCAACCAGAGATACATTTGCATCCGAAAATGCAGGCTCAGCTTGCGGATTTATTTATAGACATAGCAAATATCAGAAGAAAGGAAGGGAGGCGCTGCGTTATTATTGAAACTCACAGCGAGTATCTTTTGAATAGAATTCGCGCGCGGGTTGCTCAGGGAGTCATTAGCAACGCGGACATAGCTATCCACAACGTTGAGAAGGTTGGAGCGGATGCTTCAATAAAAGGTATATATATTCCAGAGGATGGGTCCTTCGAGTGGCCAATTGGATTTCTGGAAACAGACTTAGAGGATACTCTTGCCTATTTGGGTGCACGAAAATGAGTGTCTATACTATTTGTGGAGAATTTGTTCGAGCTTGCTGCACTGATGAATATTATGCCCTAAATGTCTTGTTCGAATTTGTGAAGGACAATGACAAACGCATTGCAGTCGATAGAGCGCAAAGGAAAATTTTGCGAATTTACGTCGATATTTGCAAAGAGAAAAGGGCTAAGCACATGAGTGTCTGGCTTAAACAGCTGGCGGCCAATCAAAATAGAAATGTAGAACTGGTAACCGTTAACGTCACTGCGCAGAGCGAGAGGGAAATTTTTGTTGAAGCCGCGCTCCGTGCTCCAAAACCAAGAAAGATGATTATCTGGTCTTTCGATGACTATCCGAGCGCAGATGCGAACGGAGGGGTCCAATATTTAGACCGGGAGTGGGCAAAAAAGGATGTCGTGTTGGCGAATGAACCAAGGGAAAAAGCCAAAGAAAGGGTTGAGACCGTGACAAAGTATGAAATTAAATCCGGCCACGGGACGAACATCATTATTGGATCACGCTTGAAGGATAGCGTTCATCACCTCAATAGTCACGTCTCTCAAGAGTCGGCAGAGCTGCTAGGATCGGTAGCAGAATGTGTGGAAGCTTCTGGATCCCAAGAAGCAGGCGACGTTTTCGATAAATTGGCGGAAGAGGTTAAGAAGGAAGGCAAGTCAGAATCGGCTGTATCGGGGTACGTGCAGAAACTTTTTGACTACATTCCGGACATGGCACGAATTGGAAAAACAGTGAAAGAGACGGTAGAGGTGCTCATGGGGACTTCGTAAGTCTAAAACCTAGGCCTAGCGATCGTAAATGCTCTCAAGCAAAATACTCCTGCAGCGGCCTGACCTCCAGGCTCCCCGCCTTCAGCGCCGCAATCGCCTCGGCCACCGCCGCGGCGCCCGACAGCGTCGTGTAATACGGCACCTTCTGCATCAGCGTGGCGCGGCGCAGCGATTTCGAGTCCGACACCGCCTTCTGGCCGTCCGTGGTATTGAAGACGATCTGGACCTGGCGGTTGCGGATGGCGTCTTCGATGTGGGGGCGGCCTTCCAGGACCTTGTTGATCTTCTGGGCGTCGACGCCGTTTTCGGCGAGGAAGCGGGCGGTGCCGGATGTGGCGAGCACCTTGAACCCCTGGCCGGCGAGGCGCTTGACCGCCGGCAGGATGCCGGCCTTGTCCTCGTCGCGCACCGAGACGAACAGCGTGCCGGAGCGCGGCAGGTCGACGCCGGCGCCGAGCTGGCTCTTGGCGAAGGCCAGCGCGAAGTCGCGGTCGAGGCCCATGACCTCGCCGGTCGAGCGCATTTCCGGGCCGAGCAGGATGTCGACGCCGGGGAAGCGGGCGAAGGGGAAGACGGCTTCCTTGACCGCGATGTGGCCGGGATTGCGCGGATCGGGCATGGCGCCGTAATGGGCGAAGGCGTCTTCCAGTTTCTCGCCGGCCATGATGCGGGCGGCAATTTTCGCAATCGGACGGCCGATGGTCTTGGCAACGAAGGGCACGGTGCGTGACGCCCGCGGGTTGACCTCCAGCACATAGACCGTGCCGTCCTTGATCGCATACTGCACGTTCATCAGGCCGCCGACGTTGAGCGCGCGGGCAAGCGCCGCCGTCTGGCGCTCCAGCTCGTCGACCAGTTCGGAAGGCAGCGAGTGAACGGGGAGCGAGCAGGCACTGTCGCCCGAATGGATGCCGGCCTCCTCGATGTGCTCCAGAATGCCTGAGACGAAGGTCGACGTGCCGTCGCACAGGCAGTCGACATCGACCTCGATGGCGCCCGAGAGATAGGTGTCGAACAGCAGCGGGTTCTTGCCCAACAGCGTGTTGATCTGGCCGGTCTTGTCGTTGGGGTATTTCTGCTTGATGTCCTCCGGCACCAGGCCGGGCACGGTGTCGAGCAGGTAGCTCTGCAGCATGCCTTCGTCATGGATGATCTGCATGGCGCGGCCGCCGAGCACATAAGAGGGGCGCACCACCAGCGGGAAGCCGAGCTCGCCGGCGACCAGGCGCGCCTGCTCGACCGAATAGGCGATGCCGTTCTTCGGCTGGCTGAGGTTGAGCTTGTGAAGCAGCTTCTGGAAGCGGTCGCGGTCTTCGGCGAGATCGATCATGTCGGGTGACGTGCCGAGGATCGGAATGCCGGCCTTCTCCAGCGCATCGGCCAGCTTCAGCGGCGTCTGGCCGCCGAACTGGACGATGACGCCGACCAGTTCGCCCGAGGCCTGTTCGGCGCGCAGGATCTCCAGCACGTCCTCCGCCGTCAGCGGTTCGAAGTACAGCCGGTCGGAGGTGTCGTAGTCGGTCGAAACCGTCTCCGGGTTGCAGTTGATCATGATTGCTTCATAGCCGGCGTCGCGCAATGCGAAGGCGGCGTGGCAGCAGCAATAGTCGAACTCGATGCCCTGGCCGATGCGGTTCGGACCGCCGCCAAGGATGACGACCTTCTTGCGCGACGACACATGCGCCTCGTTGGCGAGCGCGCCGGCGAAGGGCACTTCATAGGTCGAGTACATATAGGCGGTGGGCGAGGCGAACTCGGCGGCGCAGGTGTCGATGCGCTTATAAACCGGATGAACGTCGAACTTTTCGCGAATCTTTTGAATCACTTCGGCGTCGGTCTTCGTCAGCGACGCGAGGCGGGCATCGGAGAAGCCCATCGCCTTCAGCATGCGCAGATTGACGGCGTCTTGCGGAATGCCGTGCTCGCGGATGCGGGCTTCCATGGCAACGATGCCGGCGATCTGTTCGAGGAACCACGGGTCGATCTTGCACATTGCGTGCACGTCTTCCAGCGAGGTGCCCATGCGGATCGCCTGCGCCACCATGCGCAGCCGGTCGGGCGTCGGCGTGCCGAGCGCTGCGCGGATGGCGTTGCGGTCGTCGGCGTGGTTGGCAGCTACGGCACCGTGGCCGAGGCCGGGGATCTCGATTTCGTCGAGGCCGGTAAGGCCGGTTTCCAGTCCACGCAAAGCCTTCTGCAGCGATTCCTGGAAGGTGCGGCCGATGGCCATGACTTCGCCGACCGACTTCATGGCGGTGGTCAGCACCGGCTCGGCGCCGGGGAATTTCTCGAAGGCAAAGCGCGGGATTTTGGTGACGACGTAATCGATCGACGGCTCGAACGAAGCAGGCGTGGCGCCGCCGGTGATGTCGTTCTCCAGCTCGTCCAGCGTGTAGCCGACGGCAAGCTTGGCCGCGATCTTGGCGATGGGGAAGCCGGTCGCCTTCGAAGCCAAGGCGGAACTGCGCGAGACGCGCGGGTTCATCTCGATGACGACGAGGCGGCCATCGGCCGGATTGACGGCGAACTGCACATTAGAGCCGCCGGTCTCGACGCCGATCTCGCGCAGCACCGCGATCGAGGCGTTGCGCATCATCTGGTATTCCTTGTCGGTCAGCGTCAGGGCAGGGGCGACGGTGATGGAATCGCCGGTGTGCACGCCCATCGGGTCGATGTTCTCGATCGAGCAGACGATGATGCAATTGTCCGCCTTGTCGCGGACGACCTCCATCTCATACTCCTTCCAGCCGAGCACGCTCTCCTCGATCAGCACTTCGGTGGTCGGCGAGGCGTCGAGGCCGGACTGGACAATGTCGTAGAATTCGGCGCGGTTGTAGGCGATGCCGCCGCCGGTGCCGCCCATGGTGAAGGACGGGCGGATGATGGCGGGCAGGCCGACATGGTCGAGCGCCTGCGCGGCGATCGCCATGCCATGGCTGATGTAGCGCTGCTTGCGGTCGCCTTCGCCGAGGTTCCAGCGGGTTTCCAGCGCGTCGAGCGCGGCATCGAGGTCGGCAGGCGCCTCGGCCTTGACGGCGGCGCGCTCGGCCTCATGGGTCTTGCGGTCGGCGTTCTTGACGTCGGTGGCATTGGCCAGCATCGACTTCGGCGTTTCCAGGCCGATCTTCTTCATCGCCTCGCGAAACAGCGCCCGGTCCTCAGCCTTGTCGATTGCCGTGGCGTCGGCGCCGATCATCTCGACATTGTAGCGCTCGAGCACGCCCATGCGGCGCAGCGACAGAGCGGTATTGAGCGCGGTCTGGCCGCCCATGGTCGGCAGCAGCGCGTCGGGCCGCTCCTTGGCGATGATCTTGGCGACGACTTCAGGCGTGATCGGCTCGATATAGGTGGCGTCGGCCAGTTCCGGGTCGGTCATTATGGTGGCCGGGTTGGAATTGACCAGGATGACGCGAAAGCCCTCTTCCTTCAGCGCCTTGCAGGCCTGTGTGCCGGAATAATCGAACTCACAGGCCTGGCCGATGACGATGGGGCCGGCCCCGATGATCAGGATCGACTTGATGTCGGTGCGTCTTGGCATCGTTGTGAGTTCCGTTCGGCGAGCGGCTTGCACGAAAAACCGGGACGGGAAGACCCGGCCGGTTGTGCTTGCGATTCTGGTATCAGGCTAGGAGGGCCTTATAGGGAAGAGTTTTGGGAGATGTAACCCCGAAAATGAGGCTATGCAGTAGGGATCAGGCAGCAGGGATCAGGCAGGAGCGAGGTTAAGCCGTCTATTGCCTACCCTACTGCTTAACACCTAATCCCCCAGCGCGAGCTGATCCGTAATCTCAAACCGCTCGGCAGCGCCGATCCGGATCATGTTGAGGCTGCCTTCCCTTGTGAAGCGGAACTCGCTGGGCGAATCCGAGTTGGCCGGCATGCCGGCAGAGAAGGAGATGGCGCGCGTGCCGCCATCGGGCCAGGTCACGGTGATGTCTGCCTTGTCGGCGCCATTGTGGACGATGTTGACGGCGCAGCGGGTCATCGGCTGACCGACATAGCGCGCGCAGGGGATCTCGGCGGTGGCGCCGAGGGCGGGCGGGGGTTCCAGCCGTGCAACGGTTTGCGTAGCGGTCGCAGCTTTGGCCTGGTCCGGCCGTGGCGTCGGGGATGGTACCCTCGGCGCGGACGTCGCATCTGGTGCGACTTCCGCATTCGCGGCGGAATCCTGTACCGGCTTCCCTGTGGTCTCCGTCGCCGGAGCCTCCGTGGCAGCGATCTCGCCCGTCGTCGGGCTTTCATTGGCTGCGAAGGCGAGGCCATAAGCATCCTGCATGGCGGTCCTGCCGATCTCGGCGGCGGATTTCGGTGCGCCTGGATCCGTGCCGCCAAGGCGCTCCGTCAGGTCGAGTGGGGCCGGCGCGGGTGCAGCCGGGGTGGGTGGAGCCTGAGTGGGTGCAGCCGGAGCGGCAGAGGCGGCGGGTGCAGTTGTCGGGGGCGCTGCGGCCACGTCGGCCGGCTGCGTCGGCATGTCGGGCGCGAGCGCCGGGCCGCCGGCTTCAGCGCTGGCGGTCACTTGGGGCGGCGCGGCGTCAACTTCGACCACGGTCGGGTTGTCGGGGATAAGATAGCGCGCGGGCGCCCAGCCTTTGACCAGTGGATTGTCGATCTCCTCGACCTTGCACCAGCGGTGGCCGTCCACTTCGCTGCAGCCGAAATTCCTGACGCTCGAGCCGATCGGCAGGCGCGCCTGGGTTCTGCCGACCGGCGACGGCGTGGCGCGGATGTTGAGGAGATCGCCTGGGCCGAGCTCGGTCACTATGGAAACGATGTCGGCAGGCGCGTCCTCGGCATTCGCCGGCATGCTCACCAGCAACAGGCCCATGAGCAACAGCCCCATGAGCAACGGGGCCCGCAGGAGCGGAGCGCCAGTCAGTCGATGCAAAATGGTTCGGATTGTGCGCCTCATCATTTGGCCGTGCGCCGATTACCCTTGCGGCAGCAATCCTGCCGTATGCCAAGGCGGTTTTATAATGGACGATATGCGGCCATGTAAGTCTGAAAATGCGTCCGATGTTTGGTGCCGCGAGGCCGAGGCAGGGCGCAGCCGTGCGGTCAAGCGGAGCCTTGCCAAGAGGGTTTGGGCATGAAGCCGGTCCTCAGCGCATGCGCCCATTCCGGTCGGCCCGCCTGTGCGGCCTGTCTCGCCGCCGCTTCGTGGTCGTAGTCGACGGCGATGGTCTCGAAACGGTCTGGACCATCGCCATCCAAGGTGAGGATGCCGTAGCGCGCATGCGGGCTGCCTTGCTCCGAAACATGCGCCGGGGACATGTCATCTTCATAGGCGGGGGCGCCGACGCTGCCGGGATTGAAGAGCAAGGGGCCGCCGGGGATACGGACCAGTTCCGCGCGGTGGCTGTGGCCGCACAGCACGACGCGGCAGGCCGGGTCCAGCGCCTGCAACCGCCGCTGAATAGCGGCAAGCGGCGCGCGCACCAGTTGGCCATCGACGATCGCGTCGAGCAGGTATTTCTCGTCATGGTCGGGCCGCGCATGGAACGCGACCACGCCGGGAATAATCTCCAGCGTGAAAGGCAGGGCGAACAGCGCCTCGCGCTGCGCTGATGTCAGCCGTTCCTGCGCATAGCGGTCTGAAGCCCACATCATATCGTCGGCCGGATCGACCGCGACGCGGCGGTCATGGTTGCCGCGCACCGTCGGCAGGTCGAGCGCTTCGAGCCGCTCGAACGTCTCGCGCGGCCACAGTGGGCCGGAGACGCAATCGCCCAGGTTGACGGTGAGATCGGCGCCGCCGCGTCTCTCGAGATCGGCGAGGACGGCATCTAGCGCCAGCACATTGCCATGGATATCGGCGAGAACGGCAATGCGCATGCGAGGGCTCCCTTGGTGCAGCCCGTTGAGGCTTGCGGCCCGGCTTCCTATCAAGCCGCTGCCTTCATTATCAAGCCCTTGAGGCCGTTCGAGACAGCCGGGAGCTGGCTATCGCGGAAGCACTCCATCTGCTAGCGTCCACGCCATTCCGAAGTTCATCCGGGGGAAGACAGGCGATGACCCGCGACCAGATGGTTGCCCACCTCCGCGCCGCCAATGATGTCGCGCGCGAGACTGCCGCGCACGGGCACCATCCTTTCGGCTGCGTGCTCGTCGGCCCCGACGATCGCATCCTGATGCGGCAAGGCAACATCAACACCGTGCGCCACGCCGAAACCGAGCTCTCCCGGCGTGCCGCGGACGCCTATGCGCAGGAATTCCTCTGGTCCTGCACGCTGGTCACAACCGGCGAGCCCTGTGCGATGTGCACGGGAACGCTCTACTGGGCCAATATCGGCCGGCTGGTCTACGGCTTCGAGGAAACCAAGCTTCTCGCGCTGACCGGCAATCACGCAGAGAACCCGACGATGAACCTCTCGTCGCGCACAGTCCTCGGCTCCGGGCAGAAGCCGGTCGAGGTCCACGGCCCTTTCCCCGAGATGGACGAGGAACTCCTCGCCCCGCATATCGGTTTTTGGCAGCGCTAGGAGCGGCCTGACTTCGGCACCAGCTACGCCGGAATTTCGATGTCGTGGCCGCCGACGATGGGTAGAGCCGGGTCATCTCCGGCCGCCGCAATCACGCTGTCGAGCAGGCCGGGGAAGCGGGCGTCGAGGTCGGCGCGGCGCAGCGTGATCATCCGGTTGGTGCCGGCCACTTCGGCGCGGGTGACGCCGGCCTCGCGCAGTTTGGCCAGGTGATAGCTGAGATTGGTCTTGGAGCCGAGGTCGAGGAACCGGCTGCAGTTCAGCGGCACGCCTTCCTTGCTGGCGAGATAGCGCACGATGGCGAGTCGGGTCGGGTCGCCAAGCACGCCGAGCACGACCGGCAGGCTGATCTGGTCTGTATTGGGGTGCGGCAAAGTCATGGCCCGAAACTAAGCACAGTCGGTGGCGATTTCAACGCGTCCATGTTTCGCGGGCATGCACAGTCCGCTTCGCGATTGGCCCAATGGCTGTCCTGACACAGGGCTGTCAGCAGGCTTCAGCTATTTTCGTCTGGCTTCATTGACATCACGCCCTGTTATGTCCAATTGTTCAATAACTTTTGAACTAAGGACACGCCCTATGGACAAGCGCCTCTTTTGGCTTGCGCTCGGATCGTTCACGATCTCGACCGAAGGCTTCGTCATCTCCAGCCTGCTGCCTGACATCGCCACCGACGCCCGCATTTCCATTCCGCTCGCCGGCACGCTGATCACCGCCTTCGCGCTGGCTTACGCCATCGGCACGCCGATCCTGGCAACGCTGACCGGCGAATGGGACCGGCGCCGCGTCATCTTGTGGACGCTGGCGTTCTTCGTCATCGGCAATGTGGTGGCGGCGCTGAGCTCGTCCTTCGAGCTGCTGCTCATTGCCCGCATCATCATGGCGCTGTCGTCAGGCCTGTTTGCCGCTACCGCTCAAGGCACGGCGGTGGCGCTGGTCGATGACCACCACCGGGCGCGGGCCATTGCCGTCGTCGTCGGCGGAACCACGGTGGCGGTTGCGCTCGGTGCACCGCTCGGCGCGCTGGTTGCCACGATAGCCGGCTGGCGCGGGACCTTCTTTGCCATTGCCGGGCTCGGCGCGCTGGTCGGCGCCATCCTGTGGTACCGGCTGCCGCGCGGCATTGTCGGTACCAAGCTGCCGCTCAGTCGGCGGCTGGCTGCGGCGCTGCGCCCCGGCGTCATGCCGATCCTGCTGACCACCGCTCTTGCCCTGATCGGCGCCTTCTCGGTGTTTTCCTATATCGCGCCGCTGGCCATCCAGAGCGGCGGCCTCAGCCCGATTGCGCTCCCCGGCATGCTGCTCGCCTTCGGTGTCGGCGCCGTCATCGGCAACATAGCCGGCGGCCAGGCGGCCGACCGTTTTGGTGCGACGCGCACCGTCGGCTGGTCTCTGGCGCTGAGCGCCGTCATGCTGGTGATGCTCTCGGTCATCCCGACCTTCCTGCCGCAGCATCTCGCCGGGCCGGCATTGATGGCCATGATGGTGCCGTGGGGCATGGTCGGCTGGGCATTTCCGCCGGCGCAGGCCAGCCGCATCATCAAGCTGGCGCCCGACGCCGCCCCGATCGTGCTGTCGCTCAACGCTTCGGCCCTCTATCTCGGCGTGGCGCTGGGTGCTGTGGTCGGCGGCGCCGTGCTGCGCTACGGCGTGCCGGCCGATCTCGGCCTAGTCGCCGCCATCTTCCCGCTGATCGGGCTTGGCGTGGTGCTGGCCGGCCGCTGGGCGGCCCGGCCGGTCGCCATGCCGGCGGAATAGACCTTTGCAGTGACTGGCGGCCGCTCTTTCAGCTTGAAGGGGCGGCCGCGGGCACGTCGTAGTCCAGCGCCGCGACTTCATCCAGCATAGCGCGCAGATCTGCCGCTCGTTGCGGGCCGACCAGCGCCTCGAAGCGCTGCTGGGCAATGGTCCACAATTTCGTCGTCTCCTCGAGCTTGGCCAGGCCTTGGTCGGTCAGCCGCACCCGCTTGACGCGGCGATCGTCCTTGTCAGCGAAGGTGTCGACATAGCCGTCGCGGATCAGCGGCTTCAGCGTGTGGCCGAGCGCCGAGAGATCCATGACCATCGCTTCGGCTATCGTGCCCATCGCCGGCTCGTTGCTGACATGGATCTGGTAGAGCAGGCCGTACTGCGTGCCCTTCAGACCCGAAGGCGAGATTACATCGTCATAGAAGCGGCCGAGCTTGCGCGCGGCCCGCCGCAGCGTGGCGTTGTTGCAAAGGCTAAATCCCGGCAGCGCGGTCTTGCTCATCACGACTCCTTGCCGGCAAAACCGCTGCCGGCCTGCCGCAGAAATAGTTTCTGCTGCCTCCGTTGACAAGATGGTGGTATATGCCTACTTCCCGGAAAGTGGTATATGCCACTAATTGGAGATCAGGGCGGGACGAGGGTTCATCGACCTGTCTCGCCGGGCAGAAAAAAGGAACAGGACAATGAGTGGACAGGACAACAAGGGTACCGCAGTCGTCACCGGCGCATCGGCCGGCATAGGTGCTGTCTATGCCGACCGGCTGGCCGGGCAGGGCTACGATCTGGTGCTGGTGGCGCGGCGCGCCGACCGGCTGCAGGAACTGGCTGAAAAGCTGCGATATGCTTACAAGCGCAAGGTCAGCGTGATATCAGCCGATCTTGCCGAGGACAATGATGTGCGCCGCGTCGAGCAAGCGATCGCAGCCGACGACAGCGTCACGCTGCTGGTCAACAATGCCGGCATTGGTGGCCAGGCCGTGGTGGCAACGGCCGACGCCGACGAGGCCGAGCGCATGATCAAGGTCAACGTCATCGCCTTGACCCGCCTGACCCGCGCCGTTCTGCCGGGGCTTCTTGCGCGCAACCGCGGCGCCATCGTCAACATCGCCTCTGTGCTCGCCTATGATACCTCGTTCGGCGGCATCTACAGCGGCACCAAGGCCTATGTCGTCAACTTCACCGAGGCCCTGCACCGCGAAGTCGCCGGCACCAATGTGAAGGTGCAGGCGGTGCTGCCGGGCGCGACCCGCACCGATTTCTGGGAGCTTGCCGGCGGCGACATCGACAATCTGCCGAAGGAGATCATCATGTCCGCCGACGATATGGTCGATGCCGCGCTTGTGGGCCTATCCAGGGGCGAAGCCGTCACCGTGCCGGCACTTGCCGATGCGACCAAGCTCGACACCTTCCTCGGCGCAAGGCAAGTCTTCTACGGCAGCCTGCACGCCGACAAGCCTGCTGCCCGCTATGCTGCTTGAGAGTAGCTGGTTCGCTTCGCGAACCAGGACCCCCACCCCGCTCACTTCGTTCGCGGCCCTCCCCACAAGGGGGAGGGTAAAGTGCGCGCTCCCCTACCTCCCCTTTGTGGGGAGGTCGGACCGCAGGTCCGGGTGCGGTACTGGCGCCGACCTCTGCGTTTACGCTCCCCGCCACATCGGTATGATCGACGCAGCCAGCACCAGCGCCAGCACGATGTTGAGCGCGCGCCATTGCCATTCGGTCTTGAGCAGCCGTGCCAGCACCATGCCCGCCACGCACCAGATCGACAGCGAGACGGCTGCAGTGAAGCCGAAGGTCGAGCCGAGCAGCAGCGCGAGTTGTCCCGGACCGTCGGCAAGGGCTGCGAACGAGGCCGCCGCACCCAGTCCCATCGCCCAGCCCTTCGGGTTCATCCATTGAATGCCGGCGCCGCCGAAGAAGCTGTTGGGTTTTGCCATCGCCACATCGAGATCAGGCGGCCCGGCGCGGCCGATCTTGATTGCCAGCCAGATGAGATAGAGCGAGCCGATGATTTTCATCGCCAGTTGCAGCGACGGCATGGCCAGCAGCAGACCGGCGAGCCCGGCGGCGGCAGCAGCGGTCACGGTGGCGAGGCCGGCAGCGCTGCCGATCAATAGGGGAACGGAACGGCGAAAGCCGAACTGCGCACCTGAAGCAGTCGACAGGGTGGTGGCGATTCCCGGCGTGACGGTGGCCACGAAGGCAAACAGGATGAGCGGAAAGATGGGCTGCAACATGAGGCGTCCTCCATCGAAGGCCCTACGGTAGACTTCTGCATACTTCAGTAAATGCAATGTTTGCGATGGTTGGCATTAGTAGGTATAATGCCAACCATGATCCGTAACCTCGACACAGCGCTGATCCGCACCTTCGTCACTGTCGCCGACAAGGCCAGCATGACGGCGGCGGCGAACGCGCTGCATCTGACGCAAGGCGCCGTCAGCCAGCAGATCAAAAGGCTGGAAGAAGCGCTCGGCTGCAGCCTGTTCGAGCGCGACCGGCGTGGCTTGCGGCTGACGCGGCCCGGCGAGCGGCTGTTCGGCAAGGGCAAACGGTTGCTTGGCCTCAATGACGAGATCTGGGCCGAGATGGCGGGCACCGAGGTCGCCGGCCAGGTACGGCTCGGTGTTCCCTATGACCTTGTCGGCACCTTGCTGGCGCCGGTGCTGAAAGCCTATGCCGAGACCTATCCGAAGATCGAGATATCCCTACTCTGCGCCGCCTCGCCGGATCTTGCCGCGGCTCTTGCAGCCGGCACCATCGACCTTGCCGTCATCGAGGAACCGGTCGGCCCGTCCGCCGGTGAGTGCCTGGCCATTGACCGGCTGGTCTGGGTGGGGGCCAAGGGCGGCGTCGCCCGCGCCAAGCGGCCGCTGCCGGTGTCGATCGTCGCCGACACCTGCGCCTTCCGCCCGGTGGTGCTGTCGGCGCTGAACGAGCACGGGCTGGAATGGCGCACCGTGTTCGAGAACGGCAACATCGACGCCACGACCGCGACAGTGCGCTCCGACCTTGCCGTCACCGCCTGGCTGGCCTCCACCGTGCCTGCCGATCTTGACATCCTGGCTTTTGATGCCGGGCTGCCGCCGCTGCCGAATTTTTCCATCAATCTGCATTTGCCGAAGTACGGCACGGCGCCGGCAGCGCAGGAGTTCGCGCGGTATATCCGGGGTGGGTTGGCACGGCGGGCTGTGGCGGCTTGACAGAACTTGCATTTCCTCTCCCCCGTCGATCGGGGGAGAGGAAAGGTGCCAAGCCTGTCCCTGTTACTTCCAGTTCTTACGCCGCTCGAGCTCGGCCTCTGACGGCTTCTGCGTAGCGAACGACCCGACCTTGACCTCACCCCCGCGTTCGTAGGTCGCCATGATGACGCCTGTGGTAGTGGCCTGCGACTTGACCAGCTTGAAAGCGGCGGGCATCGCACCACCATCGAACAGCCGCTTGCCCTTGCCCAGCAGCAGCGGGAAGATCATCAACCGGATCTCGTCGATCAGCCCGTTGGCGAGCAAAGTCTGGATCAGCTCGCTCGAACCCTGGATGAGCAGGTCAGGCCCATCTTCCTTCTTGAGGCGGCGCAACGCCGCGACGATATCTTCTCCAAGCCATTGCGTATTTTCCCAGGTGAGCGAATCCGGCCGATGCGTCGCCACATATTTGGTCGCAGGGTTGAAGGCATCTCCGATGGCATCTTTCTGATACGGCCAGTAAGCGGCGAAGATGTCGTAGGTTCTGCGGCCGAGCAGCAGGGCGAAGGGTTTGGAGAACAATTCCTCTATGGCCACCCCCGCCACCTCGTCGAAGTAGTGGAACGTCCAGCCGCCGAATTCGAAGCCGCCAACCGGGTCTTCTTCCGGGCCGCCTGGCGCCTGCATGACGCCGTCGAGGCTGACGAAGGTGGAAGCGATGATCTTTCGCATTGGATTTTCCTTTTCCAGGATCCGCGCCGTCAGGGCCGGATTTCGATCTAAGGACGGACAGGCCGGCGGCCGCCCGACAGGCGTTGGCAAAAAAACGCTGCCGGCCGACAAGGGTACCTACCGCCGTCGCCCGCCGCCAAGCGCCTGCGACGAAAACCAGACGTCGCCGATGATGGCGGTGGCGGTCCGGTCCGGCGCCCTGTCTGATGTCAGCCAGATCGAACGGCTGCGCGCCGCCTTCTGGAGGTCGGGGATTTTGGCCGCCGAACCGGCCGCCGAGGCGCCGACGCAGGGGATGAACCACGAGCGCATGAAGGGGTCGCAGGCAAAGCCCTTGTCGTTGCGGGTTACCATCACGGCCAGGCCGACGCCCTGGGACGGACGCCAGGGAAAGATCATGCGGCCACCGGGTTTCAGCGCCCGCAGCCAGGCAGCCGGCGGTGCGACGACACCGGCATTGACATAGATGATGTCGGACGGCGGCAGATCGCCGGTGACGGCATCGCCGTGGACGACGCCTACATTGCCGTAGGTTTCGAGATTCTTTGTTGCTCTGGCAGCAAGATCTGCCTCTATTTCGAAGGCGGTCACCGGGCCGGGCGCAACCAGCCGCGCCAGCAAGGCGGTGTAGTAGCCTGTGCCGGCGCCGATATGGGTGACGGCCTCGTCCAGTCTGGGGGCGATCCTGCCTATCCACATGGCGTGCAGGGAGGGTTCGCCATTGTTGATGCCCTTGTCGGCATCGAGCGCCACCAGCACGTCCTGATAGATGTGAACAGGATCGGCGCTCGGCGTCATGATCTTGCCGTTGCCGGTGGTGAGCGCCCTGCCGGCGACTACCGCCCAGGGTCCGGGACCGAGAAAGGCCTCGCGCGGCACGGTGGCAAACGCCTCTTCGAGGCGCGGGTCGGCCGAGCCGGCATTGGCCGCCATCAGTTGCACGTAAAATTTCCTGGCGTCTTCGACACTTGTCATGATGGCGATCAAGATAGCGCAAGCGGCCGGTTTGTCGCGGTCGGGAATGAAACTCAGCCGACGCCGAAGACGGTGTCGTAGAGCAGCTTGAAGTTGAGCACCAGGATGACCGCCGCGACGACCCAGGCGAGGACCGCCACGCCGCGGGGAATGGCAAGGTTGCCCATCTTCTTCTTGTCGGAGACGAACTGCACCAGCGGGATGACTGCGAAGGGCAGCTGCATCGACAGTACCACCTGGCTGAAGACCAGCAACTGGCCGGTGCCCTTTTCGCCATAGAGCGCGGTGACGACCACCACCGGGACGATGGCGATGCCGCGCGTCAGCAGCCGGCGCGCCCATTGCGGAATGCGCAGGCGCAAAAAGCCTTCCATGACGATCTGGCCGGCAAGCGTTGCCGTAACCGTCGAGTTGAGGCCGGAGGCCAGCAGCGCCACCGCAAACAGGATGGAGGCGATGCCGAGGCCGAGCAGTGGCGACAAGAGCTCGAAGGCTTGGCCGATCTCGGCGACATCCTGATGGCCGGTGCCATGGAAGGCCACCGCCGAGACGATCAGGATCGAGGCGTTGACGAACAGCGCCAAGACGAGCGCGATGGTCGAGTCCGTCGTCGCCCATTTAATGGCGTCGCGCTTGCCTTTTTCGGTCCGTTCATAGGCGCGTGTCTGTACGATCGAGGAGTGCAGGTAGAGATTGTGCGGCATCACCGTGGCGCCGATGATGCCGATGGCGATGTAGAGCATCGCCGGATTGGTGACGATCTCCGTCGACGGCACGAACATCGAATGCAGGATCGAGCCGACCGGAGGGGCAGCGGCAAAGATCTGGATGGCGAAACAGCCGAAGATGATGATCAAAAGCGCGATGACGAAGGCTTCGAGATAGCGGAAACCCTTGTTCATCAAGAGCAGCACGATGAAGGCGTCGAGCGCCGTCAGCAACGCGCCGCCGATCAGCGGAATGCCGAACAGAAGCTGCAGCGCGATCGCCGTGCCGATCACCTCGGCGAGGTCGCAGGCGATGATGGCGAGTTCGCAGGCGATCCACAGCACGAAACTGACGGGACGCGGATAATAGGCGCGGCAGGCCTGGGCGAGGTCGCGGCCGGTGGCGATGCCAAGCCGGGCGGCAAGCGCCTGCAGCAGGATCGCCATCAGGTTGGACAGCATGATGATGAACAATAGCGTGTAGCCGAACTGGGCGCCGCCGGCGAGGTCGGTGGCCCAGTTGCCCGGATCCATATAGCCGACCGAGACCATGTAGCCCGGTCCCATGAAGGCGAACAGGCGACGGAACCAGACGCCGGACTGCGGCACCGCGATCGTGGAGTTCACCTCGCGCAGGCTGGGAGGATTGTCCTCCGGCCTGTCAAATCGCCAGGATGATCCCAAGGTAGCGTCAGCTTCGGACATGGAGGGCTTTCCACTGGGTGGATCGGTTGACGTCATCCTATCTATGCCAGGGCTCAACATTATGCAATAGGCTATATTTCATTGTATGTGCTTCCTGTTGCGCCGACCGGCAGGCCGGCCGGGGATCGCAAACGCCGGTTGCGCCTACCATGGAATGGAAATAAACGGCTGGAACAGTTAAGCCCGTGCTATGAATGGCAAAGGGCGATTGCTTTGCCCAAAGCCGATTCTTGTCAAAAGATAGGAAGGAGCGCGTGTTGGCGCTGAAGCACAGACCGGTTGGACGCGAGGAGCCGCTGCCTGACGCCGAGATTCATTCGAAAGGGTTCCGGCAGCAGCGCGAAGCGCGCCGCGGCGCGCTGGTCGAGGATTATGTCGAGCTGATCGCCGACCTGATCGAGGACGGCAATGAGGCGCGTCAGGTCGATATTGCTGCGCGGCTCGGTGTCGCCCAGCCGACGGTGGCCAAGATGCTGACCAGGCTGTGCGCCGACGGGCTCGTTTCCAGAAAACCCTATCGCGGTGTGTTCCTGACCGACGCCGGGCGCAAGGTGGCGGAAGAGAGCCGCATCCGCCACCAGACGGTAGAAGCGTTTTTGCGTTCGCTCGGTGTCAGCGCCGAGACGGCGCGCATCGATGCCGAGGGCATCGAGCATCATGTCAGCGCCGAGACGCTGGAAGCCTTTCGCAAGGCGATGATCGCGCCGCGCTGAGGGGTGCCGGGGCCGCACCACTGGAACCTCCGCACGTCAGGCTCGTTGCTCCTGACGTTGCGCGTGATTGTCGCGCGCCAAGGAGGAAAACATGGGCGTCGAACAGGCACCGACCGCGAAGGGCAAGCAGGCGGCCGAGGGTTTGAGGCAGGCAGCGGCAAAGGACGAACGCAAGACCGAGGTCGAAACCGGCCATGCGCTGAAAAAGGGCGCCGCGCGTTTCGAGGAACGCTCCAAAAGCTCGGACGGCAAAAGCGCCGGCACCAAGCAGAAGATCTGAGTTCTGTTCGCAAGCGGCAACCTGCCGCTCATTCCTCGGTGTCCTGCACCCAACTGCGCGGATGGCCGTCGACGCGGAACTGGAATATGAAATAGGGCGGAATGCAGGAGCCCTTGCCAGGCTTGGCTGCGGCCAGATCGTCGTAGCCGGCGGTGCAGATATAGTCCTCGCGGCAGGGATGCGCCTTGTCGCAGGCGCGCAGGCCGGCGGTCTTGGTGAATTCCTTGGTGCAGAATTTGTGGTCCTTGCCCGACGCGATGCAGTCGTTGAAACCGGTCTTGGCGAGGCGGCCGCAAGTCGCCTCGTCGGGAAGCTTGTCGCAGCTTGCCTTGCGCAGCATGCCCCCGGGAAAGCCACCGGTCTTCTGCTCGGGGTTGTCGTAGCGTTGGCGCGCCGCGCCATAGCCGGCGAGCTTGATTACCGGTTTCTTGTCGCGCGCCGGATCGATGGCGCAGGCTTTTGCGGTGGCCGGCGACAGGCGGCAATATTTGTCGCTGCCCCAGCTCGACATCTTAATCTCGCCGAACTCGACGGGGTCGCCGACTGCGGTGGCCGCCTCGCTGACGCAGGTGCCGAAGCCCGGATGGATGTCGCTTTCATGGACGCCGGCGCAGCGCAGGCTTTCGCCGCAGCTCCAGTCCTTGAAGCTGGCATCCTTGCCGCTGTAGCAGATCGAGCCCCAGCCATTGTAGAGATCAGTGCCTTTCAGCGCTTCGGCGAGTTTGGCGTCCGGACGGGCGGCGAAGCCGCGTGAGAAATCCGGATGGCCGCCGGCGGCGAAGTCCTCGACGATGGCGCGGCGGCGAGGCAGGTCGGCGAAGAACACCGCCGAGCCGGGGACGAAGACGGCGTTGCGGCGCGGCTCGCTGGCCGGATCGGCGCCGGTGTAATGGAAGCCGGCAATGCCGTGCGTCTGGTGGCAGCCGGTGCAGGTCATTTCGTTGAGACGCAGATTGAAGCCGGCCACCGATTTCACGCTGCGCAGCTCGTTGCCCTTGGCGACATAGTCCTGCAGTGCCTTGTCGATGTCGGCATCGTCGAGCAGCCCATAGGCGATGTTGTTTTGCGATCTGGCCATGCCGCCGGGTGCGACCGAGACGGCGCTGGTCGCCAGGAATTTGTCGTCGATGACCAGCCGGCCGCGGTCGAGATCGTAGATGTTGCGGTCGGTGAGCAGCCATTTGGCGAAGGCCGGCCGGTCGGCCAGAACCACTTTCCGGTCGATCTGGTTCTCCATCTTCGATTCCTGGAAGGTGGACGTCGTTGGGTCCCATTTGAAAATCTTGAGGAGATATTCGGCGTGGCCACCGAAGTCGCGGCGGCTCGAGGCCGACAGCCGGAGAACCTGCATGTTCAGCTCAAGCCGCATGATCTGCGACGAATTCAGCATGGCGTTGGAGAGCGGCCCTTCGTCGGAGCGCAGCCAGGCTGCCAGTTGCTCGGGCGCAAGGTTCTTCTGGCCGGCGGCGAGCCAGCGCTTGGCGATTTCGGCACAGGAAACGGCGGTGGCGCTTGGACGGTCTCTCGAAGCGCGGGGGCGAGCCTCGCCGGGCCTGGCGTTGAAGACCAGACTCATGGTCAGCGGCAGCCGCGACGAGATGCGTTGCGCTGTCTTTCCCTTCGTGGGCTTCTCCGCCACCGAATAGTGGAAGCGGTAGATCAGCCTGATCTCGCCGCATTCGGTGTGGCCGAGATAGCCGCGGTCCATGCGGTTGACGACGCCGGTCAGGTCGAGCGTCGAGCCGTCATCGTCGATGTATTTCGGGTTGAATTTCTGGCTGGGGTCCTTCGACTTCGCCAGCGCAGCGACATAGGGATCGGGGCTATTGGCAGGCTCGTCGGCGATCTGCTGCTTGACGGCGTTGCGGACAGGGGTCAGCGCGCGCACCGAAAACAGGCCGCGATTGTCGACCTCGCGCGTGAGACCCAGCGCCGGGCCGAGCAGGCGGCTGATCGAGAGGCCGCCACGCTCAAGCGCCTGCAATGTCTCGGGATCGGTCACGGCGACGCTGGAATCGAGCGTCACGGCGCGCGCCGGCAACGGGCCGAGGCATAGCACCACCGCCAGCAGCAGAAATCGACCGATCGTCCGCAAGTCCCGACACCCCCGTTCGAACCGGATGCTACAGCGCGCATGCCGCCTCGACCAGAGTGCGAACGCGATGCCGCTGCCACGAAAAATACTGTGACTTGGCGCAACCATTGCGATAATTGTCTGTTGGGTCGGACTGGGCCACGACATCGGCCAGGCCAGCCGAAAATTTGCATACGGGGAGTTGCCATGCTCTGGAAGGGCCGCCGTCAGAGTGACAATGTCGAGGACGAGCGCAGCGACAGCGGCGGCGGTGGTGGTTTGGGCGGCGGCAGCCCTGGCCAGTTCCGCATCCCGATCGGCGGCCGCACCGGCGGCGGCGGCAGCATATTGCTGGTCGTCCTCGTGGTGCTGGCCGGATGGTATTTCGGCTTCGACCCGTCGCAGATCCTGGGCAGCGGCGACGGCGGCGGCGTGCTGCCGGGTGGCGGTGGCCAGATTACCGACAACAGCGGCGGCCAGGACGACGGCGCCGGCACGCCTGCTTCCGACGAGATGAAGCAGTTCGTGGCGACCGTGCTGGCCGAGACCGAAGAGACCTGGACCGGCATCTTCCAGTCGCAGGGCCTGAAATACGAGGACCCGAAGCTTGTGCTGTTCAGCGGCCAGATCCGCTCGGCCTGCGGCTCCGCCTCGACGGCAGCCGGACCGTTCTATTGTCCCGGCGACCACAAGGTCTACCTCGACACCACCTTCTTCCAGCAGCTCGACCAGCAGTTCGGCGCCTCGGGGGATTTCGCCCAGGCATATGTGATCGCCCATGAAGTCGGTCACCATGTGCAGAACCTCACCGGCATCCTGCCCAAGTTCAACCAGATGCGGCAGTCGATGGGTGAGGCGGAAGCCAACCAGATGTCGGTGCGCATCGAGCTGCAGGCCGACTGCTTCGCCGGCGTTTGGGCGCATTTCACCGCGCAGAAGGGCATTCTGGAACAGGGCGACATCGAAGAGGCGCTCAACGCCGCCAAGCAGATCGGCGACGATACGCTGCAGAAGAAGATGCAGGGCTATGTCGTTCCGGAAAGCTTCAACCACGGGACGTCGCAGCAAAGGCAGAGCTGGCTGGCGCGCGGCTACAAGAGCGGCAAGCTGTCGGATTGCAACACGCTGACCGGTCCGGTTTGAGGCGCTCGCAAGTTCCAGCCGACCGCGGTCCAAAGCGCATCCGTCGGCGGGCCGATTCACCACCGGCAACAGATGTCAGGAGGAGAACGCCTGAGGCGTTCTCCTATTGTTCCAAAGTGGCGCCTCGCCTATAACGGGCGCCCGCCCAAGGGCGGTCCCAGGGAGCAGACGCCATCATGATCGACCCCAAAACCGCCAGGCGGGGCCTTGCGCTCGTCTTCACCACGCTGCTGCTCGACATTATCGGCTTCGGCATGATCATGCCGGTGTTGCCGGCCTTTCTCAGGGAGCTTTCCGGCGTCGGCATCAGCGAAGCGGCGATCGAAGGCGGCTGGCTGTTCTTCGTCTATGCGGCGATGCAGTTCTTCTTCGCGCCAATCATGGGTGGATTGAGCGACCGCTTCGGGCGGCGGCCGATCCTGCTTGCCTCGGTGCTTACATTCTCGATCGACAATCTGATCTGCGCCATCGCCTGGTCCTATCCGATGCTGTTCATCGGCCGCGTGCTGGCCGGCGTTTCGGGCGCCAGCTATTCGACGACGTCGGCCTTCATTGCCGACATCTCGAACGACGCCAACCGGGCGAAGAATTTCGGTCTGCTCGGCATCGCCTTCGGCGTCGGCTTCGTCATTGGGCCGGTGCTGGGCGGGCTGCTCGGCACGTTCGGGCCGCGAGTGCCGTTTTACTTTGCCGCCGGGCTTGCCTTCGTGAACTTCCTCATCGCCATGTTCTTCCTGCCTGAAACGCTCGATGAAAAGCACCGCCGCCGCTTCGAGTGGAAACGCGCCAACCCGGTCGGCACGCTGCTGCAGATGCGCCAATATCAGGGCATCGGCTGGATCGGGCTCGCCTTCTTCCTGATGACGCTCGGCCACATGATGTATCCTGCGGTGTGGTCGTTCGTGTCCAATTATCGTTATGGCTGGAGCGAGCAGCAGATCGGCTTCTCGCTCGGCGCCTTCGGCCTGTGTGGGGCGATCGTCATGGCGACGGTGCTGCCGCGCGTGATCCCCAAACTTGGCGAGTGGAAGACGGCGGTCATCGGCCTGACATTTACGGCGGCCAGCGCCTTCGGCTACGCCTTCGCCTCGCAAGGCTGGATGATCTATGCGGTGATCGTCGTCGGCTGCCTCGAAGCACTGGCCGATCCGCCGCTGAGAAGCCTTGCCGCCGCCAAAGTGCCGCCATCGGCGCAAGGCGAATTGCAGGGTGCGATGACATCGATCTTCTCGATCACCTCGATCATCACGGGGCGGCGCCCCCTATCTGGTTGGCGCGTGCTTCCTGACGCTTGCGGTCATTGTCTTTGTGACGAAAGTTGCGAGGCCGACGGCGGTGAGAAGCGTTGCCACCGGCGCTGCGGAAGATGGAGCCCAGATATGAGCCATGACAGCCGCATAGAGCTAACCAAGGACGGTTTGTCGCTGTCGCGGCTGGTGTTCGGCGCCTGGCGCCTGCTCGACAGCGCCGCGCGCCCGGACGCCGACCAGATCGCGCGGCTGATCGGCACTGCGGTCGATCTCGGCCTGACCAGCTTCGACCATGCCGATATTTACGGGCATTACCAGGTGGAAGCTGCCTTTGGCGCCGGCTTGTCGCGCTGGAAGGGCAAGCGCGACAGCATCGAGCTGATCTCGAAATGCGACATCATTCTGGCATCGGCCAACCGGCCTCAGAACCGGCTGAAGCATTACGACACCAGTGCGGCCCACATTGCCGCCTCGGTCGACCGTTCGCTCGCCAATCTCGGCACCGACTATCTCGACCTGTTGCTGCTGCACCGGCCGGATCCGCTGATGGATGCCGACGAGACGGCGGCGGCTCTTGCCGGGCTGGTCAAGTCGGGCAAGGTGAGAGCGGTCGGGGTCTCCAATTTCACGCCGTCGCAGTTCGACCTTCTGGCTTCGCGGCTGCCGTTTGCCTTGGCCACCAACCAGATCGAGATGTCGGTGCTGAAGACCAATGCGCTGATGGATGGCAGCCTCGATCACGCGCAACGCCTCGGCTATGCGCCGATGATCTGGTCGCCGCTCGGCGGCGGCTTGCTGTTCACCGGCAAGGAAGGGCGCGAGGCGCGGGTCAGGGCGGCAATCGCGGCGGTGGCTGCCGAGATCGGCGCCGGCGATCTCGCCGCCGTCGCCATCGCCTGGCTGCTGCGTCATCCGGCGCGGCTGGCGCCGGTGCTGGGCACGATGAAGCCCGAGCGGCTGGCCGCCATGGTCAAGGCGCTGGAGATCGACCTCGACCGCCAGCAATGGTTCGCCATACTGGAGGCCAGCGAAGGCCGGCCGGTGGCGTAAGGTCAGATACTAGGCTTCGATCCATTCGCTGGGCACGTCCAATGCCTTCGACAGCATGGTGCTGGTTTGGGCCGATGGCTTGCGGCGATTGGATTCAAGGTCCGACAGGAAGCCCTGGCTGACACCGATGGCATCAGCGAACTCGCCCTGCGTCAGCTTGCGCCAGTTGCGCAGCGCCTTGAGCCCAGCTGGAACCTCGCAAAATATCCATGGTCACCTCGGCGGGCAGAGGCTTTTCCGTTTTGAACTCGGCCTTCCGCTCATCGTAGATCGCCACATCCGCAGCGTCTTCTCTGGCTTCTTCGGCGGCATGCAGCAATGCCTCGTAGTCAGCCTTCGGGATGACGACCAGTTCTTCCCCGGTTGAAGTCCTTATGATTTGCGGAGCGTTCATGATGTGCTGTCCTATGGCCGGCTGTAGGTCGTCGTTTCGCGCTTGCCGATGTAGATCGCGAGGATTGTCGTGCGATCTTCATCAATATAACGCGGTAGCAACCGATCCGAAGTCTGTAACCGTCTCGGCCGGCAAGACGTTCTACATCCCCACGCCCGCTGATGGCATAAGTGTTCAAACCCTCAGAGACCTGCTCGCGGACATCGGCCGGCAGGTTGTCGAGATCGCGAGCTGCCGACACCGAGAGGATGATCGTCTTGACTCGCGCAATATCGCAGATTTATCGCTCGAGGCTAAGCGATATTATCGCTGCTACAGGGCTCAGGCCCGTTCGGCCAGCAGTTCCTCGCCGCGCTTTTCGCGGATCAGGTTGACGAAGCGGCGGAACAGATAGTGCGAGTCCTGCGGGCCGGGCGAGGCCTCGGGGTGGTGCTGGACCGAGAACACCGGACGTCCGGTCAGCGCGATGCCGCAGTTCGAGCCATCGAACAGCGAGACATGGGTTTCCTCGACGCCCTCGGGCAAGGAGTCGGCATCGACGGCAAAGCCGTGGTTCATCGAGACGATCTCGACCTTGCCGGTGGTATGATCCTTGACGGGGTGGTTGGCGCCGTGATGGCCCTGGTGCATCTTGGCGGTCTTGCCGCCCAGCGCCAGGGCCAGCATCTGGTGGCCGAGGCAGATGCCGAACACCGGAATATCGGTCTTGAGCAGGTCCTGGATGACCGGCACCGCGTATTCGCCGGTGGCTTCCGGGTCGCCGGGGCCGTTGGAGAGGAAGATGCCGTCGGGCTGCATGGCCAGGATTTCTTCCGAACCGGTACCGGCCGGAACCACGGTGACCTTGGCGCCGAGGCCGGAAAGCAGGCGAAGGATGTTACGCTTGACGCCGTAGTCGATGGCGACGACGTGCATCGACGGCTCGGCCTGTTCGCCAAAGCCTTCGTTCCACACCCAGGGCGTTCCACGCCAGACCGAGGACTGGCCGGAGGTGACTTCCTTGGCGAGGTCAAGCCCGATCAGGCCCGACCAGGCGGCGGCCCGCCGCTTCAAATCGTCGAGGTCGAAGATGCCGTCGGGCGCGTGCGCAATGACGGCATTGGGCATGCCCTTTTCGCGGATCAGCGCGGTCAGCGCCCGGGTGTCGATGCCCGACAGCGCGACGATGCCGCGCTTCTTCAGCCACTGGTCCAGCCCGGTGTCGGCGCGGTAGTTGGACGGGTTGGTGACATCGGCCTTGAACACCGCGCCAACGGCGCCGGCACGGGCGACCGGGTTCAAGTCCTCGATGTCCTCGTCATTGGTGCCGATGTTGCCGATATGCGGGAAGGTGAAGGTGACGATCTGGCCGGCATAGGACGGGTCGGTGAGAATTTCCTGGTAGCCGGTGAGCGCGGTGTTGAAGCAGACTTCGGCAACGGCGGAACCGGTGGCGCCGAGGCCGCGACCCTCGATGACGGTGCCGTCGGCCAGCACCAGGACGGCGGTCGGCTTTTCGGTTGCCCAAGGCGGGGTCAGTTCGGGGGTCATCTCGGCCATGGCGACGCTCCTGTCACGCTGCGCGCTTCGATGGCGGGCCATCTGCGCAGCAAACGGCGCGGCCGATCTCTCGAGCCTGCGCGCATCAATTCTTTGTCTTGTGCAAGGCCGAGTACATAGGGGAAGGCGCCAGAGCGGTCAATGATACCCGTGCCAAAAACGGCGAGCATTTGTTTCGTCGAACGATATCAGGGCTTTGGCGCGTTTGCTTTGCGGATGGGCCGCGGTTATTGTCCGCGCCGTTCGAAGGAGAAAGCATCATGCGCGCAAAAATCGCCGAATCCCTGAAAAGCGCGATGAAGGCGCAGGACAAGCACCGGCTGCCGACGCTCAGGCTGATCCAGGCCGCCATCCACGACCGCGACATCGCCAATCGCGGCTCGACCAAGGACCCCGCCAGCGACGAGGAGATCCTGCAGATCCTGGCCAAGATGGTGAAGCAGCGCGAGGAATCGGCCAAGGCGTTCGAGGACGGCAAGCGCCCGGATCTGGCCGCGCAGGAGCGTGGCGAGATGGAGATCATCCGCGGCTTCCTGCCGACGCAGCTGGATGAGGCCGCCGTAACAGCTGCGGCGCGCGAGGCGATCGCTGCGACCGGTGCCGCCAGCCAAAAGGACATGGGCAAGGTGATCGCCGCGCTGAAGCAGAAATATGCCGGCCAGATGGATTTCGGCAAGGCCAGCGGCATCGTCAAAGGCCTGCTGCAGTAGGAGCCGACACCGCTTCAATGGCGAAGGAGAGCAGGGGCATTACCTCTGGGCAAGAAACGGTCCGCACCGGCTTAAGCGAGCAAGCGTTGACCTGCCGGAGAGACCCACCATGATCGAAATCGTCAAACCCACGCTCGAACATCTGCCCTCCTACAAGGCGGCGCTCGAGCGTGGCTGGTCGCCGGACAATGTCCGGCTGATGGAAGCGACGCGCGAGCAACTTGCGGCGATCGACGAGGATCCCGCGGCGTTCCTTGCCAGCCTCGACGATCCCGAGGCCAAAGGAGGCCCGATTACCTTGCCGGACGGCACGACCGTGCCGCGGCTGCCGGGCTTCCGGCGCTGGATCTGGGACGGCGAGGCCGCCGGCTCGATCGGCTTTCGCTGGCAGCCGGGTACGGCCGCACTGCCGTCGCATGTGCTCGGCCATATCGGCTATGCCGTGGTGCCGTGGAAGCGCGGACGAGGCTATGCGACCGAGGCGCTGCGGCTGATGCTGGACGAGGCGAGGGCTGTTGGTTTGCCATATGTCGAGCTCACCACCGACCTCGACAATCCGGCCTCGCAGAAGGTGGTGCTGGCCAATGGCGGCCGTGTGGTCGGTCCGTTCATCAAGGACGCCGCGTATGGCGGCGCCGAGAGTTTGTTGTTCCGGATCGATTTGTAGTCCGATGCTATTCGGCCGCTGCTGGCAGCGGCGGCGCTGCCCGGCTGCGCCCCTCCCAGATGTAGGAGGCAAGTGCCACCACCACCGCCACCAGCATGGCGGCAGCGCCCACAACCGGCAGGCTGCGATAGCCGTAGCCGGCATTGAGCATGGCAGCGCCCAGCGACGCGGCGAGCGCGATGCCGACATTGAAGCCGGAGGGGATGAGCGAGGAGGCGAGGTTGGAGGCGTCCGCCGTCCAGGCCAGGATGCGGGTCTGGATCGGCGTGCCTATGGCGAAGTTGAGGCCACCCCAGATAACGATGGCGATGACCATCGGCACGGGGTAGGGGCTGACGGCATAGATCACGCCCAACATCACCGCTTGCAGCGCAAGCATTGTGATCAGCGACGGCATCAGCTTCCAGTCGGAAAGCTTGCCGCCGAGAAACACACCGACGGTGGCGCCGACGCCGTTGAGCAGCAGCACCCAGGGGATCAGGCCCTCGTCGAGATGGGTCACCTCAAGCAGGGTCGGGGTGATGTAGGTGAACAGGCCGAACTGGCCGATCATCAACATCAGCATCAGGATCAGCGAGGTCCAGACTTGCTGGCGCGCCAGCACGCGAACCTCGCTGCCAAGACTGGCGGATGGCCTTGATGCGCCTGTCGCGCGCGGCAAAAGCGCAGTCATGGCGGCAAAGGCTACCACGCCAAGCGCGCACATCACCCAGAAGGTGGCGCGCCAGCCCCAGAGATTGCCGATTGCGGTGCCGGCCGGGACGCCGATGACATTGGATACGGTGAGGCCGGAGAGGATCACAGCCACGGCCATGCCGCGCTTGTCCTCGGGCACGAGGCCGACAGCCACCACCATGGCGACGCCGAAATAGGCGCCGTGTGCGACGGCGACCGCAATGCGCAAGAGCAGCATCGAGGCAAAATCGGGCGCCAGCGCGCAAGCGGCCTGGCCGATGGTGAAGGCGACGGTCAGGCAAAGCAGCAGCGTCTTGCGGGGAATGCCCTTGGTGGCGAGCGCCAGCAATGGCCCGCCAACCGCGATGCCGCCGGCATAGCCTGAGACGAGATAGCCGGAGGTCGGGATCGAAACGCCAAGGCCGTCGGCCACTTGCGGCAGCACGCCGGCAATGACGAATTCGGTGGTGCCGAAAGCGAAGGCGGCGATGAACAGGGCAATGAGCGGAAGCATGGCGCGGAAGCGATCCTTGAACGAGTTGGCCTCAAATCATGGATGGCGCTTGCCGGCAATGCAGAAATTTTTGCGGCCGGTTTAGGTTTTCTTGATCAGCTCGCCTTCAACCTGGAGCCGCCGAGCAGGCCGCGCTCTTCCAGCACCGGGTAGGCCATCGACGCCAGCAGCGAGTTGATCTGCTTCAGGTCGCGGATGGTGTCGAGGTGGATGGAGCTGGTCTCGACGCTCTTGGCGGTGCCGTCGCGCAGGCGCACGAAATGGCTGGCGCTGGTTTCCTTTTCGCGGTCGCGCAGCCGGTCCTTTTCCAGCACCAGCTGGCGGGCAGTCTCAGGGTCGCGCGACACCAGCACGTTGAAGGCAAGCCTGGCATTGGCCAGCACCGAGGTGTGAAAGGCGAGCAGCTCGCTCCAGCCCTCGGGCGTGAACTCCAGCCCGCGCTCGAACTTCTTCTTCACATGCACCAGCATGTTGCGCACGATGATGTCGCCGACCTGCTCAAGCTTGACGCAGGCGCCTATCAGCTCCTGGCAGCGCAGCGCCTCGTCCTCTGTGAGCGAGTTCCTGGTCAATTTGGCCAGATAGAGCTTGATCGCCGCGTGCTTCCTGTCGACGCGGTCGTCAAGGGCGGCCAGCGCCTTGATCTTGTCGCCGTCGGCGCTTTCATACAGCTCGATGATACGCTTGAGCATGATCTCGACCGTCTCGCAGACGCGGACCACCTCGCGGGTGGCGTTGGCCAGCGCCTGGCTCGGAACGTCGAGCGCGCCGTCGTTGAGGGCGGAGAGTTCGACCACATCGAGCTCTGTAGCCGGCGCCGGCTTGGTGCCCATTGCGACGATCTTCTCGGAAGCACGATAGATCAGGCTGGCAAGCGGCAGGCCGGCGAGCAGGATCAGCACATTGAACAGTATGTGGGCGTTGACGATCTGGTCGGGCACGGTGGCGCCGAGGAAGGCGACCGGTGGCTTCAGCGTCATGAACAGGATCAGCATCACCAGCGAGCCCATGCCGCGCATCAACAGATTGCCGATCGGCACGACGCGCACGCCAGGTTCGGCACTTCGGGTGAGCAGCGGCGCGATGATCGACGAGCCGAGATTGACGCCGAGCACCAGCACGATGCCGAGTTCGGGCGGGATGAAGCCGCGCCCGGCCAGCGTGACCATCAAAAGCACGGCGGCGATTGAGGAGTGGAAGAGCCAGGTAACGAGCGCGGCGAGCAGATAGGCGGTGACGTAGTCGCTGGAGAAATATTCGATGATGAGCGGCATCAGCGTGCTCTGGCGCAGCGGCTCCGAGGCCTGGCCGATCATCTCCAGCGACAGTACCAAAAGGCCGATGCCGACCAGGATGCGGCCGAACTGGCGCCAGTCGCGCCGCTCGGTGGCCATGAACATGACCGTGCCGGCGACGAGGCAGATCGGCACCAGCAGCGTCAGATCGAAGGTCAAGAGCTTGACCACCAGCGCCGAGCCGATCTCGGCGCCGCGCACAGCCAATTGGCCCGACATGCCCGAGACGATGCCGGCGCCGGCGAAGGAGCCGACGAGAAGCGTGACGGCGGTCGAGCTCTGCAGCGCGATGGACAGGCCGCAGCCGGCCAGCACCGCCATGATCGGATTGCGCATGGTGGAGCGCAGCCGGTGACGCAGCACGTCGCCATAGGCGCGCTCGACGCCTGTCTTGACCATGCGGGTGGCAAACAGCATCAGCGCCACCGAGCCCGCCAGATGCAGCAGAACGACGGAGCCGCTCATTTCGAAACCCGCACGCAGACAGCTATCGCGACGCGGAGGGCGCGCAGTGCAGGGATGAAAACGGGGCTGCGAATCATGGTCATGACAGTCTTGAACAATATCCGGAATATTTTAGCCGGGTAATAAAATCTTGTCGATTTCAAGAGCCGTCGCGGCGCGACAGGGCGTGTCGGAAAATGGACGGATGCGCAAATGGTTGCATGGCGGATCCCTGGTGATGGCAGCGGATCGTCCCGGTTTGCCGGACTCCCGGCAATCGCCTTTGCGATGATGTTCAAATATCCAGGATAAGCGCCGGATTTCATTGCGTAAATGTAATGCTAGTGTTCAGTTTCGGTTCATCCTTCGGGCGCTATTCCCTAGATCGACAACCAAGGAGCCCCGCTATGAAACGTATTGTTCTTTCCGCCCTCGCTTTCTCGATGCTGGCCGCCACTTCGCTTACCGGCCAGGCCGCACCGGTGAACGCACCGGTCGCACCGCAGTCGAATTACACGCAGGTCGACTGGCAGAGGCCCGGCAAGCATGTCGATATCAGGAAGCGCGTCGTGAAGAAGACGGTGGTCGTCAAGCGCAGCCATTGGCGCAATGGCCAGAAATATTCCAGCTGGAAGCGGCACCAGCCGATCCGCGATTATGGCCGCTATGGCCTGCATCGCCCCGGCCCCGGCCAGGAATGGATCCGCGTCGGCAACGACTATGTGCTGGTCAGCGTCCTGTCCGGCATCATCTTCGGCGCCATTGCCGCGCATTAAGCCCGGCCTCGCCGGCGCAATGCAGAGACTTGAAAGGAGGCGGCCCGAAACGGCCGCCTTTCTTTTGGCTGTAGAAACCGGGCTTTTTGGCTGTGGAAACCGGGTATGGTCCGCAATAAGGGTCGTCGGATTCCGCGAGCATGATTATATGAGGGACAAACGAGTTCCCCAATGCGCTTTCCGCCCGCCTTTCTCGATGAGATACGCGACCGTGTGCCGATTTCATCGGTCATCGGCCAGCGCGTCGCATGGGACAGGAAGAAGACCAACGCCTCGCGCGGCGACTATTGGGCCTGTTGTCCGTTCCATGGCGAAAAGAGCCCCTCCTTCCACTGCGAGGACAAGAAGGGCCGCTATCACTGTTTCGGCTGTTCGGTGTCGGGCGATCATTTCAAGTTCCTGACCGAGCTCGACGGATTAAGCTTTCCCGAAGCGGTCGAGAAGATCGCCGACATGGCCGGCGTGCCGATGCCGGTGCGCGACGAGCGGGAAGAACAGCGTGAGAAGGAACGCGCCAGTCTGACCGATGTCATGGAGATGGCGACTGCCTTCTTCCAGGAGCGGCTGCAAGGACCGGAGGGTGCAAAAGCCCGCGCCTATCTCAGGGATCGCGGGCTGACGCCGGCGACGCAGCAATCGTTCCGGCTGGGCTTTGCGCCCGACAGCCGCAATGCGCTGAAGGAACATCTTGCCGCCAAGGGTGTGCCCAAGGCCGACATCGAGGCCTGCGGGCTGGTGCGTCATGGCGACGACATCCCGGTCTCCTATGACTGGTTCCGCGATCGCATCATGTTCCCGATCCCGGATTCGCGCGGCAAGATCATCGCCTTTGGCGGCCGCGCACTGGCGCCCGATGCGCTGGCCAAATACATGAATTCGCCCGACACGGAGCTCTTCCACAAGGGCAACGTGCTCTACAATTTCGCCCGCGCCCGCAAAGCGCTGGCGAAAGGCGGCACGGTGATTGCCGTCGAAGGCTATATGGACGTGATTGCGCTGGCGCAGGCCGGCTTCGAGAATGCCGTGGCGCCGCTCGGCACCGCGCTCACCGAAAACCAACTCGAACTTCTGTGGCGCATGGCGCCTGAGCCGATGCTGTGCTTCGACGGCGACCAGGCCGGGCTGAAGGCGGCGTGGCGCGCCGCGGATCTCGCGCTGCCGTCGGTGCAGGCCGGGCGGTCGGTGCGCTTTGCGCTGTTGCCGGAGGGCAAGGATCCCGACGATCTGGTCAAGGCAGAAGGGCCGGACGCGTTTCGTGCCGTGCTGGCGGAAGCGCGGCCTCTTGCTGATTTGTTGTGGATGCGTGAGACATCCGGTGGCGTCTTCGACACGCCGGAGCGGCGGGCGGGGCTGACAAAGACGCTGCGCGAACTGACCAGCCGCATCCGCGATGAGAGCCAGCGCTACCACTACCAGCAGTGGATGCGCGAGCGGGAGCTGACCTTCTTCAGCGCCCAGCGCGAAGTGCGGCAAGGTCGCCAGGACTGGAAACCGGGGCAGGGCAAAACGCCCGCACCCGGCGGACAGTTCGCCAAAGGCAGCGGGGCAGGCGCGCGCGCCGCGATCACCGAAAGCCTCGGCCGCTCCGCCATGGTCAAACGCGGTGGCGAGATGATGTCGGTGCGCGAGGCGACGATCATCGTAGCCCTCGTCAACCATCCGGCGCTGATCGACGAGAACTTCGCCCATGTCGAGTTCCTCGATCTCGCCAACACCGATCTGCAGCGGCTGCACGCCGCCATCCTCGATGCGATGGCGCACGACATGGCCAATGACCGTAGCGCGGTGATCGCCACCATCGAACGTGCCGGCTGCAGCGATATCTGGGGGCGCGCCGTGGCGCTCATCCAACGGGCCAGGCAATGGCCCGCGCTGGAAACCGCAGCGCTTGACGATGCCCGCGACGCCTTCAACCAGGCGCTGCACTTGCAGCGCAGCGCGCGCACCTTACATAAGGAGCTGAAACAGGCGGAAGCAGCGCTCGCCAGCGATCCCACTGACGAAAACTACCGGCACCTCATCGAGATTCAGGCGCAATTCCGTGATGTACAAGCAACGGAAGCGCTGATCGAAGGGTTCGGTGTATCCTCGGGCAGGGGTGGGCGCGTCTAGGTCGAAACCTGCGCAAGAATGAATGTTGTACGTGCTGCGCGTCGAATCGACGCCTCTAAGTCGGGTAATTGATTCGCTTTTTTGATGCGAATCATGCGAGAGGCGCTTGACCTTCTGGCAGAATGACGGAATCAGGACGATTCGAAACCTTAACCCGCGCCGGCGTCGATGGAAATGCACTGACGCGAGGTGCTGATCACTGGACAGGCTGTCAGCCTGCCACAGATATCAGGGTTAATCTGGACTTAATGCATATCGCCCAAAAGTGAAAACCGGTTTTGGGGGCACGATATGAACAAACAAAAGAGTTGATTCGGTTACCGGCCCGGTTAAGCGCCACCAGCGCATGTAGTTTGACCGGTGCGGCAGCTACGCGGCTTCGATGCTCGGCCGCTAGGAGAAGATAAAGACTATGGCGACAAAGGAAAAGGAAGAGGTCGAGACCGAACGTGAAGGCGCCACCGATGGGCCTCTGCTCGACCTTTCCGATGATGCTGTCAAGAAGATGATCAAGGCCGCCAAGAAGCGCGGCTATGTGACTCTCGACGAACTGAACGCGGTGCTGCCGTCGGAAGAGACCGATCCGGATCGCATCGAAGACATCAATGCGATGCTGTCCGACATGGGCATCAACGTGGTCGAGGACGACGATCAGAGCGAGGAGCCCGAGGCCGCCGACAGCAATGCCGACGCCGAGGAAGACGCCAACGAGCTGGCCGAGCAGACCGGCACCGCCGTCGCCGCCACGACCACCAAGAAAGAGCCGACCGACCGCACCGATGACCCGGTGCGCATGTATCTGCGCGAGATGGGCTCGGTCGAGCTCCTGTCGCGCGAGGGCGAAATCGCGATCGCCAAGCGCATCGAGGCCGGCCGCGAGACGATGATTGCGGGCCTCTGCGAAAGCCCGCTGACCTTCCAGGCCATCATCATCTGGCGTGACGAGCTCAACGAATCCAAGATCCTGCTGCGCGAGATCATCGACCTCGAAGCCACCTATGCCGGCCCCGAAGCCAAGCAGGCGCCGGTGGTCGAGCGCATCGAGGAGGCGCCCAAGGCCGAGGACAAGCCGAGGCGTGGACGCGACGAGGAAGACGACATCACCAATGTCGGCGCCGACACGCGCGGCCTGGTCGATGACGACGAGGAAGACGAGGACGAGGCGAGCCTGTCGCTGGCGGCGATGGAAGCGGAACTGCGCCCGCAGGTGATGGAGACGCTCGACGTCATCGCCGACACCTACAAGAAGCTGCGCAAGCTGCAGGACCAGCAGGTCGAGAACCGTCTGGCCGCGACCGGCACGCTGTCGCCAAGCCAGGACCGCCGCCTGAAGGAGCTGAAGGACCAGCTGATCAAGGCGGTGAAGTCGCTGTCGCTCAACACGGCGCGCATCGAGGCGCTGGTCGAGCAGCTCTACGACATCAACAAGCGGCTGGTGCAGAACGAAGGCAAGCTGCTGCGCCTGGCCGAAAGCTATGGCGTGCGCCGCGAGGAGTTCCTCAAGGAATATCAGGGCTCCGAGCTCGACCCGAACTGGACGCGCTCGATCGGCAATCTGACCTCGCGCGGCTGGAAGGAATTCACCAAGAACGAGAAGGACGCGATCAAGGATCTGCGTTCGGAAATCCAGAATCTCGCCACCGAGACGGCGATCTCGATCCTGGAATTCCGCAAGATCGTCAACCAGGTGCAGAAGGGCGAGCGCGAAGCCGCTATCGCCAAGAAGGAAATGGTCGAGGCCAACCTGCGCCTCGTCATTTCCATCGCCAAGAAATACACCAATCGCGGCCTGCAGTTCCTCGACCTGATCCAGGAAGGCAATATCGGCTTGATGAAGGCGGTCGACAAATTCGAATACCGCCGCGGCTACAAGTTCTCTACCTATGCGACATGGTGGATCCGGCAGGCGATCACGCGTTCGATTGCCGACCAGGCGCGCACCATCCGCATCCCGGTGCACATGATCGAAACGATCAACAAGATCGTGCGCACGTCGCGCCAGATGCTGCATGAAATCGGCCGCGAGCCGACGCCGGAGGAACTGGCAGAAAAGCTCGCAATGCCGCTCGAAAAAGTGCGCAAGGTCTTGAAGATCGCCAAGGAGCCGATCTCGCTCGAAACCCCTGTGGGTGACGAAGAGGATTCGCATCTGGGCGATTTCATCGAGGACAAGATGGCGATCCTGCCGATCGATGCGGCGATCCAAGCCAATCTGCGCGAGACCACAACGCGGGTGCTCGCATCGCTGACGCCGCGCGAGGAGCGGGTGCTGCGCATGCGCTTCGGCATCGGCATGAACACCGACCACACGCTGGAAGAAGTCGGCCAGCAGTTCTCGGTGACGCGCGAGCGTATCCGCCAGATCGAAGCCAAGGCGCTGCGCAAGCTCAAGCACCCGAGCCGGAGCCGCAAGCTGAGGAGCTTCCTCGACAGCTGATACCGGCAACAGACCAGCATTCGAAAAGGGCGCCGATGGCGCCCTTTTTGTTGCCCGGGTGAAGGCTCTTGTCGCCCATCTCCGTCGGGAGGATACTTGCCTGGTCGGATGTATGTTCTGGGCGAAAAACCGGATGTCCGCCCCGGCTGATGTCCTCAGCCGTGCTCCGTGGCGCCGGAGGGAGGTGTGTGATGACAACCTACATCCTGCTGATGAACTGGACGGAACAGGGCGCCAGAAATATCCGAGAGTCGCCGAAGCGGCTCGATGCCGCCAAGAAGCAACTGGCCGACATGGGCGGCTCGTTCAAGGCGTTTTACCTGACTATGGGCGAATATGACATGGTGGCGATTATCGAGGCGCCCGACGATGCTGTGCTTGCTCGTTTCGCGCTGATGCTGGCAACGGGTGGCAGCGTCAAGACGCGAACGCTCAAGGCTTTCCCGGAATTTGCCTATCGCGAGATCGTCACTTCGCTTGGATAGCGCTGGGCGCGGGTCCGTGCGGCTCGGCGTCATATTGCGGGGCCGTGCCGTCAGGGTGATAGTCGCGCCATGTCCAAGCCTGCGCTGACCGTCTGGTACAACACACGCTGCCCCGTCTGCGATGGCGGCATCACCCGGCAGAAACGGCGGCTGATCGAGGCGATCAAGGCCGGGCGGATCGAATTCCGCGACATCAACCTCGAACCGGCGGCGCTCTCTGGCTACAGCGCCTCGCTGGAGGACATACGCCGCCGGCTGCATGCCACCGATGCCGAAGGCAGGCTGCTGGTCGGCGCCGATGTCGCGGTTGCCGTCTGGCGGGCGACGCCGGGCGAGGGCTGGCTGGCGACGCTCTTCGGCAATCCGGTCGCGCTGCCGCTGACGCGCTTGGCCTATGATCGTTTCGCCGATCTTCTCTATGCCTGGAACCGGCGCAAGGGCCGCTGGTAGCGAGGCAAGGCCCGAAGAATCTGCGGGCCTTACCGTCATGGGCGTTACCGGGACGCCGGCTCGCAAAGCCAGCCGACAATGCGGCGCACCGCCGGCAGCACCATGAGCAACGTTGGGAACGCTACCAGCCAGGACAGGCCCCAGGCAGTGAGCCAGACAGCCGGCAAATCAGGTTGCAGTCCAAGGCTTTTCAGCGTCGATATGAACGAGACGATGAAGGTCATCAGCAGCGACAGCACCAGCGGGCTGACGATCGCGGCATAGCGCGCCGGCAGCTTGCCGCGCTTACGGGTCGTGGTCATTTTTGGATTTTCCTGAAACATCCGGTCCGTCGCATTTGGCATCCATTGCGCCGGGTTTCCGGCGGAACTGCCCGGAAAGACCGGGGTGGCAGACGCTTACGGAGAGGTTTTGGCCCTCATGCGCTTTCTAGCTGCCGGCGGCGGCGAAATCAACCTTCTGGCGCCGCCTTTAGATACATCGTAAGATATATCTTGACTCGTCGGCGGGGCAAGCCTAATTAAGATGTATCGTAAGATATAACTCAAGGAGCAATTCATGCACAGACATCATCCCTTTGGCGAGCGCGCCGAGCGCGCATTCCTGCACATGGCAGGCAAATTTGGTGGAAGAGGGGGCGGCGGCTTTGGTCCGTTCGGCCACGGCGGACGTGGCGGTGGACGCGGCGGCCCGGGCGACATGTTTCGTGCCGGGCGCATGCTGGCCGACGGCGATCTCAAGCTGATCACGCTGTCGCTGCTGGCCGAGGCGCCGCGCCACGGCTACGACATCATCAAGGCGCTGGAAGAGCGCACCAGCGGCATCTACAGCCCGAGCCCGGGCGTCGTCTATCCGACGCTGACCTTCCTGGAAGAGGCCGGCTATGCGGCTTCAGCCGCCGACGGCAACAAGAAGGTGTTTTCGATCACCGAGGCGGGGCAGGCGCATCTCGCCGAGAACCGCGAGATGATCGACGGCGTGCTCGAGCATCTGGAGCGCTTCGGCCGCAAGATGGCGAAAGCGCGGGACTGGTTCGGCTGGAACGACGACGGCGAGGAAGGCGGACGGCGTGGTGGACGGGGTCGCTCGGAAGCCCGCGACGAGTTCCGCGCCGTGCGCCACCGGCTGCGTGCCGCGCTCGACGATCTCGTCGACGCGCCGGCTGAAAAGCAGGCCGAGGCGATTGCAGTCCTGGAAGCCGCCGCTGAAGCCCTAGAAGCGCTATCGCGCGGTTGACCCCGGGCGAGAACCCTTGCCCGTTCGACTGAGGAACGGTACTGAAAATCATCCTGCACCGCGAGACATGGTGCAGGATGATTGCCGTTGGAGGAAGCCCCATGTCTTTTCTGAAACGTCTTTTCGGTGGTGGCGGCGGTGAGGCGGGCGAGCCCAAGAGCGCAGCACCGGCAAAGCAGGTTGAGCACAAGGGATTTTTGATCAGCGCCACGCCCTACAAGGCGGAGGGGGGCCAATACCAGACCTGCGGCGTGGTTTCGAAGGAAGTCGACGGCGTGATGAAGGAACACAAATTCATCCGCGCCGATCGCTTTGCCGGACTGGACGACGCCGTCGACATCTCGATCAAGAAGGGCATGCAGTTGGTCGACGAGCAAGGCGAGAGGATGTTCGGGTAGCCTACAGCCTCGGATCGATTGGCTCGCTCTCCAGCGCCAGGACGCCGAAAACACACTCGTGAACACGTCGCAGCGGTTCCTTGGCGACAAACCGCTTCAGTGCCTCGTGACCGAGCGCGAACTCTCTGAGCGCCAGGCTGCGCTTGCCACCCAAGCCTCGTTCGCGCAGGCGCACGAGATTGTCCGGCGCATCGTATTCGGGGCCATATATAATGCGAAGATACTCCTGGCCGCGCACTTTCAGCGCCGGTTGCATGAGCCCCTTCTTGTTTCGGCTGACGACGTCGTGCGGCTTCACTACCATCCCTTCGCCGCCTGAGTCGGTCAGCGTCTCCCACCAGGCGACGGCCTCCGCACAAGAACCGGCATCGGCCAGGTCAACCATCCGCCATTGCGTTCGCGTTACCACGCCGCCCCCGGCAGCCAGACGGTCCGCAAGCGTCATGTGCCAAACGTGGTTCTGGTCGTACCAGACGCATCCCTCACTTGCCAGCAGGTGGAACGGCGCGACCTTCAGGTCGTCGACGCCCGAGACCGGCCACACGTAAGGCGCCCAGGCAGTGGCGTATCTGGCGGCACGCGCGGCGCGGTCCTCAATGCGAGCCTTGAGCGCGGCCGTATCCACGCCGCGTGCCATCGCACGGGCCAGCGCTTCGCGGCTGGCCTGGAGCCCAGCGGCCGCAGACGTTGCCACTGGGGCGTACTGGCTTTCAATCAGGCTGCTTGCCTTGGCCGACCATGGCATGATCTCGGTGTCCAGCAGCAACCAGTCGCTGTTCAATTCCTGCCATAGATCCGCAGCGTCGACGCTGGCGCGCAGGCGATTGAGCAGGCGCTCCGTCATGCCGCTGTCGCTGAAAAAGGAGCGTCCGGTCCGGGTCCAGATCGCGCCTGTCTCGTCGCCAGATACCCCGAACCGGTCGCGCGCCGTCTGCGCGTTTCGGCACAGAGCGATGACTGCCCGCGAACCCATGTGCTTCTCTTCGCACAGGATTTGGGTGACGCCACGCTCGCGGAAATGACTGAAAGCTTCCTCGGGGCGTTCCAGCCAGCCGGCTTGGCTGCTGGTCTCGGATGGCGACATTGTCGGCGGCAGATATACCAGCCACTGCGGCGACAGCGCGAAGCGGCTCATCACCTCAAGTGCCGCCGACGCGTTCTCCTCGGCCACGACAACCCTGCCTTTCAGTTCGGTCTCGATCCAGCGTCGCCCAGAGACATCCTGATAGTCGAGCACGCCGTCGGCATCGGCCTGTGCCGATTTGCCAAGGCCCGGTCCACCGAGGGGACGCACGGGTTCGGACCAGGTCTCGACTGCCGGCACGTCGACCAGTTCGCGTTCCGGCCAGCGCAAGGCAGTCAGCTTGCCGCCGAACACGCAGCCGGTGTCGATGCAAAGCGTGTTGTTGACCCACTCCGCCGACAGCACCGGCGTGTGCCCGTATACTACGCTGGTTTTGCCCCGATAGGCGGCTGCCCAGTCGGCACGGACGGGCAGGCCAAATTCGTCGATTTCGCCCGTGGTTTCGCCATAGAGGGCGAACTCGCGCACCGCGCCGGAACCGCGCCCGATCATCTCTTCCTTGAGTCCGGCATGTGCCACGGCGAGGCGTCCGCCGTCCAGCCAGACGTGGCTGCGCAGGCTGTCGAGGAAGGCCGGCAAAGCCTCTCGCAGGCCGCGATCCTGAGCGTCCAACTGGTCGATGGTTTGCTGCAGGCCGTGGGCGATCGTGACCTTGCGGCCTTCCAGCCAGCGGCTGAGTTTGCGTTCGTGATTGCCCTGGACACAGTAGGCGGTTCCCGCCGCGACCATGCTCATGGCGATGCGCAAGACGTCGGGCACGTTGGGACCACGATCGACGAGGTCGCCGACAAAGACGATCTTGCGGCCTTCTGGCGGCGTTACAGTGACGGTCCGATCACCATGGCCGTCGGACCAGGCGATGCTGTAACCGAGCTGACAGAACAAGGTCTGAAGTTCGTCGGCGCAACCATGGACATCAGCTATGACGTCGAAAGGACCGCAATCGTCGCGCTTGTCGGTCCATAATGGCTGACGCGAGACCTTGGCCGCGTCGATACTGGCCTCGCCGGTGAGCTTCCAGACCTGACGGAAACCTTCGCGTTGCAGGCCGCCGAGGCCCTTGCGAATTTCGTTCGTCATGCGCTGGGCAACGCCGGCGCCGAAGGGACGATCGGCTCGTAGCGCGTTGCGGGCGACGCAAACATCAACACCCGGATCGATGACCACGGCGACCGGCAAAGCGTGCCATTTGCGCGCCAGCTCGACCCACGCCTTGCGATCAGCGGGTCGCACATTGGTCGCGTCGATGACGGCCAGCTTTCGATGCTTGAGCCGTTTGCCGGCGATTTCGCGCACCAAATCAAAAGCGTCGGCCGAGACATCCTGATCAGTCTCGTTGTCGCTGACGAGCGCGCGGCAGCGATCCGACGAGATGATTTCGGTCGGCAGGAAGTGCCTGGCGGCGAAGGTCGACTTGCCCGATCCCGTCGAGCCGATCAGCACGACGAGGGCGAAGTCAGGGATGGTGAGGTCGGTCTTGTCTGGCTCTCTCATCGGGTGAACACCGCCATCTGCGTCGGCGCGCCGAGCACGGGGTCCACGGCTCCGATGCCACTTAAGGCGGCGCTATAGCCATAGATCTCGCCGATCCTGACCGCCCAGGCTTCAAACCGAACCCGGCCCCATTCGAAACGGTGATCCGGATGGCGAAAAGCGCCAGCGGCCAGACTGGGGAACAAGGGGTTGTAGTCAGCGTTCGGCGTAGTCACGATCACGAATTTTGGCGCTGTCTCGCCGAAGATAATACGCTCGATCATTGGCAGCCGGTCTTCGTCGAGATGTTCGATGACCTCGACCAGCACAGCGACGTCGGCTTCCGCCCATCGGCTGTCGCGATATGTCAGCGATCCGTGCAGCAACGTGACCCGGTCTTCAGGCGGCCCCCCGAACTCGTTCAGTTTGAGACGCTTGGCGGCCCATTCCAGTTCACGAATAGCGGGGTCGAGCCCGAACAGCTTGTGGACCCATTTTTCGCGCACGAGCCGATAGAGCAGCTTGCCTTCGCCACACCCCAAATCTGCAACACTGGCCCCTCCGGTCGCCCGAATGGCTTGCACCACGGCGTCCATGCGCAGGTCGTTCAGCCGGATGGGCGCCTCCAGCGCTTGCTCAGGTGCAGCCCGGGCTTCGGGGGGTAGGACCTCATTGGCCGTCTCCGGAGCCAGCCGCTCCAGGGCGATGCGGGCCAACGCACCTCGGTTGCGCAGATAACGGCGCACGATCAGGTCTTTGGCTGGGTGGTTTTCCAGCCAGCCCTCGCCCTTGGACAGCAGCTTGTCAATCTCGGCCTCGCCAACCCAGTAGTGCTTGGTGTCGTCCATCACCGGGATCAGGACATAAAGGTGGTTGAGCAGGCTGCTTAGGCGGCCGGTGCCAGTCAGCCTCAGATGACCGTATCGTGGTCCACCCGCGCCAGATCCGACAGTTTCGACCGGCGCCAGGTTGACGGTCCATCCCAGCGGTTCGAATAGATCTCGAACCAGGGCCTCGCCGCCAGGCATCGGCAGCGGGGTCACCACAGCTTCGAGCGGGAGGTCGCTATCGGCCAGTTGCTGGCGCTCTTTCGAGATGCCGGTCATCGCTGTCCGCAGTACCTTGTTCAAAGCCACAGACAGAAAAGACGATGCCGTATAAGGTCGGTCGTTTACATATTGATCCAGCAAGCCCTCTGCTTGGCCTTTGCCCCGAACGAGCCCTATCGGATCGACATCGAGCAGAAGCACAGCCTCACAACGCTCATCGGTCGCCTCCGGATAGAACAGCCAGGCCTTGCCGAAGGATAGGTCAGTCTCGTGCAGACGTTCGGGATGCTTGTGCAGCAAGAAGCCGAGATCTGTGGCTGGATGATGGGTTGTCGCGACGGAAAGGAACATCAGCGACCGATAACGCAGACAGGCCGAATAACCAATGGCGTTGCGCGGCAATCTAGTAACGCGATAGATCCGTTTTCGACACGCAACCTATCGCGCCGCCTGACAAGGAAAAAGGCAGGCGCCGAAGCGCCTGCCTTTCAATGCGAATGACGGGGTGTGCTTACGCGGCGATTTGCGCGCTCGCGGTCTTGGCCACCACGGCGTCGACCTTGGCCGTCGCATTGGCGAGCGCGGCGGTGACGGCATCAGGGCCCATGCCGACGCCTTCGATGCGGATGACGTCGACATCGGTCATGCCGAGAAAGCCGAGCACGCCGCGCAGATAGGGGATGGCGTGATCGAACTGCACGGCCGCACCTTCGGAATAGATGCCGCCCGAGGCGAGTACGATATAGACCTTCTTGCCGGTGACGAGGCCCTTGGGACCACCCTCGCCATAAGAGAAGCTCTTGCCGGAGCGGGAGATGTGATCGACCCAGGACTTCAGGGTCGAGGAGATGTTGAAGTTGATGAAGCCGGTGGCCAGGATCACGGTGTCGGCTGCGAACAGTTCGTCAAGCACGATGTCGGAGACGCCGACGACTTCGGCCTGGCGCGGCGTGCGGGCTTCAACGGGGGTGTAGATGCCGGTCGCATAATCGGTGTCGATATGCGGCAGCGGGTTGGCCACGAGGTCGCGTACGACGAGCGTATTCGACGGGTCGGCGGCGACGAGCTTTTCAGCGAATTCGGTAGCGATACGGGTCGAGTGCGAGGCAGCGCCGCGCGGGCTCGAGGTTACAAGCAGGATAGACATAGCGGTTCTCTCCAGTGGGAATTGATTTCTCCCGCCTGATATGGGCCTACCGACCCATCCAAAAAACTGGTATATTTTCTATACGATCCATCCATAAAGTAGGTATGCCGTGCAGCCCAATCCGACGCTCGACCAATTGCAGATCCTGGTTGCGGTCGCCGACACCGGCAGCTTCTCAGCCGCCGGCCGCAAGCTTAACCGCGCGCAGTCCGTCATCAGCTACGGCATCGCCAATCTTGAAGCGCAGCTTGGCCTGAAACTGTTCGAGCGCGAGGGCACGCGCGAGCCGCAGTTGACCGAAATCGGCCGGGCGATGCTGGAGGACGCCCGGCGAATGGTCGGCGTGCTGCAGCGCATCCGTTCGCGTGCCGACGGTCACCATCAGGGGCTGGAGGCTGAAGTTTCGCTATCGGTTGACGCGGCGCTGCCCTCGCCGGTGCTGGTGCGGGTGCTGAAGGCGTTCGAGGCGCAGTTCCCGACCGTGATGATGCGACTGCATATCGGCACGCTCGGTCTGATCCCCGACCATGTCGTCAGCGGACAGTCGGATCTTGGCATCGGTGGCCTGCTGGGCGAGGTCGACGTGCATCTCGTGCGCATCGGCTTCATGTCGATCGTGCTGGCTGCCGCCCCCACCCATCCTCTGGCACTGCTGCCGAAACCGGTGGCGCTCGAGGATGCGCGCGAGCACACCCAGCTGGTTGTCACCGACCAGTCGGAACGCACCAAGGGACGAGACTTCGGCGTCTTTGCCTATCGTACATGGCGGCTGACAGACGTGCGTATCAAGCATACGTTGATGCGCGAGGGGCTGGGCTGGGGCGGGTTGCCGCGCTGGCTGATCGCGGACGATTTGGCCAGCGGCAGGCTGGTCGAACTCGACCTTGAACCCTTTAGCGAGGTGCGCTCATCGCTCTATGCCATGCACCGCGCCGACCGCAGCCCGAAACCGGCGGCGGCCTGGCTGATCGACCAGTTCAAACGCCAGCTCGGCTGCTTCAACGAGTTCGAACCGGACGACCTGCCTGAGGGCGAGCCGGAGACAGCCCATCGATCAGAGCCATGAGCACGGCGCGATAGTCTTCGGCCGAGGCGCCGGCCTCGACGGCAAGTGCTGCGCGGTCGAAGGCAGCGGCGAGCAAAGCGGTCAGCGCATCGGCAGGCAGTCTGGTCATCGACTGTTCGCGCATCGCCGCAACCAGGCCTTCGCGCAGCGACCGGTTGCCGTGGCGATTGTCGATCGCATCCATGGCGGCGCGGCCAAGCACGGCCGGTCCGTCAAGCAGCAAGAGCCGCGTGCGGCCGGGCGCGCGCATGGCGGCGAGATAGGCGTCCGAGCCGGCAATCAGCGCATTGCGGGCAAACAAAGAAGGCGGCGAGGCGCGCTCGATCTCTTGCGCCACCGCCGCCGCCTCCTGCTCGACCACGGCGGCAAACAGCGCCTGCTTGTCGGCAAAGTGGTGATAGAGCGCGCCGCGGGTGACGCCGGCGGCCGCAACGATCTCCGGCGTGCCGGTCTCGGCATAGGACTTTTCGATGAACAGTTTGCGCGCCGCGGCGATCAGGTCGGCGCGCGTCGCTTCGGTGCGGTCGCGGTTGGAGCGGCGCGGGGTTTCTCGTTGCATACATGCAGCCTGTATGTTATTTCGAATTACATGCAAACTGTATGTTGGCTGATGGGAGAAAGAAAGATGAAGACGACGAGCTATTATCCGGTGCTGATGACGGGCGACGTAGCCGGAACAAAAGCCTGATATCAATCACTTCCGCTTCAAGCCGCTGTTTGCGAGCGACTGGTATGTGCATCTGCAGTCTGCCGAGGATCGCCGGGTCAATCTCGGTATCGTCCAGGGCGACCACGAGACGATCCCCGAGGGGGGGCGCGGCCGCACATCGGGGCTGCTGATCAATTTCGAGGTGAGGGATCCTGATGCTGTCTATGAACGGATCGTTGCGGCCGGCCTGCCGATCCTGTGCCCGCTGCGCGACGAACTCTTCGGCCAGCGCCATTTCATCACCAGGGATCCCAATGGCGTGCTGATCGACGTCATCAAGCCGATCCCGCTCAGCCCGGAATTTCAGGCGCAATTCGCGGCGGGCGCGGCGGGCGCCTGAACAATGGCAGCAAATGTCGGCAGCGGCTCCGGCCGCTGTGGCCGGACCCGCACCATGCGGTCTATGTTGGTGATGTTGAAGCTGGGCCTGCCGCATGCGTGACATCTGCCTTGTTCGTGCGCCATCCAATCTCGGCCTTCGGCCCTTGGAGCCGGGCCATGTGCCCGGCACCTGGCGTGCGCCGCAGGCGCTGAGCGAAGCTGGTTTGATCGAGTCGCTGGCGCCGGGGCGGGTGGTCGATCTCGACAGACCCGCCTACAGTACCGAACCGCAACCGGGCACTAGGCTGCGTAATGGTCCGGCGATCCGCTGCTTCAACCTCGATCTTGCCGAGATCGTCACCGGTGCGCTTGGGCAAGGCGAGTTCCCGCTGATCATCGGCGGCGACTGCTCGATCCTGCTTGGCGCACTGGTCGCCGCGCGGCGCTCGGGCGCGGTCGCCCTGGTCCATGTCGATGGCCACAGCGATTTCCGCCATCCCGGCAACTACGATGTCAATGCCTCACTCGGCTCGGTTGCCGGCATGGATCTGGCACTTGCCACCGGACGCGGCGAGGCTTTGCTGGCGCAATGGCCAGGTGTTGTCGGTCCGCTCGTCGCCGACGAGGCGGTGGTTCAGATCGGCGAACGCGAGAGCCGCGATGCCGATTTTCCCTGGCCCGACATCAATGCGACCGCCGTGACGCGCATCGACGTCTTTGCCGCGCAGGAACTCGGCGCGGCTGGAGTGTTGCAAAAGACAAGAGCGACGCTGGCGCGCGCCGGCTGTCCCTACTGGCTGCATCTCGATGTCGATGTGCTCGACCAGACGGTGATGCCGGCGGTGGATTCGCCCGGCAGCCCCGGCATCGACCCCGATGAACTCGTTGCCATTCTGTCGGCGCTGACAGCGGACCAGCGCTGCACCGGCTTGGACATGACGATCTACGATCCCGACCTCGACCCGACCGGTGACCTTGCGCGACTGCTGGTGTCGCTGCTCGGGCGGGTGCTCAAGCCTCGATAAGGGCTCAACTCGCCCTTGCTACCGGCGTCACCGTCACCTGGCTGACGCCGGTGCGGCGCACCACGGTGCACAGCGTCTCGCGGCCGATGCGTTCGGCGTCGAGCATGCGCACGAGGTCGTCGACGCCGGTGACCGGGCGACCGTCTATTGACGCGATGATGTCGCCTTCCCTGAGGCCGGCCTTCGCCGCGGGTCCGTCTTTCTCGACGCTGCGCAGCCGTACCGCCGTACTGGTGGTCACCTGCGACAGAAGGGCGGCGCGGCGCGGCAAACTGGTGGTGTCGGCCGAGATGCCGATGAAGGCACGGCGCACGCGCCCGAAGCGGATGATCTCCGAAATGACGAAATTGGCGGTGTTGGAAGCGACCGCGAAGGCGATGCCTTGCGCGCCGTGGATCATGGCGGTGTTGACGCCGATGACCTCGCCTGCCGACGACACCAGCGGTCCGCCGGAATTGCCGGGATTGAGCGCGGCATCGGTCTGGATGACATCGTCGATCAGCCGCCCGGTCGAGGCGCGCATCGAACGGCCAAGTGCGGAGACCACGCCCGACGTTACGGTCCATTCGAAGCCGAGCGGATTGCCGATGGCAATGGCGATCTGGCCGCGCCGCAGCCGCTTGGAATCGCCGAGCGGCGCGACTTCGGTGAAGCTGCCATCGGCGCGCACCAGCGCGATGTCGGTGTCGGGGTCGCGGCCTAGCACGCGGCCTTCGCTGGAGGCGCCGTCGGGCATAGAGACGCGCACCGTTTTGGCATCGCCAACGACATGGAAATTGGTGACGACCAGCCCGTCCGGGGTGATGACGAAGCCGGAGCCATGGCCACCTTGGCCACCGACGCGCTCGATGCGGCAGACGGCTGGGCCGATGCGGTCGACGGCGTCGGCGACTGTCATCGAATAGGCGTCGAGCAGTGTGTCGTCGGTTTCGAACTTGTGGGCGGCGAGGGCCATTGGCGGGGCTCCGTGTTTTCAGGCGCGATGATGACTATATGTGCGGAGCGGCTCGAACTGCCGCGACCTGACCAGATGGCCAGTCAAACCAGTAACTAGCCGTCAGACGAGTACCTCCGGGCGCACTGCCGAGCGATATCTGGGGCATGAGAAAACCCAGGAGATCATCATGAGTGACTTCAACCTTAATGCATTTTCCGAGGCCATCGCCGATCTCGCCGCCAAGGCTGCGCCGGCAACGGCAAGTTTCACCACCCATCACCATCGCACCGCCAGCGCCTTCCACTGGCGTGACGGCTATTTCGTCACCGCCGAGGAAGCTGTCGAGGCCGGTGAGGAGATCGAATTGACATTGGCTTCGGGCGAAGCGGTGAAGGCCGAACTGGTCGGTCGCGATCCGTCGACCGGCGTAGCGCTTCTGAAGCCGGCCGGCGCGGCCGCGGCGCCTGCGCTCGCCAAGGCGGATGGGGTGCGGCCGGGCAACGTCGCCATCGCTGTCGGCAGCAGTCAGGGCTCGGCGCTGGCTGTCTCGGGCTCGGTCGGCGAGGTCGGCCCCGCCTGGCGCTCGATGCGCGGCGGCACCATCGATCGGCGCATCAATCTCGCCGTCAATGCCGGCGGCCGTTTCGAGGGCGGGCCGGTGCTTGACGCCAAGGGCGCGCTGATCGGCATGCTGCTGTTTGGGCCACGTGGTCGTGCGCTGGTCATGCCTTATGAGACGATCGAGCGGGCCGTGGCGACGCTGCGGGAAAAGGGCCATGTCGCGCGCGGCTATCTCGGCGCCGGCCTGCACCCGATCCGTGACGGCGCGGCGCGCGGCGCCATGGTCATGAGCCTCGACGACAATGGTCCGGCCAAGGCCGCCGGCCTTGCGCTGGGCGACATCATCGTGGCGTGGAATGGCGAGGCCGTGCACGGCCCGCGCGAACTGATCCGAAAGCTCGGGCCGGATAGCGCGGGTGCCGCGGTGACGCTCGGCGTGGTGCGCGGCGGCGAGCAGCGCGATGTCGCGCTGACCGTCGGTGAAAAGCCGCTGAGCTGAGAGGGCCGATGGAAAGCGACACGCTGACAAGGCCGGAGGCGGGTGGGCCGGAGGTGGGTGGGCCGGAGGTGGCGGGCGGCGGACGCCAGCTCGTGGTGCTGATCGCGCTGCACGATGCCGCGCGTGCCGAGCGCCTGTCAGCTTCGCTTGCCATGGCGGACGATCTGCTTCCGGTCGTAGCCGGCAGCGGGATTGCCGACGTCGCTGTCTTCGATGACGCTGTTGCGAACAGTGCGGCCTGGCTCGATCGAGCCGATGGTGGCAACAGCGCAATCCCACGGGTGCTGCTATCCGCGAGCGCTGGCCGGCCGGAAATCCGGGTGCTTGCCGTGCTGCCTTTGGCGTCGGATGCGAATCTGATCGCGGCTGCCGTCAGACTGGCGGCGGCCGGCTACCGGGTGTCCAGGGATGGGCGTTCGACGCCCGCTCGCCACGACGATTTCGATGCCGCCGCCAACGGCGGAAGCCATAGCGGGCTGTTCGGCGAGGAGCCGTTGGACGATGGCGCTACCGCCCGTCCGGCGCTGTCGCCGCGCGAGGCCGAAGTGCTGGCGCTGCTGGCCGAAGGCGCACCCAACAAGGTGATCGCGCGGCGGCTGAACATCTCCGTGCACACGGCAAAGTTCCACGTCGCCGCGATCCTGATCAAGCTGGGTGCTGCGAACCGCACGGATGCCATCGCGATCGCGATGCGGCAGGGCCTGGTGCTGGTCTAACCCCCTTTTCCGTTTGAGCCTACGTTGCGTAACCCGTTGCAGGCTGCCGAGGCCTTGCGCAGTGCATTGCCGCCGCGCAATGGTTCGCGTCAGTGATGTAGCAAGGGAGGTGCCAAGACATGTCGCTCAAGGGAAAGACGCTGTTCATCTCCGGCGGGTCGCGCGGCATCGGTCTTTCGATCGCGCTGCGAGCTGCGCGCGACGGCGCCAATGTGACGATCGCGGCCAAGACCGCCGAGCCGCATCCGAAGCTGCCGGGCACGATCTACTCGGCAGCTGAGGAGATCGAGCAGGCCGGCGGCAAGGCGCTGCCTGTTTTGTGCGACATCCGCGAGGAGGCGCAGGTGGCTGAGGCGGTTGCCAAGACCGTCGAAAAGTTCGGCGGCATCGATATCTGCGTCAACAATGCCAGCGCCATCCAGCTCACCGGCACGCTGCAGACGGACATGAAGCGCTACGATCTGATGCACCAGATCAACACGCGCGGCACCTTCCTGGTGTCGAAAATGTGCATTCCGCACCTGAAGTTGGCAAGCAATCCTCACATCTTGAATCTGGCGCCGCCGCTCGACATGAAGGCCAAATGGTTCAAGAACCATGTCGCCTACACCATGGCCAAGTTCGGCATGTCGATGTGCACGCTGGGGATGAGCGCCGAGTTTGCCAAGGACGGCATCGCGGTCAATTCGCTGTGGCCGATCTCGACCATCGACACGGCTGCGGTGCGCAATCTGCTCGGCGGCGCGACGGTGGCGGCGATGAGCCGCTTACCCGACATCATGGCCGATGCCGCACACGCCATCTTCCTGCGCTCATCGCGCGAGACATCAGGCAATTTCTACATCGATGAAGAGGTGCTGCGGGCCGAGGGCGTGACCGATTTCGCGGTCTATGCGCCGGGCGCGACCGGGCCGCTGGCCGGCGACTTTTTCGTGCCGGACGCGGTATTTGCCAATTCGCCGACGAACGTCAAAAGCATCTACTGACGGAAATCACGGGCCGACGGCGCTGCTTCCTCATCCACCTGCCGGCGTTTTTCGAAAAACCAAGCAATTGGCTTTTCGCCCGCTGTGCGGACCAGCCTCACCTCCCCATAAACGGGGAGAAAGGGGCTCATCACTCCTCGCCCTTCTTGCCTTTGCTCAGTCCCATCAGCCGGTCGATATAGGCCAGCATCAGCGCCGAGACGACGAAAGCGAGGTGGATGATGGTCAGCCACATCAGCTGGTCGATCGTATAGGAAGACGAATTCAGGAACACCTGCAACAGGTGGATCGAGGAAATAGCGACGATGGTCGAGGCGACCTTGACCTTCAGCGAACCGACATCGATCGTACCCAGCCAGTGCACACCGCCATCCTGGTCGTCGAAGCGGCTGACGAAATTCTCGTAACCGGAGATGATCACCATCACCACCAGCGAGGCGACAAGTGCGGCGTCGATGAGGCCGAGCATCTTCAGGATGGTGTCGGTGTCGTCGAGTGTGAAGGCGACCATGACGAACTCGTAGAGTTTTTTGCCGAAGGACAGCGCATAGACGGCGAGCGCCAGGGCCAGCCCGATGTAGAAAACCACCAGCAGCCAGCGTGAGGCGAGGATGATCGATTCGATGGCGAGTTCGAGACGTTTCATGCAGCGGTTCCGGTCAGCTTTCTGAGGTCGACTGGGGTATTTCGATCAGCTTGCCGCAGTTTGCAAGGCAAATTGCGACGCAAAAAAACCCCGCCGGGAGGGCCGGCGGGGTTCAATGCATCCCGCTGGAGTCGGGACGGGGCAGGGAACGCCCAGGCTTGAATCTGGGGAGGGCGGCCGCTCTATTCAATGAGCCGGTTCTAATACCAGTACAATTCTTGCTGAACCGGGATTGCTGTCCGCAGCTCGACCCATCCCGATCTGCCGGGATGGGTCCTTGTTGTCGATCTGATTCCAGAAAGCTGCTCAAGCCATTGGAAAGCAGATCAATTGTTACTCGCCACCGGTGCCACCAGCGAGGTGATGCGACGGATGCCGACACGGCGGTTCTCGCGGTTGGGCGCCGTGGTGTTGACCTTCAGGTATTCCTCGCCATAGCCCTGAGTGGTCAGGTTTTCCGGCGGGATCCCGAAGGCATTGGTCAGCGCTTCGGCGACAGACTCAGCGCGCCGGTCGGACAGAGCAAGGTTTGCTTCCGGCGTGCCAACCGCATCGGTGTGGCCTTCGATCAGGAAGGTTTCGGCCGGGTTCTTCTTCAACAGTTTCTCCATGGCCGTGGCGACGCCTTCCAGTTTCTGCACTTCGGTGTCGGATATCGAGGCCGAGCCGAACTCGAAGTTCAATGTATCGAGGTCGACGCGACGGGCAATGTCGCGCACGCGCGCCGAACGCTTCACTTCGTCGATGGAATAGAGGCGCTGGACCTTCTCCACCGGCGGTTGTTCGAGGAACTCGTAATAATCGTCCGGGCTTTCGACATCTTCCGAATCGAGGATGTACTCGCGGCGCGGGATGGTGAGCCGCATCGGCGGCAGGTCGTCACCGGGATCGCGCCAGTCATTGTCGTCGTCATAGCTGCGCTCGTCGACATAGCTCAGCACATATTCGTGCCCATCCGGCGTGATGCGCGATCGCCTGATGACGTCGCCATTGCGGTTGCGGATGGTGACGATCTGGATGCCATTGTCGCGCTCGACGATTTCCCGAGAGCGATCGCCCGACAGTTCCTCATAGTAAACATTCCTGGCGCCGCGGTGCATGCGCGGAGCGTCATTGCTTTCCACGATCGTCTGGTTGTTGAACTGCAGGATGACGCGGTCGCCGAGTTCCTTGACGACGTCGACGCCTTTCGGACGCCGGCGGTCGCGGACGTTCTCATCGGGTGCACGCTCGACGCGTTTGCCTTTTTCCTCCGTCACCGGGGCGATCTTTTCTGGCTGAATTGCCTGCTGAGCTGACTTGTCGTCGGTGGGCGGCGGTCCCTGGTCGACCGGAGCCGGCTTCGGGGCTTGCGCCTCGGTGCCGCCCTGCGCGGGCTGCTCGCCCGTCTGGCCGCCAGCATTCTGGCCGTTCCCATTTTGGCCGTCGCCATTCTGGCTGTTGCCGCCCTGGTCCTTGCGGTGCTTGCGCCTGGCATCCTTCTGGCTGTCCAGGATGGGCGCTTCGTCGGGGTTGGCCGTGGCTTCGCCTTGCGCCGGCGTCTCACGTTGCGCGGGCTGCTCGGCATTGGCCGGTTGCTCCGCAGGCTGTGGTTCACCGGTCGCAGGCTGCTGTTCGCCCGTCACCGGCTGTTCGCCGACAGTTTTTTTGCCGTGCTTTTTCGCCTGATCCTTCGGCTGTTCACCTTCGGCGGGAGCCGCTTGCTGATCGGCCGGGGGCTGAATCGGCTCGGCCTGCGGCGCGGGCTCTCCGGCAGGCGCAACTTTGACGTCTGGCGCTTTGTCGGCAGGCGCGGCCTCAATCTGCTGATCCTGCTTGCGCTTTTTCTTGCCCGACTTGTTGTCGTTTGCCGGCGCCACCTGTTCGGTGGGCGCTGCCTGCTCGGCAGGCTGCTGGGCCGGCTGTTCAGCGGGCGCCGCTTCGATCTGCTGTTGGTCGCGCTTCTTCTTGCGTGGCTTTAGCGGCTGTTCTTCATTTGCCGGAGCTACCTGTTCGGCCGGTTGTTCAGCCGGTGCTGCCTCGATCTGCTGCTGGTCACGCTTCTTCTTGCGTGGCTTGAGCGGCTGCTCATCGGTCGCCGGCGCTGCCTGGGCGCCGCCCTCATCCGCAGGCGCCGCCTCGATCTGCTGCTGTTGATTGCGCTTCTTTTTGCGCGGCTGCTGTTCCTCGGCGGCAGGTGCGGCCTGTTCGGCCGGGGCCTGCTCGGTCTGCTGCTGATCCCGCTTCTTCCTGCGCGGCTGTTGTTCCTCGGCGGCAGGGGCGGGTTGCTCTGCAGCCGGTGCAGGCTGCTCGGCGGCCGGCGCTGCCTGTTCGGCCTGCTGGCGTTTCTTTTTGCGCGGCAGTTCCTGGTCGGTCTGCTGACCATCTGCAGCAGGGTCGTCCTGGACCAGGATCAGTGGCGCGGCCGTGTGCTGCAAGGGGCCGAAAACGGCGTTGCCCTGCAACGGGGATGCGCCCAACGGCGCGGATGCCATAAGCAGGCCAAGTGCCGTACCTGCCAGTACCCGTGGTTGGCGTTTCATCTTAAATTCTCCTTGTGGGGTCCCATCCCTGCCCAAACTGTCCTTGACCGGATTGGTTCCGGTTTGCAGGCATTACCCGCACCCAAGGACGATTGACCGGCGTTTTGAAGGCAACTTCATGTTTTTCCTATGGTGCGGCCGGAACTTGAAGTCACACAACAGCTTGACCTTGCCGCATGCGGAGGCCACATCTCGACCCATCATGGAAACGCCGTTCTGGAAGACCAAGACGCTGGAAGCGATGACGCCCACCGAGTGGGAATCGCTGTGCGACGGCTGCGGAAAATGCTGCCTGTCTAAACTCGAGGACGAGGATACCGGCGAGATCTACTGGACATCAGTCGGCTGCCGGCTGTTCGATGGGCAAAGCTGCCGCTGTTCGGACTATGCCAACCGGCTGGCGCGCGTGCCGGACTGTGTCGGGCTGACGCCGCAGAATGTGCGCACCATCACGTGGCTGCCGAAAACCTGTGCCTACCGGCTGGTTGCCGAGGGGCACGACCTCTATTGGTGGCACAGGCTGGTGTCGGGAAGTGCCGAGACCGTTCATGATGCCGGCATCTCCATGCGCGGCCGCGTCCGCGCCAGTGAGACCGATCTGGCCGAGCCGGACGACTATTTCGACTATATGCTCGATGACGAGCCCTGAGCATTCTGGAACGGACGCTGCCATAGGGCGTTCTGCGCCATTGGACGTTTTTGACGGTCAGGATCGTTTGCAGCGGTGGAAGGGGCGGTTGCTTTCAACCTGTCGGGCAGATTAACCGAAAATGAACGGCCGGTTCGCGAAGAGTTCAGATTGCAAGGAGCATTCTCCCCCATCGGTTCGACCAAGACGGGCGCAAGCCCTCAACAAGGAGAGAAGACAATGTTCAACTCATTCAAGACGGCAGCCCTTTCGGGTCTCGTAGCTCTCGGCACCCTTGCCGCAGTGCCCGCTCAGGCGGACTCGATCTATCTCGGCTTCGGCAACAACCATGACCGCCGCGTCGGCGTCTACACCGGCGACGATGAGGACGGCTTTCGCCGTGACCGCAATTGGCGCCGCTGCTCGCCGGACCGCGCCCTCGACAAGGCCGAGCGCATGGGCCTGCACCGCGTCCGCATCGTCGATGTCAATCGCCGCGTGGTGAAGGTCGCCGGCCGCCAGTATGGCGATCGCGTAGTGGTCGTGTTCGCCAATGAGCGCGGCTGCCCGGTTATCTATCGCTAGAGAACCAGACTGATCTTCTGCGAAGATCAGTCTGAGATACGACCTTCTGCGAAGGTCGATCCGGAGGCATGTTCCTCTGCGAGGATCAGCCTGGAGTAGCGGCATGACCCTTCTAGGGTCAGCCAGGAGCCCCTTTCCCTCCGCGGAAAGGTGCGGCTCGAAAAAACCCCGGAGGCCAGTCCTCCGGGGCTTTTCATGTCGGAAATCTGCGGTTCCGGCCGACGGGTTCAGCAGAACCGCGCCCGGCCCGGCGGCCTGCTACTTAAGCTCGAATGTAACTGTTACCTGCACGGCGTAGGCATTCTCGCCGGCCTGCACGGGAACCGCGGCGCCTGCCGCATCGAAGGCCTTGGCATTGATCGGCATCGGCGCCGGCGCAACGTTCTGGTCGGTGATTTCCAGCACCCGGCCGATGCTGACGCCGGCGGCTTCGGCCAGCGTCTTGGCCTTGGCCATGGCATCGGCGACCGCCTTCTTGCGGGCTTCGGTGACGGCAGCTTTCGGGTCTTCGTTGGAGAACGAAATGCCTCCGCCCTGATTGACGCCGAGCGACACAGCCTTGTCGAGAATCTCACCTGTTTTGTCGATGTCGCGGATGCGCACCGAGAGTGTGTTGGTCACCTGGTAGGCGACAAGCTCGGCTTCCTGGCTGCCGTCCGGTTTGTTGGTGTAGTTGTAACGCGGGTTGATCTGGATGCCGGCGGTCTGCAGGTCGCGGTCCTTGATCCCTGCCGACTTCATTGCCGCGATCACGGCGGCCATGGCGTCGTTGTTGGCGTCGAGTGCCGCGCGTGCGGTCTTGGCCTCGCGCATGACGCTGAGCGTCAGCAGCGCCAGGTCAGGCGCCACGGTCGACTGGCCTTCACCCGACACGATGATGCGGGGCGGGGGCAGCGAATCGGCAGCGCTTGCCATCGCCGGAAAAGCGATCGCGGCGGCAAGTGCGAGCGGCAAAATATGTCTGGTCATGAAAATCTCCTCGGTGTGCGATCCAGTCGCGCCTGTCGACTAGGGCGCGAATATGGGCTGATTTGGGCGATCTCGGCCAGCCCGTCCGGAAAGCCTTGTGCCGCGCAAGGAAAAACACTAATCCAGCGCGCGTGGGGCCTGTAGCTCAATGGTTAGAGCCGGCGGCTCATAACCGCTTGGTTGGGGGTTCGAGTCCCTCCGGGCCCACCATGACCTTTGATTTTGTTATTAAAAATATGCCTCGGCCCAAAACGTTTTGGGCCCATTATGGGCCCGAAGAAAAGGGCACCCGATATGGGACCCTGCTCATGGTCGGTTGATTTCACTTACTTGACGACGCGCAGCCGCTCGCTGCTTCATCGCATCGCGTTTGGTCTCGCGCTCGTTGATGGCGCGGGCTATGTCGACGGCCATTCGCTTCTTGTTAGCCTCCCGGACATATTCGTCCGTCACCGTCATGGAAGAATGCCCCATCGCCTCCATGATGGCACGCGATTGGATGTTGCATTCGGCGAGATACGTGCCGAAGGTGCGGCGTAGCCCGTGGAGAGTGTAGCCCTCCGGAATGCCGGCCTGCTTGTTCCAATGTGCCATCATGCCGGTGAGGCTCTTTTCCGCGAATGGACGCCCATAGGCATTCTTCAGTACCGTTCCGCCTTTCGAACGTCGAGCGGCGCCAAGGCTTGCGCCAGCTTGTCGAGGATGGGGATAAACATCTCGCGACCGCCGTGACGGTTGCGGTTCTTCTTCTGCCGGAAATCGAAGGCTTCGATCACCTCTAGGGAGCCATCGAACAGTTCGATCTCCTCGAAAACCAAATCGTCCCATTGCAACGAGGCGATATCGCCTCGTCGGTTGCCCAGCCAAAAGGCGAGCGCGTAACAGGTGCGCGGCGGGGAGCCGATCGGATGGCGCGCCTCGAACTTTTCACAAATGGGGACCGGCCACGCGGGATTGGTGGTGGATTTAGGAATGCGGACGCGGATCGACAGTGAGGGATTGTTCTGCGGTTTGATCCATTTCTCAACTTCGATCCCCACCCACAGGAGCTTCTTGATTGCGACCAGCAGGTGCTTGGCAACCGTCCGGTTGGCGGCAAAGGCGCTTTCGACAATCGCACGCAGATGGTCGGCGTCGAGATGTTCTACTGGCGTATCGCGCCAAGTCAGCGGGTAGGCAGGTTCGACCTGCATCCCAAGGAAGCGTTCAATCAGCCTGACATTCTTCCGCTGCGTTGCTTCGTCAAAGTCCAGCCATTCCATAGTCCCTTCAAGTCGCCGCGCTGCATGACCGAACGTCTTTGGCAACGCCCGACCGGGTAGGTCGATGATAATTGCCTTCAGGCCCTGGCTCTGGGTCGCCCTCCGTCATCAACAAGCGATTCGTGTGTCATCGCAGTGTAGAATCACACCCGATTCCGCAGGGCAATACCTATCTTAGCGCCTATGCCGGCCAGGCCGGGATGGTCGTTGGGCAACGTGTTGACGGCACTTGTCTTCACCTCACGCCCAACCCGGTTGAACTGCAGCTGACCGTCGATGTCGTGGCTGAGAATGTCCTTGAGGCTGACCTTGGGCGTCGCCGGTCCAGCTAGGCGTCATTGCATGCCTGGTCGAGAATGAGAGGCTGTCGATCATGCAACTGCTTCATCGGGTCTGCGGCAGGCTCTGTAATGATGGTGCAGCTGGTTATGTCGAGATTGGACTTGTAAGCCCATATGCCTGCAAACGAGAAAGGCGCGTGGCCAGGCTGGTAGATGTGCCAAGGGTCTTTCTTCCCGTCGGCTGGCGATATCGTCCATTCATAGAAGCCACCTGCCGCGATCAGACATCGCTTTGACTTGAAGTCGTCGCGGAACGCTGACGCCGTGTCGGCCCCCTCAATCCACGCATTGAAAGGGACCGGCCACCAATTCCCCATGGGGATATTCGGTGTGCGTCGCAGTCCTAAGAGTGAGAGGGGTGCGCCCGTCTTAGGCCGGAAGGCGTAGTTGCATGCAATTTGAGCCTCAGCTAATGTTGTCCTGTGACGAGAATTCAAACCCCTCGTCAGCTTTTAATGAGATTTTACGCCCGCTGGCTCGCGCCGGCGGGTTTTTTCATCCTACGCGGGAATTTGATAAACGTCGCTTCGGTCTCTGGCTGAACCGGTTCACGCTAATCGACGGCTGTCCGCAGATCGGGCAGGCATAGACATGGTCGCGACGTGGGCTGGCTCGGCGTTGCATCGCTCGCCGGCAATCGGGCCGAGATCGGACAGTTGGTCGTTCAGTTAGGCCTTGTCGACAAGCGGCGTTTTCGCTTGGGTGCAACGTGGCTCTCCACCAAGCGAACGTGCTCGATTTCGACAGTCACCAGCGGCCGATCGGAGGCGCAAGTTTCTACATATCAGGCTCGTTTTGATCGCGCTTGTCGGCGCCCCAGCACGACCCTTATTTCGTTCGCATTTCCGCCTAATGGGCGCTGCAAGCCGGCGCCCTAGTTGCAAGGCTGCCAGCCGCGACCGCCGGCCTTGTTCTTGATGTTCATTCCAGGCCACGAAGGTCGGCCGCGCAACCGCAACCGGAGGCCTACCTATGGGTGAGGTTGTTGGCTAACGCTTGTTCAGCCGCGGGGTCTGGCTTTCGGCCCGGGAAAGGTAGCCGATGGGTTTGCAGCCAATCTGGCTGACCGCTTATCTCTGAGCCAGAGCGACATCGTTTTCCTTGCTAGCAACTCATCGCGGTCGCTATCCGCGCTGCTCTTGCCAGCAATTGCATAGTCGGCCCTGTTGGTTCGAAAGTCCTGTTTCTGCACGGGCATGGTTGCTACTCCCGTCGGCCTCCCCCTCGGCCCGACGGAGCCAGTAGCTGCCGATGCATCGCGAGAGTCTACCAATCGGGGATTGCGTTAAAAATGAAAACACTCAGCGGATGTTAAACGCCGGATTGACCGGCGCGCACCGCACCTGGCTCGCACGGGACAGCGCCGGCAAGGCACCCGTCGACACGCCGCGTCGGGCAATGGGTGACCTTCTGAGTCACGCGTCCGCTTCGGCGTACCCGACAGCGTCCTGGCGGCAGGCGAAGGTCGAGACGACGCTGTCGCTCAGATGCGCCTTGCCTGACATGGCGATGGCTGCAGCACTCTCGGCAGCCCATCTTGCCGCCATCCTGTTCCCTCCGAACCTGCGGCGGCTCTACGTCATCCGCGACAACGATCCGGCCGGTGACGGTGCCAGAGACAGCCTGATGGAGCGCGCGACCGACGCCGGAATCGAGGCAATCGTGCTGTCGCCGGCTATGGAGGACTTCAACTAAGACCTCGGCCGTTTCGGACTTGCCGCCTTCCGTGCCCCGATTGCGGACCAACTGATGCGCAAGGACTGCCTCCGCTATCTGAAGCGGTTTACTTGAGCCGGCAGGGAAGCGTGCGGCGGCGCACGGTGCCGGCGGCGTTGCCTGGATGCGGTAGAGAACCGCGATCCGGCCTTCGAGAGGGCGATCAGCCCACAAGCTCGCCGGCCAGGCAATGGCGGCGGCCGACTATTCTCCGGCGGCGCGCGATTGCTGGCGAAAGCCAGCGATAGGGTGCGACGCCTTTCCATCGCGATGCAAAATAGCCGGCCGCCGCCATCCTTCGCTACGCTCCGGCTCTCCGCTTCGCTTCGGGTGTCCGGCCAACCCGCCCACGGGCTCTCGTCGCCATGAAGGCCGCGAGGGGCGCGGTCAAACCGACGGGAGCATCCCATGGCCGAGCACGACGACACCGAACCGCACCACGCAGCTTCTCCGACCGCTCACATCCTCACCGAACTCCAGCTCTATGGCTGGCGCCCCTATGCCGACGAGCCCGACCCGCGACTGCTTCCCAGCGGCGACCACGTGGCCGGAGCCGTGGCCGACATCTATGACGCTCTCATCGCCACCTTGGCCGACACGCGCCTCGAACCCGACCTCGATGACCTGCTCTGGTCCGTCACCAATGTCTTCCACCGAGCTGTACACCGGATCGAGCGGCAACTGGACGACAACGAGCATGCCCAGCGCTGCCTGCAGCGCGAACAGGATGGCAGCGAGATCAAGGCGGTTGAACTCGAGACACTCACCGCCCAGGGCCAGACCATGATCGACGGCGCGATGCCTTCGACCTGATGCGTGACCAGGCGGCCAACCACTACGATCAGGCCGGCGCAATCTTCGCCGCGAGCAGAACGCGGTTCGCCAATGTGTGGACGCTGAGTTCCTTACGATGTTGGGCGGAGAGATCGAGCGGTTTGAACGCGCCGCCGAGGTCGAGCGAGAGCAACTCGGCGTAGATCGGTCCGACCTCCGAGGGATGTTCCCCGTAACGTTGAACAATCGCGCGAAATTTTTCATCGCGCATGGCTTCGCTGTCGGCGGATGAAAAGCCTGCAAGCCGGCTTAGGCGTTGGATGATGGGGTAGAAGGCTGAGGTGATGTGATAGGGGGAGCACTGCAGCCGGATTAGCTCATGATGGCTCTCATAAAGCCGTTCCTCGAGCGCATCCACGAGGCGCGACTTCCCGATGCCCGCTTCTCCCGACACGAAAACCGCCTGGCCTTGGCCGGCTTCGGCCAACTCCCAGCGCTCGAGCAGAATGCCGATTTCGCTGGTTCGGCCGACGAACTTCGACAAAGCGCGATCGTGCGCTGCGTCGAACCGGCTTTCCACCTCCCGCTCGCCACGAACCGCGAATAGGGCAATAGGCGATTTGAAGCCTTTCAACTCCTGCTCACCGAGGCTCTCGATCTCGAAGGACTGCCCGGCGAGCCGACGCGTGCTGTCGGCAACGACGATCTGACCGGGAGCGGCAGCGCTTTGCAGGCGCGCCGCGAGATTGGGTGTGTCCCCTGCGATTGAGGCGCGCTCGTTCACGCTGCTGCCCGCAATGTCGCCGACCACCACGTGGCCCGATGCGATGCCAATACGCGCCTTCGGTTGCTCGCCGTCGGGCGATTGGATGGCCTCGACTGCGGCGAGGGCCTGGAGGCAGCCCGAATGGAACGCTCTGCGTGATCCTCGTAAGCCATCGGCCACCCGAAATAGGCAAGCACGCCGTCTCCGAGATATTTGGCAACATCGGCCTCGAATTGTGGGGCAGGGAAGGGCGGGCACGCTCCCGAACGTTGATCATGCAGTAGCACGGCTATGACTGACGTCTGTGCACGAAAAGGGAAGGCAGGAAGGAGGGTAGTAGTGACGACGGATATGGCTGGACAGAAATCGGATGGCCTGCTCTTCCACAATCGGAGCCGTGAGGCTCGATCGAATTGCACCCATGATGGATGGAGCGGATAGATAAGTAATATCAGACGTTGCGGGAGACCGTGCAGAAATCGCACACGGAAGTCCTGCTTCTCTTCTTTTTCGTTCCCACGACGGAGCCGCCGACAGCCCCATTCGGACGTTCTTTGCCGACGATATTGCGTTGCAATAGACGTTTGAATACAAACAATCCGACAGGTCCATATCGCATGCTTTATACGCTAAGGGATTGGATTAGCCGAAGCAGGCCCATATCCTCGAAGGAGTCGATGCCATCCAGATCCGGTCTTGCCTCGGCATTTACCCGGGTTTTCCTGCCAATGTCGGTTTTGCGCTCATCCCTTCCTGCACACGTCGATGCGGCCTTGCCGGCGCCGCGCATCCGCTTCTCTCCAGGCGGCTGGCAGGTCCCCAACATGTCCTTGATGTGCCGCGAACGAGCCGCGGCCGCCAGCAAGGGTCCAAGCGATTCTAAGAGGCATTTTGCGCAGCAGATGTTTCAGGGTAAGGTCTGGAAGGAATACGACTGCACCGAAGCCCTTAGCCGCTGCGGGCGTTGTAGATGAGTGCGGATCTCGTCGGTGGCGCGTTCGCCAACGTTGTCCCAGATGTAGAACACGGCGGCAAGGATCAACAGAACTAATCGCATGATCTGCGCCTCGGTAACGTGGTTTGCCCACGGCGCTTAGGCGAGTTGAAGGTTTCGGCCCGAGTCCGCGCGCATCCTCAACACCAGCAGGCGCGTCGCTGCGAATGGCGTCAAAACAATAAGCGCCATCGTGGTGTTGACTAAGAGCGACAGCAAACAGATCGAGCTTTGGGCGTAGCAAACGGATTCCATGACGTTCCCCTTTTCCATCGTTACTGGTGGCCTCCGTGCGGCAAGAATGATCCTGGTTCACGAGAAATACAAGCAGTTGCTAATACGTTGATATTTCCCCTAGGGTTGGGGCAACGATGCGAAATCGACGCCGGTCAGTTGTTTGGATAGCGATTGCCCTTGTCCTGGCGGCGTTGGCGATCACGGCGGCGATCATTGGCTTTCAGAATTTACAGCGCTCGTCACCGATCATGGTCTCGGCTGTCTCGGCCTTTAATACTGGGGGGCTCGTCCCTGGCCCCACGGTTAAGGCGCCCTCGAAAAACCTTGGTGCTGTTGCTACCGGTAGGGATATCTGGCTCGAAGTCTCATGGAAGTTTTTCGGGGAGTTGCGGACGCTAGATACCGTAACTGTCGGCGACCTTCGGGCAAGGCGCCTGGTGCGCAGTCATGATGTGCCCTCAAGCGCCAATTCCGAGGTCTGGTTCATATCAGCCGGCAGCGGCGACATATTGGAAAACACAACGTCGACCGACATCGGGTTCACTTTTGATGGCGGCAACCCGTCTGTCACGGCGCAGATTTACAGAGTGGTTGGAGCTTCTGAGATACCTGCCGCGATAGCTGCAGAAAGCGGCGACAGGATTACCATCACCATTCCAGCCGATGGCATCGCTTTTATCTCGCTCATCGCTTCCGGCACCACCTCCGGGTCCATGAGCAATGTCACCGAAGATTTTAGTGCCCTTTGTGGAAAGGATTTCCTTGGCATCCATGCATCAACAAGTTCGACCTCCGCTGAATCAGAGACTGCTACGTTTTCGGGAAACTCAACGGCAGATTTTGCAGCTGTCGCACTTCAGTCGGCCGCAGCGAGATAGCTAACCAGCCAGCGCCATTCCAAAGCAAACGCCTAGGCCGACAGCGAGGCCAAGGAACAGCTTGGCGGCAAGATCGAGGGCGAAGGCGCGGACTGGGCGCCACACGTCTGAGCGGGGCTCTCTGAGGGCATTGGCGATATCATCGAACACCGTTTCCATGGAATGATTCCAAATCGGAACTCCGGGAATGTGAATCCTCAGTTTGTTCCACTGTCGCCCCATTGGGCAACCTGCACGGTTCACCCGAAACCGTGCAGGCAGCAAAGGTGGCTTAACGCACCACTCTGAAGCCAGTCGACTCCAGCGACGCTAGTGCCGTCTCTGCAAAGGTCGCGCAATTGTCCAAAGGATCATTGTTTTCATAGAGCGTTGGCTTGATAGGCTGCTGCTATGCCTTCAAAAATGGCGGTTAGAACTTGGTCGCGGCCTCTGGCGGCGCCAGCGGCCGGTTCAACAGTCATCTTTGGTGTTTCTGGGTGTTTGCCTTCCATGAGGAACTCGAGGAGCGCCGACACCAGCCACTCGGTGCTGTCCCTGTCCAGGGTCCCGCAAGACTCGGCCGGGCTCGCGTCACCTCGCCGGGCGGTGCGAGCCCACAATCGCGGGCCATCTGGTCCGCTGCTTCAGCTTGGGCTTCATCAGAATGAAGGGCGACATGGTTCATCCGAATGTAGAAATTTGCGTTGGGGGGAGGTGAGAATGAGGCTACCAGGAAATGTGTTGGCTGGGAGAACGCCGAGGTGCAGTGCGGTCCGCGAAAGCGATCAATGAGGTTGAATGCACAGAACGTGCCGCCAAGACAGCCAGGTTGAAATCGCTACGCTTGGCTCAGATCTTGCCAGAGGCCGACCCGCACTTTTCGTTCAACGAGGAACTCGACTGCTCGGTACTTGTCGCCGTGCTGGCTCGGGAACCGCATTATAATCCAAAGCGGCCCGAATCCCATTCTTTCCGGCGGCTGCCCCTGCGACGAGGCCTTTGATCTCCTCAAGCAGCGCCGTTAGGCTTTGTTAACAATCGGCTTTTTTCGCCGTGGCGACCCCACATGGCTCTCAACAACGCGCACGTGCTCGGCGTCGACAGTCACCAGTGGCCGCAGGCTGACGGTTACCTTGTCGCCGATGCGCGTGACCGGGCCGACTAATTCCATATCTGGCCGATCACGGCCTTCGAAGTCGAATCGACAACCGCATGCGGGAAGTCATAGGAGGGAATCGTCACGCTTATGCGATCGGGTGTCACCCGGCCGCGGGCGGGTGCAGTGTCAAGGATGAGAGGTTGCTAACAAATGAGCGTCCGTGGCCTGAGGTTTCTCGATAAGTGGGTAGCCAACAACTGCCCATTGTGGCGCGGGGAGACCCCATCTCGGTTGGCGACTTGAAAGACCAGTTGATGACAGCTGCCGAGAAGGCCGGGATTCCTGCCGACGAGATCAACGGCGAGCTTGAAAGCGTCTTCGAATTGATTATCGAAGTGAATCGTCGTGTCGCCGAAAGGGTGGACTGAGCCTGAGGCTTCCCCGACGTGCCGGTCATGTCCTACATGCCGGACTGCCTGACAAGGGGCTCGCTTACCTAACCGGCCAGCGCCACGCCAATGCCATCTCAGAGCAAATGTAGATCGACACCGCGAATCCGTGAATCCCCGGTTTGTTCTGGTCATGGCTTCTGCGCCGGTCCGGTCACACAGCGCTAGTGCGTTCACCCCTCCGGCTGGGCAGGGTCCGGTTCTTGGTGCCGCTCTCGTTGATTTTCGAGGAACAGCTTGGCGAGTTCGCCCCACTCAGGATGATCCGTGGTTTTATGCTCTTCTACGAACTCGAGGAAAGCCTTGCGCAAAGCGTCAAGGTCGAAAACCCCAAGATGCTCGCCCATACCGTCGTCCATGCCCGCGACTCTCAACGGTATTAGCTTGTCCTCTCGTTTGAGCCTTCAAGAGGGATTCCCTGAGTTTTGGCTTGGGAGCGCCTACATGGTTAATGGCGTGATTGCTGATATGACTATATCTAGGCAGCGCGGGGGCTCTATCTTCGCGCGCGGTGGCCGGTGCGGCCCCACACCCAAAGACTGCAGCGACCATTTCTGTGGATGGGTAGTGCTAGCCGATGCGACATCATGCTGCAGCGATATTTTAGAATCGGCTAATTGTGCAATCGCTAAATTAATGAAATGCGTGAGGAATGTATTTTCCACAGTTCCTGGTCGGCATGTCTGCCACTGCGATCATTGTGGCGATCTGGACCTACATCGAAGCCGGTTCAATTTGGACCGCGCTCGGCTGTGCGGTCCTTGCGCTGATCGTTCTGCAAGTCGGGTACGCCGGGCTGGTCGTTTGCTTGATATACTGGCGATCATCGGAAGCGGCTGACTCGACTAGTCGAATTTCGGTCGCGGCTCAAGAGAACGTCGACGGCATCTGATAGCCCGCGATCATCTCGGCACGGTCACGTGACCCTGGGGCAGCAGTTTTGCCTCGCAGTGCCGCCAGCAAGTGGGCCTACAACGTGTTTGCGGTGACAGACACCTACCCCGAGCTTCGGGCTGAAAGCCCTATCATTGATCCAGACGCGGAACTGGAGGACGGGTGCGTTGTGGTCGCCATGTTTGGAGGCGGTCATCCGCAAACCATGAGCTGGTGCAACAATCACGGGCGAGGCTATGGGGGCCGCTTTGCCGCCAAGGGAAGTCTGCACGAGACGTTCCTTCTCGATTCCCTGGTGTGCGGACGAGGGCCATCTTCTTGCATTCGCATCCTCGGCCGGGTGTTCGGCTACCGGCCGCGCTTCCCGCGCTACAGAACCTGGAACGATCCAGTTTGCTTCTCGAATAATTTGGCTCGCAGCCTCACGGTGGCGGGCTTTTTTGTTGCTCAGCCCCAACGTCTCGACGCCGGGCTGCGGAACGCAAACGTCGTGATGTCGTCACGGGAAATCCCGATGTCGCTGAGCATGTCGTCTGGTGACGCGCTCAACTCGTCCGTTGCCTTCAACAGCGCGTTCTGCTCGGCTCGATGACGGACCCAATCGGCAAGGGGACCAACTGCGACAAGAGGAAGATTCACAAGCATAGGAAGGTTCACAAGCATCGGGACCACTCCCTTTACCCCTGCAGGAAACTGCACGTAGCCTACGCCGATACGTCGATGCGTCTGTGACAAACCTCACAGTCCGATCCGACGGGGCAAAAACTGCCCGGATGCCTGACGGTGGCGGGCTTTTTATATATTAGCAATGCATAAAATTCGAGAAGGTTCATGGCATGGTTGTTAGCAAACTCGCTGCTATCGTGCGACGCAGGTCTCGGTGGATGGTGTGCTGGAATGCGCGGGGCTGGATGGATCAGGGGTCTGATGGAAGCTGACGCTCGCGATCTGCGGAGCGAGATCAGTCGGCTCCAAATAGACTTGATCGCTGCCGCCAACTCTCAGGGTAAATCCAGGCTGCATGACGTCGCGCACACACTGCGATGCCAGAAGGCGCGGCTGGAACGTCTGGAGGAGTGCCTCGCTTCAATGACGTCGAATGTCCGGCCAGAGGCATCCGCAACCCCGCCCGATGAAGGCCGGCCGTAAAAGGCAGCTCATCATTTCCGAAAGAGAACCCGCTGCCTCACGGTGGCGGGCTTTTTATTGCTCAGCCCCTTGCCGGCAGCGTCTTGTCCGTGTTGCGGCGGAAGGTCATGCGAAGCCGGAAATTTTTTTGCCAGGAATGGTCGCCTCCGCGCCGATCGCCGGCTCCCGAGGCAGATCATCACCAGGCGACTCCTGCAAAAGCAGATAGTTTGGGAGACTGTGTGCAGAAAGCGCACAGATTCTTCTTCTCTTCCTTTTTTCGATCTGGAACCTGCCATTAAAGCAACCTTCGATGATCGTGCCAATGTCGTTAGGAGCGCTGGGGAACGCATGGCACGCTGTGCAGGCGCGAACTGAGGCGGGGCGGCGGGCGCGCGGCCGCTAGCAAGAGATCCTGGCGGTCTTCGCCGCACGGGTCGGCGAAACCATTGCCGCGTTATGAACTCGCCGGTGACGATTCGGAAGTCGGCGAGCGCACCATCGACGTCCAGATCAACCGCCTGCGCCGCAAGATCGAGCGCGATCCGTCCAATCCGGTCTGGCTGCAGACGGTACGCGGTATTGGGGACAGGCACCAGTGATCGCCTATGTACGGCGCCATTTTCGGACGAACGTCTTTTTGATGATTGGGAGCGGTGGCGGTTCGGCGCTGATAATTGTTAGTGTCGCCGGTCTGTTGACAACAGCCGCAAACGGGAACGCCACGGCACCAACAATCAATCCAGCCGCCAACCAGGCTACTGTCGACCGGTAATCCTGTATCATAGCCCACCCTCAATAGGCAGATAGACTGCCAGTTCGGCATTAAGCAAAGGTTACGTCGGCGCGCGCTTCGTGCAGCAGAGCGGACTGCCGAGGTTCAATTAAGCTGATCCAGGATTCCGGAGCTGCTCGCCAGCACCAGACTTTTGTAGATCACAAACGCGATCGTGCAGATTGCCGCGACCGAAATCGGCACGCCAAACGGCACGACGCCCTTGCGGTCCAAGTGCTGGACAAAGAGCCGGAAGGCGCCTGCCGGCAGCATAAGCGGGTTTCTCACGATCGCCGCGGTGGCGAGGGCGAGGATCAGCAACAACACTGAAAACATGGCGAGATTGCCGCCGCCGATCAGGAACGGCGTAACCGCCATCAGCTTGACGTCGCCGGCGCCGATCTTTCGCAGGCCCCAGAACGGGAAAAGCATGACAAAAAGCAGAAGCCCGGCAACCGCGCTCAGCCCCATTCCAAACCATGATCTCGAATAGAGCGAGAAAAGCGCAAGCGACCCCAAGCCCAGGCCAAGCAGCAGCAGTACATCGCGATTGGCTATCTTCTGGGTAGTAAAATCGAGCCAGGCGACTCTTGCGAGCAGCGGGACGGTGAGCGCCTTGAGCAGTACCGATCCAAAAAACAGCATGCTACTGCCGCTCGACGTTCTTCACACTGGACGACAGAAGCTTCAGATTGTTGACCACGGTCGGATCGTTGGGCGCCAGTTCATAGGCCTTGAGGAAATTCGCACGTGCGTCCTGCAGCTTGCCGCGCAGCAGGTAGGAATAGCCGACATTGTTGTAATATTCGGGCGACGCGCCAACCAGTTTGAAGGCTCGGGCGTAGGCTCGGTCGGCGAGGTCGAAGCGGTGGATGCGGTCGCTGCAGGCGGCCAGGCCCATCCATGCGCCACCATCGTTGGGTGCCAGTTGCGTCGCCTTGTAGAACAGCGCTCCGGCATTGCCGTAATTTTCCGCCCGGAACTGGTTCTTGGCCTCGGCAACGGCCTGGTCCGAGGCATAATATTCGACGTCACCGACAGTCTTCAGTCCGTCGAACGCATCACCAAACGAAGTCACATCGCCTTTTGAAGGCTCGTTGGTGCGAACGACACCGTCGGTGGTGACCGCCCCGTTCGTCTGGCAGCCGACGAGTGCCGCCATGAACAGGCAGGCCACGACTGCAATTGGCCTTTTCATACAATCTCCCCGTGAGTCCCCCGACCCATATTAGGACCAAAGCATATGCGCAACTAGAAGAAAATGCCCTTCATGCGAATGATCACCGGCAGCATGATGACCATCAGCACGACAGGAAAGATGCACAACCCTAACGGAATCATCATTTTGACGGGCAAGGAGTTGGCCTTCTCCTCTGCCGTCAGGATTCTCTGGCCTCGCATTTCGTCACTGTAGACGCGCAGCGCCTCCGTCAGGCTTGTGCCAAGCTCTTCCGATTGCCTAAACAGCACGGCTAGAGCCCGTGCCTCTTCAAGCCCGATGCGTTCCGCGAGCTCGCGCAGCGCATCCCGCAACGGCTTGCCGGCGCGCAGCTGCAGATTCATGATCGACAACTGAATACCCAGCCATTTGTGCGTGGCGGCAAGTTCCGCGCCGACCCGCTCGACCCCTGCTTCCAAGCTCATGCCGGCGTCCGCGCAGGTGATCATCATGTCCATGAAATCTGGAAACCCGCGACGATAGGTTTCCTTCTGAGCATTCTCGAAGCGATCGAGCAGAATGGCTGGGATCACTATGCACCCCAGCCCCAACAAGGCGGAGCCGGCTAGAGCCACGAAACCGGGTAAATGCGGTGGCAACACCCGGGGCAGGATTGCGTAGGCAGCCAAAAATCCGACACACACGGCGCCGAGCCGCGACAGGGTATAAAGCAACGGAGCGCTCGCTTGATAGAAGCCGGCGCGAAACAGCTTCGCTTCAAGCGCGCTGGGCTCCTGCCGCTCCTTTTCCATTGTTCGAAAATATGCGTCGACAGGTCGCTGCGCCGCAATCCTGGCCAGTTCTTCCTGACCCGCGAGCGAGCGGGCGTCGACCACACCTTCGCCTACAAGGCTTTGCGTGACCAGTTTTCGCGTCTGCAGGGCCGGCAAGAAGACAAGCGCGCCAAACAGGAAAAGCGCCACCGCCGCCACGAAAACGGCGATGGAGACCATGAAGCCCAAGTCGCTGGGGTTGGAAAGCAGGTTAATGGCTCGCTCCTCAGAAGTCGAAATTGACCATTCGATACATGATGAAGTCGCCCAACAGGGCCCACACTCCAAACCCAACAAAAACAGGGACAATCAGCGGGTCGTGCCATACTTTGCCATAATAAGACGGAGCCGTAACCTGAAGGATCAAGAACATCACAATTGGAAACAATGAGATGATCCAGGCCGAGACTCGCCCCTCGGACGAAAGCGCTCTGATTTTCATCCGTAGTTTTTGCCGTTCACGCAGCACGGATGAGAGATTTGCCAGTATTTCGGTGAGATTGCCGCCGGTCTTGGATTGAATTGACAGCGCTATCGAAAGCAGGTGGAGGCCCTCGAATCCTACCCGCTGAGACAGTTTTCGCACGGCCTGTTCCATGCTGAGCCCAAAGGTGATCTCGTCGGACACGATTCCGAATTCGGTTCCCAGGGGGTCGGGCATTTCCCGCGCCACAAGGCCAATTGCCACTGAGGCCGGATGTCCAGCGCGCAGCGAGCGTACGATCATGTCGAGTGCATTCGGGAGTTGCTTCGCAAATTTCTGGATTCGCTTGCTGCGGGCCCGGCGAAGCACGAGAAGGGGCAGCGCAAACCCGACAACAAGAAAAACGACGAGTGCGAGCAAGAACGACTTTCCCAAGACGAATGACAGCAGCAGCGCCAATGCCAAGGAAGCGCAGACGAACATCCCGCCGAATGTCAGCGGATTTCCGGTAATGCCGGACTGGGTATAGAGCCTATTCAGCCCTACCAGGCCAAAAAGAAAGTCCCCCGATTCCGTCAGTCCCCGCTCGCGCAGCAAGTTTTGCAAAGTCCGCTCAGCCGGAATTTCATCTGACAATCTCTTCAACCGACGATTGATCGCCCCGGCTGCCGCACGGCGACCGGCAAAGGAAAGATACAGAGCCTCGCCGGCGAGAATGACCGACGCCGCCGCAAGCACATAGATGAAGTAAAGCAGCCCCTGACCGGTCAGCATCAGAGGGCGACCTGCGGATTGAAGGCGTCCTTGGTGAAATGATGGCCGAGCGTCGCTGCTTCCGCTGCAAACCGGGGCCGGACGCCAGTGGCGCGAAAATCACCTATGATCTTGCCATCGGCCGCGACCTCGCGGCGGACGAATTGATAGATTTCCTGCAGCTGCACGATATTGCCTTCCATGCCGGTAATCTCGGAAATCGACGTTACGCGCCTGCCTCCATCGGCGAGCCGTTGCGTCTGCACGATAATGTCGATGGCCGAAGCAATCTGCGCTCGAATGGAATCGTGCGTCATCGGCATGCCGGCCATGCCGACCATCTGCTCCAGACGCGATATCGCGTCGCGCGGGGTGTTTGCGTGAATAGTGGTCATCGACCCTTCATGGCCGGTGTTCATCGCCTGCAGCATGTCGAAGGCCTCCTCGCCACGAACCTCGCCGACGATGATGCGATCGGGCCGCATGCGCAGCGCGTTCTTGACCAATTCGCGCTGGCGCACCTCGCCCTTGCCCTCGACACTGGGCGGGCGGGTTTCCAGTCGCCCGACATGCGGTTGCTGCAATTGCAGTTCCGCCGCGTCCTCGATGGTGATCAGGCGTTCCCTGGAAGGAATGTAGCTCGACAGCGCGTTAAGCAACGTCGTCTTGCCGCTGCCGGTGCCACCCGAAACCAGAATCGACTTGCGCGCCTGAACGGCAATCCGCAGCAGATCGATCATCGGCTGCTTGATTGAATTGAGCGTCATCAGTCGTTCGAGCGAATACGGATTCTTCGAGAATTTGCGGATTGAAACCAGCGGACCGTCTACCGAGATCGGCCGCACCGCGATGTTGACGCGCGAGCCGTCGTCCAGGCGCGCGTCAACCATTGGCGACGATTCATCGACCCGGCGGCCGATATTGGAGACGATCTTGTTGATGACGCGCAGCAGATGCGCCTCGTCACGAAATCGGATTGCCGTCTCTTCGATCATGCCGCGCCGCTCGATGAAGACACGCTTGTGTGTATTGATCATTATATCCGTGATGGAATCGTCCTTGAGCAGCGGCTCGATCGGACCGAGCCCCAGCATCTCGTCGGCCGTGTCGATGGTCAGTTGATCGAGCTCGCGGGCATTCAGCGGCACGTTTCGACCGCGAACGAACTCACGCACGATCGGCCGGATCTCATTGAGGATTTCATCCTTGGAGGCATTTTCAAGGGCGGTCAGATTGAAGCGATCGATCAGGTGGCGATGAAGCTCGACCTTGAGCGTCAGGAAATCGTCGCCGCGCGATTCAATATCAGCGGTCGGCGAAAGGGCCGGAGCGACAGGCAGCACCGCCGGCTGCTCGGCTCTTGTCGCGACCTGCTGCTCGCTTGGTCCCTTGATAAACCGCCCCAGCATAATCCCTTATACCCCGCTAGCCCCTTATTAGCGGAAACTAAACGTTAACCAAGCGAGGCACAAGCGCTGGAGGGGCTCACGTGAGGCCAATGCTTTCAACATAGTTAAGGAGGACGCCAGAAAAATATCGTTTTATTTCGATCCGCCCGCTTAACCCTCTACCCCAACTTCCACCTCACGGAACCTTTCATGCCGCAACAAATGAGATGCTGGGTGAAAAATCTCCGTAAACCCTTAGATATAAAGGAATATGCAGGTATGCTAATATTTCTATCGTTCTGCCTTGGCTGCGGCCAAATTGTGAACGAATGGTTAAGGAGGGTTGAAAAATCAGCAGAATCAAGCTCTTGTAAGGATTCAAGTCGCCCTTGAACTCGCGAGCATAGGTATTGGAAGGTTAAGGAATTGTTAATCCCGTTTGACTCTGCTTTTTCGCGAGCCTTAGGATTGAGGTGACGGGGGATGCTTGGGTATGGAGTTCATCCTTGGCTCTGTCTCGTCGGGTTCAAACCTCCAAGGGGAGAAATTGACATGAAGAAGCTCATGACGATGACCCGGCAGTTCCGCGACGACGAAAACGGCGCTGCTATGGTCGAATATTCTATCTTGGTCGGCATTATCGCTGCGGCCTCGCTGCTGGCGATCCTGGCCATCGGCGGCTGGGTCGGTGATCAGTTTACAGGCCTTTGCGCCAATCTCGACGGCAAGGGCGTCACGGCTACCGGCGCCACTGGTGGCGATTGCACGCCGTGATATGAAGTGAACTCCCGGGTCGGGATCGATCTCGACCCGGGTTTTTTCTGCATCAGGAAGAAACTAGCATCGTCCTGGGGGGCGATTTTGGGGTGGAGAGATGCGCGCCAATACTCTTATCATGATTGTCCTCGCCGGCGTGTTCGGCGTACTTGCGGTTGTGCTTGCCAATTTTTGGCTGGCGAGCCAGCGCACTGCGATGGCGCAATCCAATGGAGCACAGACCAGTACGGTCGTCGTTGCGGCAATGCCGCTGAAATTCGGCGACACGCTGGATGCGGACAAGCTGCGCGAGATCCCGTGGCCGGCCGGCGCAATACCAGCAGGCGCGTTCAAGACCACCAAGGACGCGATGGCCGGCAACGGCGCAAGGCAGGCGCTGCAGGCTATCAGCGCCAACGAGCCGGTGCTCGCCACCAAGATCACCGGTCCAGGCCAGCGCGCCACACTTTCGGCGGTGCTGGGTGAAGGCATGAAGGCCGTATCCATCCGCGTCAACGACGTGCTTGGCGTCGCCGGCTTCGTCTTCCCGGGTGACCGGGTTGATGTGCTGCTGACGCGCTCGGTGCGCGGCGATGACGGCATGGACAAGAGTTTTGTCGACGTTCTGCTGCAGAGCATGAAGGTGCTCGCCGTAGACCAGGTCGCTGACGTGAGCAAGGACAACCCGACGGTGGTTAAGTCGGTGACACTCGAAGCCACCACAAAGGACGCGCAGAGACTGACGCTGGCCGCCGGTGCGGGGCAGTTGTCTCTTGCACTGCGCCAGGCAGCCGCCAACAAGGGCGAGGCGACCGAACGCGTCACGCTTTCCGATCTGAACGGCGAGACGCCGGACGATGTCGCGAAGAGGCAGGCCGAACTTGACAAACAGGCCGCTGCCGACGCCGCGGCCGCCGCCGAACGCCAGCGCGCGGATGACAAGATCGCCGGATTGGAAAAGGCCGTGGACAGGGTGGGAAACCAACTCGACCAGTTGAGCAAAGTCAAGCCGGTTCCGGCCGTAGTGACGGCACCCGCATCAAAAGAAGTCGTCAAGGAAGTTATCAAGTATTTGGAGCCGGCACCGCCGAAAAATGTTACAGTGGGCGTATTTCGCGGCGTGAAGCTCGAATCCTATGATGTGCCGCGACAACCATAAAGGGACGCGGCGAAGCGGGGCTGCCGGCGGCAGCAGTTTGGGAGACGGGTATGCAGGGGTTTTGGATGAGGGTAGTGGCGGCCGCGCTGTGCTGTTTGGCTGCGCTGCTGACGTCGATTGCGGCGGCTGAAGCAGCCGACCGGTTCATCGACGTATCGAACCCGAGCGTCCATCGCATCTTCCTGCCGATGTCACAGTCGGTGACGCTCCAGGTGAGCGCCAATCTCGGCGACATCGTTGTCGGCGACGAGAAGATCGCCGATGCCCAGCCCATGACCGACCGGACGCTTTATGTCATCGGCAAAGGCGCCGGCACCACCACCGTCAATCTTTTCTCTCCGGAAAAGCGCTCGCTCGGCGTCATCCAGATCGAAGTCGGTGTCGACGTCAGCGACATGGCGCAGGCGATCCGTCAGGTGGCGCCTCGGGCGCGCATCGAGATCGGCTCGATTAACGGCAAGGTCAGGCTCGGCGGTCACGTCAAGGATGGAGCCACGCTGGCGTCAATCCTGGAGGTGGCGCAGCAGTATGGCCCCGACGCCATTATAAATTCCGTCATTGTCGACGACAGCCAGCAGGTCAATCTCGAGGTTCGCGTGCTTGAGGCCAAGCGTAATGCCGGTAGGGATCTTGGTGTTTCAATAAGGAGCACGAATCGCAGCGGCACAACCCGTACAGGCACGGGTGTTGCAGCCGCCGACGAAGATGGCGTGGTGCTTGGCCCGGGCGATCTGCTCAGCGGCCTCTTGTCGGGCAGCAATCCATTTGCGGCTTTGATCACCCGGGTTATCGACAGCAACATCAAGGTGGACCTGATTATCGAAGCACTCGAGGCCAAGGGTGTGGTACGCACGCTGGCTGAGCCCAACCTTACGACGCTTTCGGGCGAGCCGGCCAGCTTCAATGCCGGCGGCGAAGTGCCCATCCGTGTTATCGGCACCGATGGCCAGATAACCATCACGTACAAGCAATTCGGCGTCAATCTGCTGTTCACGCCGGTCGTACTCGACGACGGCAAGATCCATATGAAGCTGGCGCCGGAAGTGAGCGACCTCACCGGCTTCACCACCGCCGGCGACCCGATCTTCACCAACCGCAAGCTTGATACCGTCGTCGAATTGCGCGACGGCCAGAGCTTCGCGGTCGGCGGGCTGTTGTCCAGCAAGACCACCAAGCTGCAGAACCAGGTGCCATGGCTCGGTCAGGTGCCGGTCATCGGGACGCTGTTCCGAAATTCGAGCAACCAGAAGGAAGAGACCGAACTGGTCGTCATCGTCACGCCGCACGTCGTGCGGCCGGTGAAACCCGGCGAACAACTGGCGACCCCGTTCGACAAGACACGGCCGGCCAACGATCCGGAATTCTTCGTGCTCGGTCAGCTGGAGGTGAACAAGGATATGATCCGCAAATACGAAACGGGCGACGGCGTGACCGGACCCTATGGCCACATGCTGGACTTCAAATCGAAGGACAAGATGCTCTATGTCAAGAAATAGCGTCCTGATCCTCCTCTTGTGTGCCGGCGCGCTGTCAAGCTGCGCCGCCGACTATCTGAACCATTACGATTCGGTGACCCTGGCCGCCGGCGACACACAGAAATACAATTCGCTGGCGCAGACGGTCGATCCGTTCAACCCAAACTCGAAGAACACACACATCGAAGGCGACGGCAGGCGGGCTGCCGCTGTTGCCCAGGGCTACAAATTTCCGCCGCCACCACCGCCGCCGCCTGCGATCACGGTCAATGTCGGCGGGGCGGTGAACAACGGAGCGAATTGAACAGAAGGATGCGGTCGCAATGCGCCGGGTGAGCGAGGGGCCTGGTGCAAGGAAGCAGAGAGTAGGGTCATGTTGGGGACCATTAGGGCGTTCTGGAACGATCAACGCGGCATAGCGATGATCCTGGTGGCGATTATGTTGCCGGTGCTTATCGGCTTCGCGTTGCTTGCCATCGATATGAGCCGGGCCAACGGGCTTCACAACGATCTGCAGAAGGGTGTCGATGCGCTTGCGCTTGCGACAGCCGCGGAGCTGGATGGCAAATCGGATTCGATCACCCGGGCCAATCTGGCGAAAACGACCCTTCTGACCAGCCAGACGACCAAGTTTTCGACGTCAGGCGATCACACACTTGCTTTGTCTGACGTGACCATTACCTACCTGACCGGTATACCCGCGAGCGACAGCATAGCATTGGGCGCCGACGGCGTTGACGCGAATGGCGTCAACTGGGCAAGCACCGATCCCAAGGCGGTATCATTTTCCCTGGTGACGGTGAACGCTTCCGGACTTGCCGATGGCGCCGGTGCCTTTGAAACGATCTTCCCCGCCAGCTTTATCGGCAGCAAGGACACCATCGATATCCAGCCACAGGCCGTGGCCGGGTTCGTTCAGTCGATCTGCGAAACCGTGCCGATCTTCATGTGCAACCCGTTCGAGACGTCCGACCCGTTGACTAGTAAGACGATCCAACAGGCCTTTGCATCGGGCGATACTTACAGCCGTGAATTTCGTATTCTCAAAGTCGACAGCAACCCCGGCCCAGGCAACTTTGGCCTGCTGGACAACGGTTTGACGTCGGTACAGGACGGAATGGCCAGGGGATCCGCAGGTACCTGCTACAGTCGCACTTCGCTGACATCCAAAACCGGCGTCACCTTGGGACAGGTCAACACTGGCCTTAACGTCCGCTTCGATCTCTATCAGGGATCTTTGAAAAATAACAAAGACCTTGGCTACCGCCCGGCGAGCAATGTACGCAAGGGAGCCAGCAAGAACAGCAATTGCAACAAGTTTGATGTCGCGACAGATGGTTCCGCAGTGCCTCTGCCGGTTGGCAGCGGCTATGACTCGGCTAAGGGCATGACGCTGCCGATCGCAGCGAATTCGTTCTGGACTGCCTACTGGGCCGCCAACCACAAGAACGCTGCCTATCCGAACCTCCCGGCGAAGACTGACCCGCTCAAGCGTAGCGTTCCCGCGTCCAGGTATGACGTCTACATGTATGAAATCACTGCCGGGATCGTGGCCGACAAGTCGAAAGGGCCTTCAAACGAAGTGGGAACGCCTTCCTGCTACAAGGGAGACCTCACCAAGGCAGATCCGAGCCGCCGGCTGATGAACATGGCCATCATCGATTGCAAGGCGAACCAGGCGAAGCTGAACGGGCACACCGCAGTCCGGCCGGATGGCTATGCCAGCGTCTTCCTAAACAACCCGATCCAGAAGGTGAATCCCAACGACGAGGACAATCCGGAAAGTACCGGCGCCGAAAAACCTATCAGCCTGGAGATCGTCGACGTCGATGGCGGCTTCGCCAACAACACCCTTGTCGACAAAGCATTCCGCAATGAAGCCCAGTTGTATCGGTAGAGCCGACATGACCAAGCTTGGCCAAATCATCCGGCGGTTCCAAGGCGACGAAAGGGGCGCCGCCTTGGTGGAAGTCGCGATCACCGTACCACTCGTCTTGCTGTTGTCGGCCGGTGTGTTCGAGTTCTCCAACGTTTTGAACACGCGCCTGCTCCTTGCAGCAGGCGTTGAGGATGCAGCCCGCTACATGGCGCGCTGCAGTAGCGATTGGGAGACTACTTGCAAGGGTCAGGCCCAAAACCTTGCTGCCAATGGCGCGGTCGTTGGCGGCAGCGCAAGAGTAGCTGGCTGGCTTCCACCGACAGTTTTGATCACCAAGACATCCACTCCTGCGACCGATGGCAGTGGCAACATACTTTATCTAAGTAATAGCGCCAACGTTGATGTTGTGCTGGTCAGCACCACTTTGCCATACAACGGCATGGTGTTCTGGGATTATCTGGGCTTTGGAAGCATCGACATCAAAGTATCGCATCAGGAGCGCGTCTTCGGATGGTGATGAAAGACCGAAGGTTCTGCGCTGAGCAGTCTGGCGCTACGATGGTCGAAATGGCCATCGCCCTGCCATTGCTGTTGACGCTTCTGCTCGGTTTCGTCGATTTCGGCTACGCCTTTTACCAATGGAACGCTGGAAACAAAGCTGTGCAAGCCGGCGCAAGACTCGCGCAGATTTTTACTCCTGTCGCCATCGGGCTTCCATCTGAGACGCTGACGCAGAGCGATATCACCAAGGTCGGCACCGCGGTCCCGGCCGGCACGTATGACTATGTCTGCGCTGCGAGCACAGCAGGTGTCGCTTGCTGCAGTATCGGAGGCGGCTTGTGCAACCCCGTCAACGCGAGCCAGGTCGCGTTCGACGCGATCTATGACGGCACCGCCAACCGTGCCGGAATGCATGACTTTCTGCCGATGCTGGAAAAGTCAGAGGTGCGGATCGAATACGCCGCCTCCGGCCTTGGCTACTGGACGCGGCCCAGCGGGCCGGTGCCGACGATCACCGTAAGCATCAAAAATCATCCCTTCCAATTCTTCTTCCTGGCCGGACTGCTCGGATTCGGAAACATCACCATGCCCTCCATGCTGAGCACGGTCACGGGCGAAGACATGAAGAGCACGTGGACACCATGAACGCCATCAACACCAAGGTTACACCGACTAAGCGAAAGCAGGTGGCGCTGTTCTCGTCGGATGCGAATTTCAAGCGCGATGTGGCGACGCGGCTCGACGCGCTGGCGATCTACGACATCAGGATTTCCGAGACCGGCGACTTCCTCAGGGGTCCGCCCGCGGACACGCGCCCCGGCATCGTCATCCTCGACCTCGGCAATGGCGAGTTGCTCGGCAGGCCGGGCATCGTCGAAGTGCGCGCCCTTTGGGCAACCGTGCCGCTGATCGCGGTCTCGGACGAACTGTCGTCGGAGCAGACGCGTGTGCTGGTGCGCATGAACGCTTCGGACTGGCTGCACAAGCCGCTCGACGGCAAGGAACTGCTCAATGCGGTGACCTTCCACGACACCGGCAACCAGGGAACCAAAAGCCGTATCATCACCTTCATCAGTGCGAGCGGCGGCGCCGGCGCGACGACGCTCGCTCTCTCGGCGGCCGAGTTCCTGTCATCGAAGTCGAAAGAGCGGGCGGCTTCCACTTGTCTGGTCGACCTAGATTTCCAGAGCGCCAATTGCGGCGCCTATCTCAACCAGTTCAACCAGTTCGACCTCGGCGGCATCATCGGCCAGCCGGAGAGGCTCGACGTCGAGCTGATGGATGTCATCAAGCTCTCGCGCCCGTCCGGGCTGACGCTCTATTCCTTCGAGAGGCCGCAATTGCCTTTTGAACCGCAGGGCAGTGATTTTGTCTTCCGGCTGCTGGACCTCGTCGCCTACCGGTTTGACGACATCGTCATCGACCTGCCGAACATCGAGACGCCTTGGCACAATTCCGTGCTGTCGACGAGCGATGAGATCTTCATCGTCTTCGAACTCAACGTCGCCTCGCTGCGGCAAGGCAAACGGCTCTACAAGAAGATCCGTGAGTTGCGTGGTAATGCTGTCAGCATCACGCTGGTGGCCAACAAGCACAAGCGCAAATGGTTCGGCAACCACTTTTCGCGCAGCGAGCTGGAAAAGATCTTCAAGGCGCCGCACATCAAGTCGGTCGCGCTGGACAATGCGCTTCTGACCGATGCGTTGAACCGTGCTATCCTGCCTGCCGAGGTGGATGGGCGTGCGCGCTTCAACAAGGACCTGAAGCGGATGTTCAAAGAGCGGCTCGATGACGCTGCTGCCAAATAGGTATCGGATCGTCCTTGGGTTGGTCTGCGCCATGGGCATGGCGCTGGCGATGTCGGTCCAGGATTTTGCCAGCGCGCGATCGGCACTTTCGGATCGGCCGCCGCTGCCGGCAATGGGGCCCAGCCTGCGCAAGACTGTCGCCTTCGAGACGACCGAACAGCCCGGAACAATCGTTATCCGCAAGGGCGAGAAAGCGCTTTATCTGGTGACCCGACAAGGCCAGGCGCTTCGCTATCAGATCAGCGTCGGACGCGACGGATTTGGCTGGACCGGGGTAGTCAAGGTGGGGGCGAAGACCGAATGGCCGGAATGGCACCCACCCCGCGAAATGCGCGCCCGCCAGCCGGACCTGCCGCAAATGGTGCCTGCCGGTCCTTACAATCCACTCGGCGCCAGGGCGCTCTATCTGCTTCGGAACGGGCGTGACACGCTCTATCGGATACACGGAACCAACGATCCCAAGGGTGTTGGCTTCGATGGAACATCGGGGTGTTTTCGCCTTACCAACACCGATGTGATCGATCTCTTCAGGCGCGTCGCGATCGGCGCAAAGGTGGTGGTTCAATGACGATGATCAGCGAACCGGACATGCCGGCAATCGAGATTGGGACAGCAACCCACATTGGAGAGCAAGCTGCCGTTGTGAAACCGAGCGACAGAAGCATTGTCGGCGCCGTCATCATCGGCACGTCCCTGCTCACCTTGGTGAACATAATAGCCGCAGTCTATCTCTACCGCGGCATCAGCGATATGCGCTTTCTGGAAGGGCGCCTGGAACAACTCGGGACGTTTGAACAACGAATCGGGGGCCGGCTGGACACGGTCAACAACGGTTTTCAGAGCCGATTTGAAAAACTGGACACTCAACTGCAGAGCAGCTTTGGCGAAATCAACCGGAGCATAGCCCGGCTGGAACAGAACCAGCCTATTGTCCATGACGAAATCACGTCGAGCGCAGCGGAACCTTCCGTCGACACGACCAGCAGCATGGCGGAGGCGCCTGCTGTTCTCGATGGTGAAGACGCGACCGAGCCCAGCGTCGTCGATACACCGCGTCCGCCCAAAAGGAGGATTGCAGCTGCAGCGCCTGCCCCCAGCCCCGACTACCAGCGCATAGAGCAGGCCGACGGCAAGGTTTACTACCGGAAGATCAACTAACGCCGGAAAAAGGTGGGGCTATCCTAGAGATCTCGCTGCAGAGCAACGAGCCTAGCGGCCAGCGCTTCGGACCGCTGTCGGGTTTCGCTGAGGAAGATGACATGGCAGTAGGCGCATGCCGTCACGCCCAGAAACAGCACAAGACTGTTGTTCAAGGTGAAATCGACCGTAAGTTGGAACGGAAGGCCGCCGGGTACCGTGAAAGAGGCGATCGTGCTGGCTGTTTCGGAATGGCTGGTGACAGCGATCATCAACCCGGCGAAAAGCAGGGCGACGTGGTTGGCAAGGAAGAAGAACGCGGCCGACCTTCTTGTGCGGCACGCCATCCAGCAAACGATCGACGCGGCGGCCAGCATCAAGGCATCAAGGACCATCGACGACCCGAGATAAAGATCGACCTGTTGCCAGAACATCGTCGACAGCGGCCTTAGTTCAAGCCAAAACCGCCACATTGTGGGACTGGCCGGATATGCTCCCAGCAAGAAAGTCGCCATGCGCTCCCCTGCCAAGATCAGCAGGATCAGAGCTGGGAAGGCAAAGAGCATTATCGACTTGCGCTTCATGTCACCCTCGACAAATTGGCAACAAGATAGCTTGCAGAGATTGAGCGAGGCTTAACGGAGCGTTGGTGGTCCTGCGGCAGCGCAGCCAGCGGCGCATGGCAGCTGCATATCAGAAAGCGCCATGCGCCATTAGTTGTTTTGGGTGAGCACGAGCGTCACCACCTTCGGCTCGACTCGTTGCAGACATCGTTCCGGAATATTGGGCCACATCGCCTTGGCGCATCCCTCTTCGCCTGGCGCCGGCGCCAGCGAGAGTTCTGAGCTACGGGCTTCCTCGGCGGTCGACAGGAATACCTGTGTAGCCAGCGCGGTCGCCATGGATACCTGGACGAGGATAAGAGCGTAAGCGAAACTTCTGATCATCCGCTCGCAACGCCGAATTCGCGAACTGGTTCCAATGGCCTGCCCACCGGGTAACCACGATCGCGATTTTTGCGCTTCAGTGCCTTAGCAGTCATCGAATTCTTAGATAGCAAACCTTCGTCCATGTCCCAGCTCCTCGCCCAGACCGCGGAAACGGACGCGGTGGTTGTGGGCTCGACGTAGGTCTTGCCATTGCTGATCAGCGTGATTGCGCGGCAGACGACCGGTTCGATCTTCCGCGCGTGGCGCAAGGAGGATGTGGACGCGAGCCGCCTCCAAGTGCCGCTCAAGATTATCGAGATTCTGGACGATGGTGACACCGGGGAGATCGCGCCGCGCGTCTCCCAGTCGGCCAACAATCAGAACGAGGTCGACATGGCCGACTTCTCGTCCAATCATCGCTTCCACCGACGGATGCAGGAGCTTTCGGGTCGATCTGGGCGCGCCCGGCGGGCGGTATGCAACGTCAGTCACGCTGGTTCTACGAACGTGCGCGCGGTAGCGACGAAAGCTTCCTGCGCGGGCGTTTGACTGCGGCGTCGGCGCTGGCGCACCGGAGAAGTCTGCTGTTCGGGCTTCGTGCCGGCCGCTGCTCGCGCCAACTGTGGGTAAGTTCGCCGTCCCATCCGCTCGTCATGCCCTTCAGTATCGAACGCCTGGCTACCCTTCTCAGTCCATAATCGTTGGGCTTGCTCGCCTTCTGGGCTCTGGACCTTCGCGGTCATCCAGAGCATCGCGCCGTAGTTGGCAGCGCGATCGTAGTTGGTCAGATCAACGATGCCTGCCGTGACGAGGAGGCCGATCGGACGAACATACACGAACAAACATATCAATTTGTGTTGCAGCCATGTTGGAGGGACAGCAAGGAATGGGCCGAGACATGCCCGGAAAGAAAGGATTTAAGCGACACAGAGCCGGAAAGTTCGTGCAACATGGAACTACCCCAACCGTAATCGCCAGAAATCGAAATAAGCTCCCGGATGGGTTGGGCCGCCTTGGAGATGGCGCAGACGATCGAATAAGATGGGTCTCGCCACCTACCTTGGACCGCGTCCGCAAATTGAAAAAACGCGAATATGTTGGGCGCGAAGCTCGTTACTTCTGGCGAAACGCGGAGTGGAACGACACAACCAGGGGGCCTAAAATGTAGTCCAGTGCGGTGCGTTCCTCGGTGAGGATCATGACTGACGCCGGCATGCCCGGATAAAGCGCAATCTGTGGGGCCCCGGCCAATTCCGCGGGATCGACCGCTACGTCGGCAAGATAGTAGGGAAGCCCGGTCTTGCTGTCGGTGACGCGATCCGCCGAAATGCGGGTGATCCGTCCATGAATGACCGGTATCGAACGCTGCTTGTAGGACGTGAAGCGGACCTCGGCCGTCATGTCGGCGCGCAGGCTGGATATGTCCTCGACCTTCACCTGCGCCTGAACGATCAACGAATTCCTAGTCGGCACGATGTCGAGGATGGTCTGGCCGGGGGCGACGATCGCGCCGGTCGAGAAAACGGTGAGATTCATCACCTGGCCGTCATAGGGCGCCCGCACTTCGGCGCGGTCGACCGTGGCCTGCGCGGCGAACATTTTCGGTACCAGGTCGGCGAGGTTGGACTGGGCGTCGATCAGCATGGTTGAGAGTTTTGCGCGGCGCTCGTTGGTGAGCTGCGCAATCTGGCTTTCAAGCTCGGCCTTACTCTGGCGGTTTCCGGCTATATCGCCGAGAGTCTGGTCGATCAGGCCCTGCAGGTCGGAGGCGGAGCGGTCGAGCTCCAGGACACGCGTGCGCGTTGTCAGGCCGGCCTTCAGCAACTTGTTGAGGCCTGCCTTTTCATCAATTGTCGACTTGAGCTGCGCACGAAAAGATTCGACGCGCGCCTGCTTTCCATCGATCTGCTCGTCGAGTTCGGCTATCCGTTTCTGCAGGATCTGCTTGGCACCGGCCATCGAGGCGCGCTGGCTCCCGAGGTCGGCAATTTGGTTGGTCATCGCGTCCTGCAGATAGGCCTGGTGCTCAGCGGTGATGTCCTTCGGAAAGGCGACTGCCTCATGGCCGTCGAGCTCTGCACGAATGCGGGCATCGGTAGCGCGCAACAACGCATATTGCTGCGAATAGAGGTTGAATTCGGAACGGGCGTGCGTGTCGTCGAGCACCACCAGCACATCGCCTGCCTTGACGATGTCGCCATCCTTGACGCGGATCTCCTTCACCGTGCCGCCGTCGAAATGCTGTACGCTCTTTCGATTGCCTTCCACCTTGACGATGGCGTCGGCGAGCACGGCGCCGTTCAGCGGGGCAAAAGCCGCCCAGCCGCCGAAGATACCGAAGAAGGCAATGATGATCAGCAGGCCGACAGAGGCCGGCACCCGGATCGAATCCGGGGCCAGGATACCGGTTTCGCCGGACAGGCTCCGGTAGGTGAGGGCGCCGTCGCTCATCGATCTCTCCGGCCACAGCTCATTGGGTTGCCACCGCCATTGGAGCCGCGCGCTGGTTGAGCAGCGCCACGATCTCGTTTCTCATGCCGAAGGCCTCGACGGCGCCATCGCGCAACAGAAGGATCTTGTCGACATTGGCCAAGGTCGAAGGCCGGTGCGATACGATGATCACTGTGCTGCCGCGGCGCTTGAGCTCGATCGCGCACTCGCTCAGCGCGCGGTCGCCATCGGCGTCGAGATTGGAGCTCGGCTCGTCGAGAATGATCAGGTTCGGCGTCCCGAATACCGCACGAGCAAGAGCAATCCGCTGCCGATATCCTCCCGACAGCACTGCGCCGCCTTCGCCGATCTGGGTCTTGTAGCCCTGCGGCAGCCGAATGATCATCTCGTGAACGCCGGCGAGCCGCGCGGCGGCTATCACCTCCTGGTCGACATTGGTCTTGAAGCGGCCGATGTTGGCGGCGACCGTATCGGCGAAGAGTTCGATATCCTGCGGCAGGTAGCCGATGTGGTCGCCGAGCGCGTCGTGCCCCCACTGCGACAGGTCGGCCCCGTCCAGCCTGACGGTGCCGCGGCTGGGTTGCATGACGCCCGCGAGATGACGCGCCAGCGTCGACTTGCCGGCGCCGGAAGGGCCGACGATTCCCAGCGCCTCGCCTGCGTCCAGCCGGAATGATACGTCGCGGAGAAGCACTTTCTGCTGGCTGGCAATTGCAAAGCTGACCTGCTCGACCGAAATCTTGCCGGTGGGCTTCGGCAGGTTGAAAGATCTTTCGTTGAGCGCCCCCCCGTCGACCAGCTTCTCGACCCTTGCCAACGCCGCCCGGGCCAGGATCAGGCTGCGCCAAAGGCCGACGATCTGCTCGACCGGCTGTAGCCCCCGGCCCAGCAAGAGGCTCGCCGCAAACATGGTGCCGCCGGTGATCTGCCGCTCGATCACCAGATAGGCGCCGAAGCCGAGGATCAGCGACTGCATGGTGAGCCGCAGGAACCGGATCAGGCCGGACATCAGGGCGGCGCGATCGCTTGCCTCCGCTTGGCGCCGCAGCGCCAAGTTACGGTCGCGCCCCCAGCGGCGGATGAGACCGTCGATCATCCCCATGGCGCGAACGACTTCCGAGTTTCTGAGGCTCATTTCGGTAAAGTTGTAGTTGGTCGTCGCCAGGTCGTTGGCCTGCTTCAGCGGCGAACGCACGAGATACTCGTTGAGCACGGCCATGGCGATCAAGAGCAGCGAGCAGCCCAGCGCGAAGAAACCGAGCCACGGATGCAGCAGGAAGATGATGCCGATGTAGATGGGTGACCATGGCAGGTCGAACAGGGCATGGATGCCGCTGCCGGTGATCACCTGCCTGAACGTATCGAAATCGCGGATCGGCTGGCTTTGCGAGGAGCCCGGCGATGGGGTTTCGACCGACGCGGCGAGGATCTTTGCCGACAGCAGCCGGTCGAGCCGCGCGCTGGCACGCGTCAGGACCCAGGCGCGCACCAGATCGAGGCCGGCCAGCGAAAGGAAGGCCGCCAGCAACACAAGGGTCAGCATCACCAGCGTGGTTTCGCTGCCGCTGGTGACGACCCGGTCGTAGATCTGCAGCATGTAAAGTGGGGACGCGAGATAGAGCAGATTGATCGCCAGGCTGAATGCCGCCGCAACGAGAAAATAGCGGCGGCATGCGCGAAGCGCGTCCTTCACAATCTTGGATTTGTTGTCGAGACTCAACTACCCAGCGGAAAACCGCCCCCCCTGTCCACGCCCGGAACCGATACTACTCCTGATCGTCCAACCGGCCACGTGATCCCTTCCTCTTCCTGCCGTAAACCTTAATTCGTAAGCTGAATCAGGAACCGGCAGCATGAGGAGAGCCGCGCCTATCCGCGCGGCTCTCCTTTTGGTTCACATCACAAAGTCGCTCACTTGCACCACCGTGCTGCCGGTGCCGTCGTCGGCAAGTGTGAAGCTGTGGGCATCGTAGACGCCGAGCAGGTGGAGCGTGGCGTTGTGCGTGCCGTCCGTGACGGTCAACGTTCCTCCGGTGCCGTCGAGGTCCGCCTGATAGGCAGCGGACGTTCCGGTGCCGAACAGGATGTCTTCGAGGTTCACCTTGTCGTCATTGGTGATGCCGGCGATGCTTCCGCTGAAATCGAAGGAATCGTCCAGCTGCAATGTGCAGGCAGCATTCGCCGCGAACGTGACGTCGGTTGAAGAGGCCGCGCCGAACTCCAGCTTCGACAGGTTGCCGATCGTGGCATCGCCGTCGCCAGTGACCTGGCCGTTGATGTCAATGTTACCGCCATTGGCCCAGATCATGCCGGAATTCGCCAGCCCGCCGGTGATCGTAAGGCCGCCGGAGCCGGTTGCCTCCAGCGTTCCCGAATTGACGACGACGCTGCCCCCGGTGTCGATGACCAGCGCATTCGAGCCGGTGGCGATGATGGTGCCGCTGTTGTCGAGGCTGAGCATCCCGCCGCCCAGCTGGCCGGCCCCCGAGATCGTGTTGTCGACATTGACCAGGGTGACGCCCGGCCCCGTGCCGGAGATGACGTTGGCGGTGCTGTCGGACAGCAGGATCTGCCCGCCACCCTGCAGGGTCACGCCATGCTGGATGACCTGCAGCAGCGTATCGCCGCCCATCGAGTCGAGCGTGATGAGGCCGCTGTTGTTGATAATGCCGCTCAGCGGCAGCAGAGCGCCGTCGCCGATCGTCATGGTGCCTGAATTGTTGACCACCGGCGTCTGGTCGAAGACGAAATTACTTCCGGTGAGTGCGCTTGAGTGCACGCCATCAAGCGTGATCGACTGCCCGTCGCCGAGCGCTATCACCGCGTTGCCGTTGGCGTCGTCGACCATATGCGCCTGGACGTCGGCGAAGCTTGCCAATCCGTTGTACCCGATGAGGTCGATCTGGTCGGCCGCAGCGTCGAAGCTGTGCACCGTGTCGTTGCCGATCGGCTGCGAGAAGACGAAGAGATCGTTTCCGCTGGAGCCGGTCAGCACGTCGTCGCCGGACCAGGCAAAGATCGGCGAGCCCGGAGCGTAGGCCTCGACATTGTCGGCAACCGACGCGGTGCCCACGGTGCCGTCGACGTTGATCCAGGTCATCTGGACGTCGAGCACGGCTGCTCCGGTGAAACTGGCCGGCGTGGTGACGGTCAGGCCGTGCAGGTCGCTGGTCACAACCGTCCAGCTGCCGTCGGCGTTGTCGGTTGCGCCATCGATGCTCCAGCCCGAAGGCACGTCCTTCACTGTGACGGTGATGAGCGCGCCTTGCTGTGACGGATCGGTCAGGGCGAGATTGATGGGCTCGCCGGAGACGCCGGCGGGAAAGCTTTGGTTTCCGGGATTATTTATGGGAATTGCATTTGAGCCTAGGCCTGGGTTTCCGGCAACGTCGGTATAGCCGTTTGCGAGTACCGTAATCGAGTGAGTTCCCGAGCCGGAGTTGCCCACGCCTGTCACAACTACTGTAAATTGGGTTTGGGTGGCGTTCGCAGTCACTGAGAAAATCGTTCCACCTACGACCTGCAAATCTGCGGCGGTAAATGTACCTGCTGTCAAAGCTTCACTGAACGTGAGAACAACAGTTCTATCGTTATTTGTGGGTGCCTTAGTGACGGTGGCTGGTGATACGACGAACGGTTTTGTGGTATCGCCGCCGGTATCGATGGTGACCGTGTCGGAGCCGGCAGCGCCGGTGTTGCCGGCAGGGTCGGTGTAGCTGCCAGCCGCCACCGATACTGACCCCGTCGCAGAAACCCCGTCGGTCGCCGTGAAGGTGGCGTGGTAAGTGGTCGCGGTATCCTGTGTGAAGCCGGTGATCGTGCCATTCGTCGGCGTGATGTCGCCTACCGTGAAGCTGGCGCCTGGCGCCTCCGAGAAGGTGAAGGTGACGTTCGAGTTGTTGTCGGTGTCGCTGAGCGCGCCGTCGACGATGTTGACGATGACGCTCGGGTTGAGCGTGTCGATGGTGACCGTGTCCGTCCCGCTGGTGCCCAGATTGCCCGCCACGTCGGTGTAGCCGGCGTCAACCGTCACCGAGCCCGCCGTCTCGCTGGCGTCGGTCGCCGTGAACGTCGCCGTCGCCGCGGTATGCCCGGCGTTCCAGGTGAGAGCCGACAGCGTGCCGCCCGCCACCGTGATGCCGGCGCCGCTTGCCAGACCGGCAAACGTCGCGTCGCTGACCTTCTCCGAGAAGGTGAAGGTGACGTTCGAGTTGTTGTCGGTGTCGCTGAGCGCGCCGTCGACGATGTTGACGATGACGCTCGGGTTG